>NZ_JBEXEA010000020.1:0-187909 GCF_040606035.1 Streptomyces sp. NPDC005483
ACCGAACCCGCCCAGCCCGCCGCAGGCACGCGCAGGCATCAGGGGCGCGGGGAACTGCGCAACAACGCCCGCCCCCAACGAACCCGCACAGACAACCGCGCAACCGCCGGAGGCATCACGCCGAAGTCAGCTCGACCTGCACCTCGACCTCGACCGGCGCATCCAGCGGCAGCACCGCCACCCCCACCGCACTGCGCGCGTGCACGCCCGCCTCGCCGAGCACCTCGCCCAGCAGCTCGCTCGCGCCGTTGATCACGCCCGGCTGCCCCGTGAAGTCCGCGGCGGACGCCACGAACCCCACGACCTTCACCACGCGCGCGATCCGGTCCAGATCACCCGCCACGGACTTCACCGCCGCCAGCGCGTTCAGCGCGCACGTGCGGGCCAGCGCCTTCGCCTCCTCGGCCGTGACCTCCGCGCCCACCTTCCCGGTGACCGGAAGCTTGCCGTCGACCATGGGCAGCTGACCCGAGGTGTACACGTACACACCCGACTGCACGGCCGGCTGATACGCGGCCAGCGGCGGCACGACCGCCGGCAGCGTCAGCCCCAGCTCCGCGAGCCGTGCCTCGACCGTCCCGCTCACGCCGACTTCTCCCGCTTCAGGTACGCCACCAGCTGCTCGGGGTTGTTCGGCCCGGGCACGACCTGCACGAGCTCCCACCCGTCCTCGCCCCAGGTGTCCAGAATCTGCTTCGTGGCGTGGACGAGCAGCGGCACGGTCGCGTATTCCCACTTCTTGGTCATGCGGCCGACTTTAGCCGCTGCTCAAGCCCGGCTTTCAGCCGCTGCTCACCCACAGCTTGTGACCGAGTTATCCACAGCCTCCTGCTTAGGTTCGCCGCCGACTGGTTACGCTCGAATACGTGAGCAGGCTCCAGGTCGTCAGCGGCAAGGGCGGGACCGGAAAGACGACGGTCGCCGCAGCCCTCGCGTTGGCCCTCGCCACCGAGGGGAAGCGGACGCTTCTCGTCGAGGTGGAGGGTCGCCAGGGAATCGCGCAGCTCTTCGAAACGGAGGCGCTGCCCTATGAGGAGCGGAAGATCGCCGTCGCTCCAGGGGGCGGGGAGGTGTACGCACTGGCCATCGACCCCGAACTGGCCCTTCTGGACTACCTCCAGATGTTCTACAAACTCGGCGGAGCGGGACGCGCCCTGAAGAAGCTCGGCGCCATAGACTTCGCGACCACCATCGCGCCCGGCCTCAGGGACGTCCTCCTGACGGGCAAGGCGTGCGAGGCGGTCCGCCGCAAGGACAGGTCCGGCCGCTTCGCCTACGACTACGTCGTGATGGACGCGCCCCCCACCGGCCGTATCACCCGCTTCCTGAACGTCAACGACGAGGTCGCGGGACTCGCCAAGATCGGCCCGATACACAATCAGGCGCAGGCCGTGATGCGGGTGCTGAAGTCCAAGGAGACGGCCGTCCACCTGGTCACTCTCCTGGAGGAGATGCCCGTCCAGGAGACCGCGGACGGCATCGCCGAACTCCGGGCCGCGCACCTGCCCGTGGGCCGGATCGTCGTGAACATGGTGCGCCCGGAGGTGTTGGACGGCACCGACCTGGAACTCGTACGGACCGCACAGCGTTCAGCGGTGGCGAAGGCGCTGTCCTCGGCCGGGCTCGGCGGCGCCCGCCGCGGGGGCAACGCGGAGAAGCTGGTCGACCCGCTGATCCAGCAGGCCGAGGAGTACGCCGAGCGGTACGACCTGGAGCACGAACAGCGCTCGGTCCTCGGCGAACTGGGGCTGCCGCTGCACGAACTGCCCTTGCTGACCGAGGGCATGGACCTGGCGGGTCTGTACGAACTGGCCACCGAGCTGCGGAAGCAGGGGATGTCATGAGCCCGGACGCCGACCGGCAGAACGGAACCCCCCGGAATCCACGCCCGGACCGCTCCGATCGCCCCCACCGCCTCACCCCCGCACCCGTGCTCGACCTCGACCCCCTGATCGACGACCCGGGGACCCGCATCGTGGTGTGCTGCGGCTCGGGCGGCGTCGGCAAGACCACCACCGCTGCCGCCCTCGGCCTGCGTGCCGCCGAGCGGGGCCGCAAGGTGGTCGTCCTCACCATCGACCCGGCCCGCCGGCTGGCCCAGTCGATGGGCATCGACTCGCTGGACAACGTCCCACGCCGGGTGAAGGGTCTCGACGACTCCGCGAGCGGCGAGCTGCACGCGATGATGCTGGACATGAAGCGCACCTTCGACGAGATCGTCGAGGCGCACGCGGACGCCGAGCGGGCGGCCGCGATCCTGAACAACCCCTTCTACCAGTCGCTCTCCGCGGGCTTCGCCGGCACGCAGGAGTACATGGCGATGGAGAAGCTGGGGCAGCTGCGGGCCCGGGACGAGTGGGACCTGATCGTCGTCGACACGCCGCCCTCCCGCTCCGCCCTCGACTTCCTGGACGCGCCGAAGCGGCTCGGCTCCTTCCTCGACGGAAAGCTCATCCGGCTGCTCACCGCCCCGGCCAAGCTCGGTGGACGGGCGGGGATGAAGTTCCTGAACGTCGGGATGTCGATGATGACCGGCACCCTCGGCAAGCTGCTGGGTGGCCAACTCCTCAAGGACGTCCAGACGTTCGTGGCCGCGATGGACACGACCTTCGGCGGGTTCCGTACGCGCGCGGACGCGACGTACAAGCTGCTGCAGGCACCCGGGACGGCGTTTTTGGTGGTCGCCGCCCCGGAGCGGGACGCGCTGCGCGAGGCCGCGTACTTCGTGGAGCGGCTGGCCGCGGAGCGCATGCCGCTCGCCGGTCTGGTGCTCAACCGGGTCCACGGCAGCGGCGCCGAGCGGCTCTCGGCCGAGCGGGCACTCGCCGCCGCGGAGAACCTCGAGGTCACCGAGAACCTCGAGGCCGCGGAAAATCTTGGGACCGTGGAAAATCCCGAGGCCGCGGAAAATCTTGAAGAGCCCCGCATTGTCGATCAGGAGGGCGGGAAAGCTGGACTTCGTAACTCTCCCGACACGTACGGCAGTTCAGAATCTCCCGCTACCGAGGCACCGGCTTCCGACGAAGGCTCCCCCGCCGATTCGGAGAACCCGAGCTCGGAGCACACGGGGGAGGAGCGGTCCGCCCATCCGGCTGACCGGTCCGTCGACCAGCTCACCGCAGGCCTGCTGAGGCTGCATGCCGACCGTATGCAACTGCTCTCCCGCGAGCAGCGCACGCGTGACCGCTTCACGGCGCTCCACCCCGAGGTGGCGGTGGCCGAAGTGGCCGCGCTGCCCGGCGATGTGCACGACCTCGCGGGGCTGCGGAACATCGGAAACAGGCTCGCGGCCGGGCAGCCGGAGCTGCCCGCGACTGCCGTCGACTGACCCGGTGCCTGACGTGGCGGCTGTCCTGAGGGGTGCCCCCCTCAGCGCCGAGGGGTGTCCCCCTCAGCTCACCGCCGCGTAGTTCTCGTAGATCTCGTCGTCTTCGAGGGGCAGGATGCCGACCCCCCGCTCGTACTCGACGCGCGCCGTCTCCAGCAGCCTGCGCCACGACGTGACCGTCGGGCGCCGGCGCAGCAGGGCGCGGCGCTCGCGCTCTGTCATGCCTCCCCACACGCCGAACTCGACGCGGTTGTCCAGCGCGTCGGCGAGGCACTCCGTACGCACCGGACATCCGGTGCACACTGCCTTCGCCCGGTTCTGCGCTGCTCCTTGAACGAACAGTTCATCCGGATCGGTAGTGCGGCAGGCCGCCTGCGCACTCCAGTCGACTACCCAGCCCATACCGGCGCCGTCCTCTCCCGAATCGAGGCTCCCCCACGGCGGCAGCGGCATATTCACCGCCGCCAGTTGAGGACGTTACGGAAGGCAGGCACAGCGCAACACCCCCTTCGGGCCCAATCTTGAATGGCCCGAACGGACTATGCGTAAGCGGCAGATCACCCGGGGGAGTGAGCCCGCGACATACATGACTATCCCGGCAAACCAGGACACTTGTCTTGCGTCACAACGGGCACCTGATGACACACGAGGCGGATTCGGACACGTCCCCGACAAAAAAGTTGGGGAACGACCAGAACGATTCGGGGTCGCCGGACGTATTGATACGTGGCCCTACTGCTGTGACAGTTGAGAGCAGCTTAGGCCAACGCCTGTGCGCGTGTCCGGCGAATGAGAAGGTAGGGCGCTCCTGTCGCCATGCCCGCTCCGACGCGGTCGTGCCCGCTTCCGTCGCCATGCCGTGACATGGGCTCCCTCTGAACGCTCATGAGGACGGATTAGGCTGCCCCCTATGTCGAAGAAGCGCTCGGGTGGCGGTCTGTCGCCCACGCAGCAGGCCGCCAAGTTCCTCGGTGTCAGTGTCCTCGCGGGAGCGGTGATGGCCGGCATCGCGCTGCCCGCGGCCGGCGCGCTCGGGCTCGCGGCCAAGGGGTCGGTGGAGAGTTTCGACGACCTCCCGACCAACCTGAAGACCCCGCCGCTGAGCCAGCGCACCACGATCCTCGACAGCGAGGGCGGCACCATCGCCACGGTGTACTCACGCGACCGTACGGTGGTCGACCTCAAGAACATCTCGCCCTACATGCAGAAGGCGATCGTCGCGATCGAGGACTCGCGCTTCTACCAGCACGGCGCGGTCGACCTGAAGGGCGTCCTGCGCGCGCTCAACAAGAACGCCCAGAGCGGGGGTGTCGCCCAGGGCGCCTCCACGCTGACGCAGCAGCTCGTGAAGAACGTCGCGGTGGAGGAGGCCGGTGACGACCCGACGAAGGTCGCCCAGGCCACCCAGCAGACCCTCGGCCGCAAGATCCGCGAGCTGAAGTACGCGATCCAGCTCGAAGAGGAACTCGGCAAGAAGAAGATCCTCGAGAACTACCTGAACATCACCTTCTTCGGCCAGCAGGCGTACGGCGTCGAGGCCGCCTCCCAGCGCTACTTCTCCCGGCACGCCAAGGACCTCAGCCTGGAGCAGTCGGCGCTGCTCGCGGGCATCGTCCAGTCCCCGAGCCGCTACGACCCGGTCAACGACGAGGCCGAGGCGATCAAGCGGCGCAACACCGTGCTCCAGCGCATGGCCGAGGTCGGCGACGTCTCCCAGGCGGAGGCCGACAAGGCCAAGGAGCAGCCGCTGGGCCTCAAGGTCAGCAAGCCGAAGAACGGCTGCATCACCGCGGTCAAGGGCGCCGGCTTCTTCTGCGACTACGTCCGTGAGGTCTTCCTGACCGACCCGGTCTTCGGCAAGACCCAGGAGGCCCGGGCCAAGGTCTGGAACCAGGGCGGCCTGACGATCCGGACCACCATGGACCCGCAGGCCCAGGAGTCGGCCCAGGACTCCATCAAGGAGCACGTCTACCAGAAGGACGACGTGGCCACCGCCGCCACCATCGTCCAGCCCGGCACCGGCAAGATCTTGGCGATGGGCCAGTCGCGGCCGTACGGCATCAACAACAAGCAGAACCAGACGACGCTCAACCTGTCGGTCAACCAGGACATGGGCGGCGGCGCGGGCTACCAGCCCGGTTCGACGTTCAAGGCGATCGTGGCCGCGGCCGCCATTGAGGGCGGGACGCCGGCGACGCAGCAGTACGCGTCGCCGTACAAGATGGACTACCCGGCCCCGGTCCAGGCCTGCAACGGCAAGGTCTGGAACGAGAAGGGCATCCCCGTCACCAACGAGAACGAGTCCGAGGTGGGCCCGTACGCGATGAAGGAGGCGACCGCGAAGTCGGTCAACACCTACTACGTGCAGCTGATCAGCGACATCGGCATCTGCCCGGTGACGGAGATGGCCGCGAAGATGGGTGTGGAGCGCGCCGACGGCGGCAAGATCCAGCAGGCCCCGTCGATCGCCCTGGGCACCCAGGAGGTGTCCCCGCTGACGATGGCGAACGCGTACGCCACCTTCGCCTCGCGCGGAATGTACTGCACCCCGGTCGCCATCGAGTCGATCACCCAGCGGGTCGGCGAGAAGTCAAAGTCGCTCCAGGTGCCGAAGTCGACCTGCTCGCGGGCGATGTCGGAGACCACCGCGGACACCATCAACACGCTCCTCAAGGGCGTGGTCGAGGACGGTACGGGTAGCCAGGCGGGCCTCAGCGGCCGCGCCAGCGCCGGTAAGACCGGTACGACGGACGAGCGCTACGCGGCCTGGTTCGTGGGCTACACGCCGAACATGGCCGGTGCGGTCTGGGTCGGCGACCCGGCGCACAAGCGCCAGATGAAGAACATCACCATCGGTGGCGTCTGGCACTCCAAGGTGTTCGGTGGCGAGGTCCCCGGACCCATCTGGCGCGACATGATGAGCGGCGCCCTGGAGGGCAAGGACGCCCCGAACTTCACCCTCGTCAACATCCCGGACCCGCCGAAGGCCAACGGCGACGGGAAGGGCGACGGTGACAAGGGGGACAGCCGCGGGAACGACAACGGCGGCAACGACAACGGTGGGAACGACGGCGGCAACGACGGAAACACCACCTTCCCGTCGCCGACCTTCTCGATCCCGGAGAACTTCATCCAGGGCACGAGCAACGGGAACGGGAACGGCAACGGGGGCGCCGGCGGGCGCGGCTGACGCCCGCACACTCCCCTACGGATGAGAGCCCGGTCCCGCTGAATGCGCGGGACCGGGCTCTCGTACGACGGGCAGGTGCTGTTCTCAGCCGGCCAGGAGCTTCTTCACCGCGGCGGCGACCCGTCCGCCCTCGGCCAGACCGGCCACCTTCGGGTTCACGATCTTCATGACGGCGCCCATGGCCCGCGGCCCCTCGGCGCCGGCCGCCTTCGCCTCCTCGACGGCCTGGGCGACGATGTCCTTCAGCTCCTCGTCGCTGAGCTGCTTGGGCAGGTACTCGGCGAGGACCTCGCCCTCCGCCTTCTCCCGCTCGGCGGACTCGGCGCGACCACCCTGGGCGAACGCGTCCGCCGCCTCGCGGCGCTTCTTCGCCTCCTTGGTGATCACCTTCAGGACCTCGGCGTCGGAGAGCTCGCGCTTCTCCTTGCCGGCGACCTCCTCATTGGTGATCGCGGCGAGCGTCATCCGGAGCGTCGAGGAGCGCAGCTCGTCGCGCCCCTTGATCGCGGCGTTGAGGTCTACCTGCAGCTTCGACTTGAGCGTGGTCATGGGTTTGATTGTCGCAGGTGCGGGGTGGGGGGTGCTCGCGCATTTACGAGGGGCATTACGGGGTTTCGGCCGCCCGGTGGGCCGCCCGGTCAAGGATGTCCTCGTGATCTGACACGATGGAGGCATGCGCGCGCGATACGGAGTTCCCTTGGGCATCGCGGCGGTTGGCACCGCCGGCCTCGTCTATTCGGCGGGTTTCGAAGCCCGTTCCTTCCGGCTGCGACGAGTGACGGTCCCCGTCCTGCCGCCCGGTATGCGCCCCCTGCGGGTGCTCCAGGTGTCCGACATCCACATGGTCGGCGGCCAGCGCAAGAAGCAGCGCTGGCTGCGCTCGCTGGCGGGCCTGCGCCCGGACTTCGTGATCAACACGGGCGACAACCTGTCGGACCCGGAGGGCGTGCCGGAGGTCCTGGACGCGCTGGGCCCGCTGATGGAGTTCCCGGGCGCGTACGTCTTCGGCTCCAACGACTACTACGGCCCCATGTTCCGTAACCCCGTCCGCTACCTGTACGAGAAGGCGCAGGGCCGCCACGGCCTGAACGGCAACCCGCCCGCCGTGAACGTCATCCACAACCCGTGGGAGAACCTGCGGGACGGGTTCGACGCGGCGGGCTGGCAGAACCTCACGAACACGCGCGGCATGCTGAAGATCGAGGGCGTGTCGGTGGAGCTGACCGGCCTGGACGACCCGCACATCAAGCGGGACCGGTACGCCGAGGTGGCCGGCGGCCCGTCGGGCGCGGCCGACTTCTCCATGGGCGTCGTACACGCCCCGTATCTCCGCGTCCTGGACGCCTTCACGGCGGACGACTACCGGCTGATCCTCGCCGGCCACACCCACGGCGGCCAGGTCTGCCTCCCCTTCTACGGCGCCTTCGTCACCAACTGCGACCTGGACACCGACCGGGTGAAGGGTCTGTCCCGGCACACGGCGGAGGGCAGGACGTCGTATCTGCACGTGTCGGCGGGTTGTGGCGCGAACCGCTATACGCCGATGCGGTTCGCGTGCCCGCCGGAGGTGACGTTGCTGACGCTGGTGGGCCGGGAGTAGGGAGGGCTTCGGGAGAGGAAGGGCCTCGGGAGCAGGAAGGGTTACCGGTAGGAAGCGTTAACCCGCACGGTTCGCCCGTATCGCCCCTTTTGCCGGTTATGCCTAACGTGAGGGCATGACCGCGCCGATACCCAGGGACATCCCCGACCTCCCCGCGCTTCCGGGCATGCCCGTCTTCCTGCCCTCGATCGTCCCCGCCACGGCGGTGGTGGCTCCCGTACGCCATCCCTTGGCCGCCGCCTACCGTGTGCTGGTGGCAGTGCTGGCCGCAGGGGCCGTGACTGTCGAACTGCTCCTGAGCAGCGCGGTCCGCACCCTGAGCTATTTCTCGGTCCAGAGCACGATCCTGCTGGCGATGGTGCTCCTGCTGTCGGCCCGCAGGGCATGGACCGCCCGCCGCCCCCTGCCGTCCGCCCTGACGGGCGCGGCCCTTCTCTACGTCACGATCACGGCCCTGGTGCACCACGTGCTGCTGGCGAACGCGGCCAGCCCCTTCGTCCTGACGGGCCAGGCGGCGAACCCGACGGGCTGGCACGCGGTGACCACCCACCTCATGCACACGGTGATCCCCGCGGCGGCACTGGCGGACTGGCTCCTGCTGACGGCCCCCGGCCGCCTGCACCTGCGCCAGGCGGCGACCTGGCTGCTGTACCCCCTGGCGTACCTGCTGTTCTCCTTCACCCGAGGCGAACTGATCCTCCCGGGCACGGCCGGCCGCTACCTCTACCCCTTCCTGGACGTGGACCTCCGCGGCTACAAGAACGTCCTCGGCAACACCCTCCTCCTCGGCCTCTCCTTCTACGCCCTCGCGATCCTCCTGGTCGCCCTCGACCACGCCCGCCCGAACCTCATCCGCCACCGCGCCAAAACCGGATTTCGTCTCCAGCCACCGGTGGGCTAAAGTAAACGACGTCGCCGCGAGGAGCAGCGACGATCGGGGTGTAGCGCAGCTTGGCAGCGCGCTTCGTTCGGGACGAAGAGGTCGTGGGTTCAAATCCCGCCACCCCGACCAGGTTAGAGGGCATCTACTACTTGAGTAGGTGCCCTCTTCCCGTGTCCCCCTCTTCCTGATCTTCGGCGAAGATCTCGTCCATCGCTTCAGCCCCCTGTGTGATCACCGGACGGAGCTGCTTGCGGTAGACCACTTCTGTCGTCGCCTGGCTACTGTGACCGGCCAAGAGGGCGATCCGCTCCAACGGGATGCCGTTGTCAGAGAGCAACGAACGAATCTGTGCCGCAACTCCCATGGTGTCCACTCCCGCACGTCGCGGTGTGGCGCTCCCGCCGCGCTTCGCGGGGCGCGCCGTCGCCCTCGCGACGCGGCGCGGTTCAACGGCTAGTCCCTCTCCAGCGACGGACTCGCCCAGGTCTACGGCTTCACGGACCTCGACGGCAGCCGCCCCGACTCCTTGCGCTACCTCGTCGAGGTCCAGGACGCGGGCAAACCGGCGGGCACGACCGGATACCGGTGACCCGCATGCCGCCGGAGTGTGCTTGGCCGGGGACTTACTCGTGTGGCCCGGAGAAGCGGTCGAGCAGTGCGTCCAATCCGGCTGCCAGGCCCTCCGGGCCGCCGCGTTCGGCGAGGGCGGGGGTGCTCTCGCGCAGCCTGGGCAGGTCCTTGGCGGGAAGGCGGTGCAGGCCGAACCGGAACGCGGGGTCCGGTTCCTCTGGATTATCCACCATGGCGCGCAGGTCCACCGACGTATACCCGAGCACCCAGGCGGTGAAGGCGCGGAGGACTGTGGCGCTTTGGGCCTCGTCCAGTCCGGCGTCGCGGAGCAGGGTGAGCACCCGTTCGTGATCCCTGAGGACGGGCAGCGGTCTGCGGGCCAGCGGGACCGCCATCATGCGGGTGGACAGCAGCGGCACCACCTGGGGGTGGTCCATGCAGACCTGGTACATGGTCAGAGCGATGCGTTGCAGGTCGGCTCGCTGCTCGAAGTCACCGGCGGTCGGTGCCGCGGCCGAGACGGGCGCCTGGTCGAGGCGGTCCTCCAATTGCAGGTAGAGGGCCTCGACCAGCCCGTCCACCAGGGCTTCCTTGCCGGGCACGTAGCGGTACAGGCTCATGGCTTCCACGCCGAGATCGGCTCCCAGGAGACGCATGCTCAGTGCGGAGAGGCCTTCGCGATCAACCAGTTCCAAAGCGCCGGCCAGGACACGCTCACGGCTGAGTTTCGCAGGACGCCCGCGGTCGCCGGATCGATCCGTGCCGGCGGCTGATTCGTTCGCCATTCGCCTGCCTCCTCAAGGCTCGACGCGGCGCCGGGGCCGATGCCACCTAGTGATCATTTCTCCAGCTCGCCCCATACGACGAGCCGGTGGATGTATGTTCCGTTCCAACCGCGGTCCGTACAGGTGGTGAGCGTGATCCGAGCCTTGTCCGGCCTGGCACCCGGCCTGTTGGGAACGGGAAGCACGACGCCGACGTCGGAGGGCTTGACGACCTCGGTCCGGGTGACCCGGTAGGTGTATGCCTTACGGTGCCAATAGATCTTGATCTCGTCGCCCTTTGTCAGGTCCGGCAGCCGATGAAACGGCTGCCCCCACCCCGTGCGGTGACCGGCAATCGCAAAGTTGCCGATTTCGCCCGGCATGGCCGTCCCCGGAAAGTGCCCGGGGCCCTTCGCAAGAGCACTCTGAGACACGCCCTCAACGATCACGGGGTCATAGCCCGAGCCGAATCGAGGAATCCTCAGCGTCGCGAGCGCGCCGCCTTCGTGAGGGACCTCGGCCGACGTCTGGGCCTCTTTGTGCAGTGTCTGCTGGATGGCTCTGTACTGATTGTCCGAGTGCCAGGTCTTGAGAAGCGTGAAGCCTCCCAGGAGCAAACCGACGAGTATCAGGCCGATACCCAGAAGTTGACTTGCCTTTTTCATGTGCGACCCCGGTCAGGAGTCGTCCTTGACGTTTCGGGGAAACAGCCGCAGCACAGCGAATCCCGACGAGATCAGAACGAACACGATGATCCAGAACCAGATGCTTCCCGGGCCGCCCGTGAGGGGCAGAACCCCTGCCCCACTGGTTCCGCCCATTGTGGCCCCTGCGCCTGCATAGTTTGCCATGATCGTCTCCTCTGTCTGTTCGGTCCCTTTCCGGGGACTGCTTGGAACTACCAGTTTCGCTCTCGTTGAAGAGCTGTATCGACGAGCGCACGGAGGTGCACTCCCTGCAGAAACAGGTCGTAGAACCATTCAGGTATGACCAGCATCGATGCAATCGACACACGCCAACCCCTGGATTTTGCGGTGACTGCCCGCTCAATCGAGTAGAAGGCGGTGAAGGCAATCCAGAACGGCGCAATTCTCAGGCCCGATCCAGCAGCGAGGAACCACAGGACCGAACCTACATATACGGTCGACACGGATACTCCGAGGAACGCCACGACCTGCCTGCCCCAACCTTCTGCGGTGTAACGAGTCACGCCGTAGCCGATCAGATTCTCGAGCGCTCCGCGCTTCCAGCGAAGCCGCTGCTTCGCAAGGGCTCGCCATGTTTCCATGACTTCAGTACTCATGGTCGCGCGGGCCGGAGCGACGATGCGGAATCCGAGATGCTTCAGAGCGAGCGTGAGCTCGTTGTCCTCGGTCAGTGCCTTCGTGTCGTACACTCCGTCGGCCGGTGGCAGAAGACCAGATTCTCGGGCGGCGAGCACACCTTTCAGAGCGCCGGCCTTGAAAAGGCAGGCGGTGCCTGTCAGGCAAAGTACCTTGCCGTTCTTTCGAGCCGTGTCCCGGGCGTACCGGGCGAACTCATTGCGTTGGAAGACGCCACAGAGACTGCCGCCCGAACGACCCCGGAAGTTCCCGCCCACGGCGCCGTAGCCCTGCCCCAACTTCCGGGTGGTCACCTCGATGAAGTGAGGATCCAGATACGTGTCGGCGTCCTGGATGAGGATTGCGTCGTCGTCTGCCAGGTTCGGCAGCAATCTGTCCAGCGCTCCGTTGAGATTACCGGCCTTCTTATGCCTGTTGCCGACCGAATGCCAGACTTCGGCGCCCGCCTCTCGGGCAATTCGCTCCAGTTCTTCGGTTCGACCGCTGTCCTGGTGCGGATCCAGAGTCACGATGATGCGGTCCGCGGGACGCGTCTGCGTCTGCAGCGCATCGAGGACTTGGGGGAGCGAGTCCGTCTCCCTGTAGGCGGGTACGAGCGCCGTCACCCTCGGGGCTCCCGGCTCGGGTTGCCGGCGAAGGGGGCTCGGGAAGGGCCGGTCGCAACTCGTCGTCATGTCGATCACCACGCACTCCGTGCGGCTGGAGGGCTGCCTTCTCTCCGTCCCATCCGCGCTGCACTCGTAAGTTTACGATGTATCCATACGTACGACACTTAGTGCGTAATGTCAAGGTTTGACTGCATCGCCGCTCGGGCCACCCATGCCTGCCGGGGTGTCTGCCCGGCTGATCATTCCGGCAGTCGGTTCGGCTCATGCGCGATACGAAGCGCTTCGAGAAATACGGAGTTCACCGACGCGACGGGCGCCCGGGTCCTGGTGACCGACGCCGACGCGGCCGTGGCCGAACGGACGGCGGCGGCGGCGGCCCTGAGGGAACAGGGGCTCTCGGCCTGGTAGGACTCCGTCAGGTCGGGGGGATCTCGCTGATTGGTGTGTGGTCCAGGGTCGGGCCAGGGGCTGGTGGCACATGGTGCACAGGCCGGTCCAGCAGTTCAGCAGGTCTTGGAGGCCATCGAGGATCGCAACGATCGACGTCCGGGCGACACAAAGACTGCACAACGCCGGCTTCTCGGTCGGCCACGCCCTGCGCGGCGAGGCCCAGCCAGTCCGGACGCCTGGGAGCCATCTGGGAGCCAACCCGCTCCCCGAGCCCCTTCGAAACCACCCGAGACCACGACAGCCCGACGCTGCGACCAGGCCAAACGACATCGGCACTGGCAAGATCAGTAACCGAACCTCATTCGGGACGAAGGTCGTGGGTTCAAATCCCGCCACCCCGACAGCTAAATACCAGTTCAGAGGGCCCTCACTGATTCAGTGAGGGCCCTCTGGCGTTGCTGATGCCGTCCATGACCACGGCACCGGTCTGGATCACGGGCTCAATCTGCCTCCGGTAGACCTTCTCGGTCACGGCCGGGCCGGCAGTGTCCGCCGAGACGGGAGATCTCCTCCAGCGGCAGAGCCCAGAAGCGGTAGATGCCGCCGTTGCGGAGCCGGCACCGGCGCACACCACAGCGGCAACCAGTTCAGGCGGGCATAGCCTTCAGCCCAGGGAAGCCACAGGTCGGCCGTTCGTCCAGCTCAGCGAGGTTCCCGAACTCAGCGTGCGGACGGTGCTGACGTAGATCAGGCCGATCGGTACCGTCACAGACCATGGCGAACGACGCTGTGCCCGAGAAGGTGGCGTGGATCCTGGTGCGGGATGAGCGGGTGCTGGTGACGCGTAGTCACGGCAGAGATCGTTTCTACCTCCCGGGCGGTCATCGTGAGCCGGGTGAGTCCGACGGCGAGACCCTGGTGCGGGAGATCGACGAGGAACTGCGGACGGCGATCGACTCCGGCTCCATGGTGCACTTCGGCACTTTCGAGATCGGCGAGGGCCATCCGGAGCACGACCCCTTCCGGATGATCTGCTACACCGCCGATCACCGGGGTGAGCTGACTCCGTCGCGGGAGATCGCTGAGAAGGCGTGGTTCCGCTACGCCGACAGGGGCCGGGTCTCGGCCGTCGACGCGATGGTCTTCGACGCGCTTCACGAGGCCGGGCGGCTGTCCTGATCCCGTGACCGCTGTACAGACAGCTGCGAAGTACAGCAACCTCAATGACCGTCGCCGGGCCAGGATCGGCGGTCTGCGGCAGAGTCGGGGACGCCGCGCAGTACGTCGTAAACGCGGGCCGGCGCCCGGCAGCACGACTACTCCGGCCACCGCGCTCCCAGCCCCGCCTCCTGACCCCCCATCCGAGGCAGCAGGCACGCCGGCCGCACGCACCGGTCCGAGTCGTCGCCCCCGCCAAGGCAACCCGCACACCGGCCCCGCCGCCCGGACCGGTCTCACGGCCCGTCGGTGGTGGCCGCGTCTCGCAGGGCCGAGAGGAGGCTGCGGAGGGCTGGCTGGTCGAGGGCGGTTTCGCGGGCGATCGCCGAGATGGACCGGACCGGTTCGGGGTTGCGGACCGGGCGTACGACGACGCCGGGGTGCCGGGCGCGCAGGCCCAGCCTCGGCATCAGGCCGACACCGAGACCGGCCGCGACGAAGCCCTGCGCGGTGGCGTAGTCCTCGCTGCGGATGACGAAGTCGGGGCTGAAACCGGCCGCCGCGCAGGAGTCGAGCACCGGTTCCAGGCACGGGCCGGGTGGTTCGCTGCCGACCCACTGCTCCCCGGACAGCTCGTTCAGGTCGATGCCCTCCCGGTCCGCCAGGGGATGTCCCAGCGGCAGGACGGCGACGTACGGGTCGTCGAGCAGATGGACCAGGCGGAAGCCGTCCGCGGCCCGGCCCCGCGCCTGCACGACCACCGCGAGGTCGGCCCGCCCCCGCGCCACTTCCTGGAACGGGTCCTCCGGGTCGGCGAGTTCGAGGTCGACCCGTACGCCCGGGTGTTCCGCGCGGAGCCGGGCCAGGGCCGGGGCCACCAGTGTGGAGCCCGCCGTGGCGAAGTATCGGACCGACAGGGTGCCGATGCGCCCGGCGCGCAGGTCGGCGAGGGCGGTCTCCGCCTGGGCGACCGCCGAACTGATCAGGGCCGCGTGCTCGGTGAGCAGCAGACCGGCGGGGGTGGGCCGCACCCCGCGCCCGACCCGTTCGAGGAGCGCGGTACCGGCCTGCTTCTCCAGCGCCGCCACCTGCTGGCTGACGGCGGACGGTGTGTAGCCGAGGTGGGCCGCGGCCGCGGTGACCGTCCCACTGGTCACCACCGCGCGCAGGACCTGGAGGCGCCTCACATCAAGCATGTAGCGCAGCTTAACAGAATGGGTAGAACCATTTGCTTGTCCTCACAGTTCGGCTGGGGCATCGTCGAAGAACCGGACGGAATGGATCACGCACCGGTTGGACCACGTACCGGTCGTCTGCCGGCCGGATGAAGGAGAGCGACGTGAGCAGTGGGCCACGGAGTCTGCGGGGCGGAGTACGGGTGGCCGTGCTCGCGCTGCTGTGGGGCTCGACCTTCCTCTGGATCGAACTGGCGCTGCGCGGCCTCTCCCCGCTCCAGGTCACGTTCGTCCGCTGTCTCCTCGGCGCGCTCGTCCTCACCGTCGCCTGCTACGCGTCGGGCCGGCGCCTGCCCCGCGGCCGGACCGTCTGGCGGCACATCGTCGTCGCCGCCCTCTTCTGCAACGCGCTGCCCTTCGCCCTGTTCAGCCTGGGCCAGCAGACCGTCGACTCCGGCCTCGCGGGGGTCCTGAACGCCACGACCCCGCTATGGTCGATCGCCCTCGGCCTGGCCCTCGGCTCGGAACGCGGACTGCGCCCGGCCCGTCTGGCGGGCCTGCTCCTCGGCTTCGCCGGCACGGTTCTCATCCTCGCCCCGTGGCGGTCGGCCGGGGCCACCGGCTGGGGAGCCCTCGCCATTCTCGGCGGGGCCGCCAGCTACGCCGTCGCCTTCACCTACATGGGTCGCACCCTGGTGCGCCGGGGCACCCCCACCATCTCGCTCTCCGCCGCCCAGCTCGTCGCCGCGAGCGGGCTGACCGCCGTCGCGATGCCCATCGGCGGCCTGGAGTCGATCGATCCCGGCCCGGCGGTCGTGGTCGCGGCGCTGGTCCTCAGCGTGTTCTGCACCGCGATCACCTTCCACCTCACCTACCGGATCATCAACGACGAGGGCGCCACCAACGCCGCGGTGGTCGGCTATCTGCTGCCCGTGGTCTCCGTGCTCCTCGGCGCGGTCGTCCTGGGCGAGGCCCTGAGCGTGCGGGTCGTGCTGGGCATGGCCGTCGTGCTGGTGGGGGTCGGGTTGACCCGGCGGAAGGATGCCGCGGCCTCGGCGGCTGCCCGGACCGGCGAGAAAACGGTCGAGGACGCATCGGCATCGGCCTCCTCACCCGCACCCGCCCGCACACCCACACCCACACGCACATCCGCCTAAGACGGACCCACCGAAGTCGACCCCCGGTACGATTGCGCAACCTCTAAACTGTCGGCGTGGACGCAGCGGAGACAGTGGTGGAGACGGCCGACGTGACCGGGTGGGAAGTCGCCGTCCTCGACGGCGGACCGGCCGACGGGATGCGGGTCAAGGTCGCCGACCGGCCCCGGGTCGTGCAGGTGTCGTACCCCTGCCGGGCGGAGGGCGCGCCGTCCGGGGTGCGGGTGGACGGTGTCTACGTCTACCGGCTCGATCACGGGGTGACGGACGAACCCCTGCGGTACGGGTTCGACATCGCCTGCCCCTGAGACGGTCAGTCTCTCGCCCGGCCACCCGTGCGGCGGCGCTCGTGGCGCGTCCACGCCGCCAGCAGCCCTACGGCGTACAGGGCCAGGACGGCCGCGAGCAGTCCGTAGTACACGCCGGGCAGTGCGGTCAGGCCCAGGGACGGGCCCAGCGGGGACGCGGGCAGGAGCAGACCGGTCGCGGCCAGTGCGGCGGCGGACCAGGTCACCGGGCCCGGCCGCCGACGGCGCCCGCCGCGCGAGCCGCGCGACGCGAGTGACCCGAGCGAGCCGAGTGACAGCAGCACCATCACCACGGCCTGTGTCAGCAGGTTCTCCGTGAACCAGCCCGAGTGGAACAGCGCCTCGTCGTCGCCCGGGCCGCGCAGGGCGAAGGCCAGGGCACCGAAGGTCGCCAGGTCCGCCACGGCGTTCAGGGCACCGAATCCGACGATGAACCGGAGCAGCTCCCGGGGGTCCAGGACGCTCGGCCGGCGCAGGGCGGACGGGGCGGGACGGTCGTAGGCGAAGGCCAGTTGGGCCGCGTCGAAGCACAGGTTCTGGACGAGGACCTGGGCCGGGAGCATCGGCAGGAAGGGCAGCAGGAGGCCCGCGGAGAGCATCGCGATCACGTTGCCGAGGTTGGAGGAGAGCGTGATGCGCAGGTAGGTGGAGATGTTGCCGCCCGCGTGCCGGCCGGCGGCGACCGCGTGGCCGATCGCGGTGAGGTCCTTCCCGGCGAGGACGAGATCGGCGTTCTCCCTGGTCACCCCGGCCGCGTCGCGTGGGGCGATGCCTACGTCGGCGGTGCGCAGGGCGGGCAGGTCGTTGACGCCGTCGCCGAGGAGGCCGACCGTGTGGCCGCCGGCCTGGAGGGCCCGGGTGATCCGCGTCTTGTGCTCGGGGGTGCAGCGGGCGAAGACGGTCGTACGGCGGGCCAGGTCGGTGAGTTCGGCGTCGGTGAGGGTGTCGAGGCGGTCGGCGGTGACGACGCCGGCCATCGGAACCCCCAGTTCACGGCAGGCCCGGACCGCGGTGCCCGGGTGGTCGCCGGTGAGGACCTTGACGGTGACGCCCCGCCCGGCGAGTTGGGCGAGGGCCTCGGCGGCGGTGGGGGCGAGGTCGTCCCGCAGGGTGACGAGGCCGTGGAAGGTGAGGCCGCGTTCGAGGGGACGGGTTCCGGCGGGGCGTTCGGCGGTGGCGACGGCGAGGACCCGCAGCCCGTCCGCGGCCTGTGCGTCGGCGAGGTCGCGCAGGCGGGAGCGCTCCTCGTCGGACAGCGAACAGCGTGGCAGTACGGCCTCGGCGGCGCCCTTGGTGATCAGAGTGTGCGTGCCGAGCCGACCGGGGGTGCGGACGACCACGGTGGCCAGGCGGCGGCCCGGGTCGAACGGGAGGGCCGTGACGCCGTCGTACGACGTGAGGGCGTCCTCGTCGGCGGCGGCGAGCAGGGCCTCGTCCAGTGCGTCGGGGGCCGGGAGGTCGGTGAGTTGGAGTGACCACCAGGCGGCGGCCGCCGCCCAGCGCAGTACCCCGGGGTCGTCGTGGCCGTCGGCGTCCAGTGCGCGGTGGAACACCGGGCGATCCTGGGTGAGGGTGCCGGTCTTGTCCACGCACAGGACGTCCATGGCGCCGATGTCGTGCAGGGCGGGGAGCCGTCGCACGATGACGCCGTGCGTACGGGCGAGGAGGGCGGCGCCGCGGGCCAGGCAGGTGGTGACGAGGACCGGCAGCATCTCGGGGGTCAGCCCGACCGCCACCGCGACGGCGAAGGGGAGGGTCTCCAGACCGCGGCCGCGCAGAGCGGCGTTGGCCATGAGCACCAGGGGCGGGGTCAGCAGCGCGAAGCGGATCAGGATCCAGGAGACGCCCTGGACGGAACGTTCGAATGTGGTCGCCGGGGGCTTTCCGGTACGGCGGTGCGCGGCGGCGAAACGGGTGTCGCCGCCGGTGGCGGTGACCACGGCGGTGGCACTGCCGGAGGCGACACTGCTGCCCTGGAAGCAGAGCCGGGGGTCCTGGAAGACACCCCCGTCCCCGTCCCCGTCCCCGTCGCCGTCCCCCTCCCCCGGTTTCTCGCCCGCGGACTTCTCCACCGGTGCGGACTCCCCGGTGAGTGCGGCCTGGTGGACGGTGAACCCGGTCGACCGCAGCAGTCGTACGTCCGCGGGGACCAGGTCGCCCGGGCCGAGCCGTACGACGTCGCCGGGGACGAGTTCCTCGACCGGGATCTCACGGGTGGCCGGGGCCGTGTCCTCGTCGACCCGGCGCTGGACCGTGACGGTGGTCGCCACCAGGCGGCGCAGGCCTGCCGTGGAGCGGTCGGCCCGGTGCTCACCGGAGGCCCGCAGGACGCTGCTCACGGCGACCAGCAGGAGGATCACCGAGGCGGTGCCCCAGGCGAAGACGGCGGCCGACACCAGTCCCAGACAGAGCAGCACCGCGGTGAAGGGGTCGCGCAGACTCCGTGCGAACAGGCGGGGCCAGGAGGGGTCCCGGGCGTCCGGGATCACGTTCTCGCCGAACCGCGCCAACCGCTCCGCCGCCTGCACCTCGCTCAGCCCTCGCGGCCCACTGTCCAGTCGACGGAGGACTTCGAGGAGGCTCGCTGCGGGGGCACCTGGGCGGGGTCCGAGGTCGCCCGCGCCCGCACCGGCTGCGGCAGGGACAGCGCGCAGGACCGGAGGGGCAGGCGAGGGGGACGCGGGCGAAGCCTCGGGGGCGGCCGGAAACGCGGAGGCGGGGGGCGACAGGTCAGAAGCGGCGGGGTCGCCCGCCGACCCGGCCTCAAAACCCGACCCAGACACGGCCGAAACCGAAGCAGAGGGCCCCCCGCACGCCGACCCGACCGAACCGGTGACCACGACCGGCGAAACCGGCCCCCCCGTCAGCCGATCCGAGTCACCCGGCACCGCCATCGACCCAGCCGGGCCCGGAGAGACAGAAGCGCGGGGCGACAAGTCAGAAGCGACAGAACCGCCCGCCGACCCGGCCTCAAAACCCGACCCAGACACGGCCGAAACCGAAGCGGAGAGCCCGCCGGACGCCGACCCGACCGAACCGGTGCCCACGACCGGCGAAACCGGCCCCCCCGTCAGCCGATCCGAGTCACCCGGCACCGCCATCGACCCAGCCGGGTCGGTGGGCGCGGGGCTCGAAGACCCCCGAAGAACAGACGCCGGCCTCGACTCGCCCCCCACACCCGGCGGGGCCGGTTCAGAGGGCGGGGCGTCCGGAGCGGCACTCCCGGACACCGCCCCGTCCGGGTCCCCGGGCGCTCCGGGCGCCTCCGACTCCTCAGACACCGGCCTCGCGCAGTCGGTCCGAAGGGCCGGAGGAGGTCTCCCGGGCCGTCAGCTGGCCGACCATGACGCGGACGACGGTCACGATGTCGGGGTCGTCGACGTAGTAGATCTGCCGGCGGCCCTCGCGGCGGGAGCGGACGAGCCCGGCGAGTTTCAGTTTCGCCAGGTGCTGGCTGACCGCGGGCAGCGCGCCGCCGACCCGGTCGGCGAGGTGGGTGACGTCGCTCTCGCCCTGGGACAGCGCCCACATGATGTGCAGCCGGGCGGAGGAGGCGAGGAGTCCGAACACGGCGGCCGCCTCGGCGAGCACCTCCGCCGACGGGTCCTGGACACCGCCGACGATCTTCGCCACAGCCCTCTCCCGTCCTCTCGGGTCAACCGCGGCGACCGGGTCAACCGCATCGATCACATCGAACCGCCGGCCCCAGTGTAGGGGCGGCGCAGTGATCGTCCCGCTTCGTCCGGTACCGGTCCCTCCCCTCGTGGGGACCGGTACCGGAGGAAGCGGGTGACCGTGGGCTGAATGTGGGCTGAGTGTGGCCGAGAACGTACGGCGCGCTGGTTGGCATCTGGAGCGCCTGGCTGGTGGCCTGTCACGGCATCGCCCGTTGGCTGCGCCGCAGGGTCGTGATCCTGCCAGCCAGGGGACCCGTATGAGGAGGTTCCGGTGCCGGAGGCGGTGCGTCACCGCAGGTCAGCCATATAAAGTGAGTTTTCCGGTCCGGATTTCAACCGCGAGGCACGTAAGGGGTGGAAGACCTTGAGCTCCGACTCAGGAGCACGCACGGCCTTCGCGGAGCGTCTCGCGCTGTTGTACAGAGAGGCAGGGAATCCGCCCCTCAAGCGGGTGTCCGAGGGAGTCGGCCGGCTCCAGCGGGTGGACGAGCGGGGGCGGCCCGTCCGGGTGTCCGCGCAGCGGATCAGCGACTGGCGGCGGGCCCGGAACGTACCCGCTCAGTTCACCGCCCTCGCGGCCGTCCTGCACATCCTCATTCCCGAAGCCCGGCGTATCAGTCCCACCCCCGTCTCCGCCGGTCTGTACGACCTCGGCCAGTGGCAGCGGCTGTGGGAGCGCGCGCTGGCGCCGGACGAGGACGAGGGTTCCCAGCCGGAGCCTCCCGCCGGGGTCTGCCCGTACCGCGGCCTGGCCTCCTACCGGCAGGAGGACGCCCGCTGGTTCTTCGGCCGGGAACGCAGCACGGAGGCACTCGTCACCCTGCTCCACTCGGCGACCGCGACCGCGACCGGCACCGGCACCGGCGGTCTGGTGATGCTCGTGGGCGCCTCGGGCGCGGGTAAGTCCTCGCTGCTCAACGCGGGTCTGGTGACGGCCCTGGAGGAAGGCGCGCTCGGCGAGGGCGGCGGCCGCACGATCCTTCAACTCGTGCCGGGCGCCGATCCGCTCACAGAACTGACCGGTCGTATACCCGAGCTGAAACCGGTCGTCTCGGGCGCGGAGACGGGCGGACCGGACATCGACCATCCGCCGGAATTCACTCGGGCCGTCCGGGAAGCGGTCGCCTCGTGGGCTCAGCGCGAGGCCGCCGCCGCCCGGCCGGTGGTGATCGTCGACCAGTTCGAGGAGGCGTTCACGCTCTGCGCGGACGAGACGGCCAGGCGTACGTTCGTCCAGCTGCTGCACGCCGCCTGTACGCCCGCGGGACCGGACGCGCAGGCGCCCGCGCTGGTCCTCCTCGGCATCCGCGCCGACTTCTACGAGCGCTGCCTCGACCATCCCGAACTGGCCGACGCGCTCCAGCACCGGCACATGGTGCTCGGGTCGCTCACCGGCGGGGAACTGCGCGAGGCCGTGACCGGTCCGGCCCGGGCCGTGGGCCTGGAGCTGGAGCCGGGGCTCGTGGAGCTGATCGTGCGCGAGGTGAGCGCCGACGGTCCGCGCGGGGCGCACGACGCGGGCGTGCTGCCGCTGCTCTCGCACGCCCTCCTCGCGACCTGGCAGCGCCGCAAGGCGGGCCGGCTGACCGTGGCCGGCTACCGCGCGGCCGGCGGTATCCAGGGCGCGGTCGCCGCGACCGCCGAGCGGGCCTGGTCCGGTCTGGACCCGGCGGCGCGTACGGCGGCCCGGCTGCTGCTGCTCCGTCTGGTGCGGCTCGGCGAGGACACCCAGGCCACCCGCCGGCGCGGCACCCGGCGCCGGCTGGTCGCGGAGTCGACGGACCCCGGCAAGACCGAGGAGTCCCTCGAGGCACTCGTGCGCGCCCGGCTGGTGACGCTGGACGCGGAGACCGTGGAGATCACCCACGAGGCGCTGCTGACGGCCTGGCCGCGGCTGCGCGAGTGGATCGACGAGGACCGCAGCGACCATCTGCTGCGCCAGCGCATCGAGGAGGACGGCCGCTCCTGGGAGGGCTCGAACCGCGACTCCTCGCTGCTGTACCGGGGATCGCGGCTGGAACAGGCGCGCACCTGGGCGAAGTCCGCCGGGGACACCTATCTCACCCGCAGCGCGGTGGAGTTCCTGGCCGCCTCGGTCCGGCTGCGCCGGCGTACCGTCCTGATCGCGCGGGGCGCGGTGTCGGCCCTGGTGGTCCTCGCGATGGTGGCCGTCGGTTCGGCGGTGGTCGCCTGGCAGCAGCGCAACGACGCCGTGTTCGAGCAGGTCGTTGCGGAGTCGGACCGCGTCCAGTACACGGATCCGTCGCTGTCCGCCCGGATCGACCTGGTCGCCCACCGGCTCAGGCCCGATGACGAGGGCACCAACACCCGTCTGATCTCCATCGTCAACGCGCCGCTGGCCACCCCGCTCACCGGGCACACCGGCGCCGTCTACCTGACCTCGTTCAGCCCGGACGGAAAGCTCCTCGCCACCGCCAGCTACGACCGGACCGTCCGGCTGTGGGACGTCAGCGACCGCCGGCACCCCCGGGCGCTGGGCGAACCCCTCGCCGGTGGCACGAGCTGGGTGAGCAGCGCGGTCTTCAGCCCGGACGGCAGGACGCTGGCCAGTGCCGGGGACGACGGGAAGATCCGGCGCTGGGACCTCGCCGACCCCCGCCGGCCCAGGCCCCTCGGCACTCCCCTGACCGGTCATCGCGGCACGATCTATCTGATCGCCTTCAGCCCGGACGGCGAGACCCTGGCCTCCGCCGGTGAGGACAGGACCGTACGGCTCTGGGACATGCGCGGCGCCAAGAGGCCGCCCACCACGCTGGCCGGTGCCGGTGCCGCCGTGCGGTCCGTGGCGTGGAGCCCCGACGGGCGCACGCTGGCGGCCGGTGGTGACGACAACACGGTCCGACTGTGGAACACGGCCGATCCGCGGCGGCCCCGGGAGTACGACCAGGTGCTGAAGGGGCACACGGGTCTGGTGCACTCGGTCGCCTTCAGCCCGGACGGCACCGAGCTGGCCAGCGGCAGCGCGGACGACAGCGTACGGCTGTGGGACGTGAGCGACCCGGCCGAGCCGAGTCCGGTCGGCTCGCCGCTCACCGGGCACACCGGTCCCATCTGGTCGGTGGCCTTCAGCCCCGACGGGGGCATGCTGGCGGCCGCCAGCGCGGACAGCACGGCGAGCCTGTGGAACGTGAGGGACCCGGCGTACCCCTCGCAGATCGGCGAGCCCCTCGCCGGAAGCAGCGGTGAGATGTACGCGCTGGGCTTCAGCCCCGACGGCCGGACCCTCGTCACCGGCAGCGGCGACAGCAAGGTGCGCCTGTGGTCGATCCCGGCGGGGGACCTGGTGGGCAGCAGCGGGGCGTTCCGGCGGGACGGCGAGGTGCTCGCCACGGCCGGGCGGGACGGGAGGATCCGGCTGTGGAACGTGACGAACCCGGCCCGGCCCGTGGCCCTGAGCGATCCGTTCACACCCGTGGTGCGCGACCCGGACTCCCAGGTGCTGTTCTCCCCCGATGGCCGCACCCTCGCGGTCCTCACCACCGGCCGGGTCCACCTGTGGAACGTCACCGACCCGGCCCACCCCGTCCCCTATGGCCCGGCGCTAGTCCTGCGTTCCCGGTTCATGGGTCCGGACGCACTGGCGTTCAGCCCGGACGGACGCACCCTGGCCACCGCCTACGACAGCCGCAGCCTCCAGCTGTGGGACGTCACCGACCCGGCCCACCCGGCCTCCCACGGCCCGATCGCCGGCCACAAGGGGTACATCGACGGCCTCGCCTTCAGCCCGGACGGCCGGACCCTGGGCAGTGGCAGCGCGGACGGCACGATCCGGCTGTGGAAGGTGACGGACCCGGCCCGGACGACCCCGCTCGGCGAACCGCTCACCGGCCACACCGGACCCGTCAACGTGCTCGTCTTCAGCCCGGACGGGCACACCCTGGCCAGCGGCGGCAACGACGACACGGTCCGGCTGTGGAACGTGGCCGACCCCGCGCACGCCGAGCGGACGGGCGCCGCGCTCACCGGGCACACCGAGGCGGTCGTGTCGCTCACGTACAGCCGTGACGGATCCACGCTGGCCAGCGGCGGCAACGACAACACGGTCCGGCTCTGGGACGTGGCCGACCCGTCCTCGGCCGGCCCCATCGGGCAGTCGATGAGCCCCAGCGCCAAGACCGGCAGCTTCCTCTCCTTCAGCCCCGACAGCCGCATGCTCGGGGTCTCCAGCGGCTCGGACACCATCCGGCTGTGGGACCTGGACGTCGACGACGCGATCAGCCGCATCTGTGCCACGACCTCGAACGTTCTGACCCGCCGGGCCTGGGAGGAGTACCTGCCGCGGCTCTCGTACGATCCTCCGTGCGACTGAAGCGCATGACGTGATCCCGCTCACAACTTCTCTCCACAGCCGAGCAGTCCGCTCCCGCTGTTCCTGCGGCCTTGTTAGTGTTGGCCACAGCCCGACCGCTGGTGCATCCCCCGTCGCCAGCGGTCGGGTCTTTTCGTGCCCGCACGGGAGGACGGCCGGACGAGGCGCTGCTCTCTCGCCGGCGCGGTGACCGGCCTGTTGGACTACCTGTCGAGCTACCTGTCGAAGCCGAGCTCCAGCATCCGGATCGCGTTCCCCCGCAGCAGCTTGTAGGTGACGTCCTCGGACAGCCCGGCCACATGCTCCTCGGCGACCTTCTTGGTGTGCGGCCAGGTCGAGTCGACGTGCGGATAGTCGGTCTCGAAGGTCGCGTTGTCCACGCCGACGGTCTCGATGGCCTCGATGCCGTGCCGGTCGCGGAAGAAGCAGCAGAAGATCTGCCGGTAGTAGTACGTCGACGGCGGCTCCGGGATCAGGTCCTTGACCCCGCCCCAGGCCCGGTGCTCCTCCCAGACGTCGTCGGCGCGTTCCAGGGCGTACGGGATCCAGCCCATCTGGCCCTCGCTGTACGCCAGTTTGAGCCGCGGGAACTTCACCAGGACCCCGGAGAACAGGAAGTCCATCATCGACGCCATGGCGTTGTTGAAGGACAGGGAGGCCTGCACGGCGGGCGGGGCGTCGGGGGACGCGGCCGGCATCTGCGAACTGCTGCCGATGTGCATGTTGACGACCGTCCCGGTCTCCTCGCAGACGGCGAAGAACGGGTCCCAGTAGCCGGAGTGGATCGACGGCAGCCCCAGATAGGTCGGGATCTCGCTGAAGGTGACGGCCCGTACGCCCCGTTCGGCGTTGCGCCGGATCTCCTGGACCGCCAGCTCGACGTCCCACAGCGGGATCAGGCACAGCGGGATCAGCCGGCCCCCGCTGTCCCCGCACCACTCCTCCACCATCCAGTCGTTGTAGGCGCGCACACAGGCGAGCCCGACCTCCTTGTCCTTGGCCTCGGCGAAGGTCTGCCCGCAGAAGCGCGGGAAGGTCGGAAAGCACAGGGATGCCTCGACATGGTTCATCTCCATGTCTTCCAGCCGTGCCTTGGGATCCCAGCAGCCCCGCCGCATCTGCTCGCGGGTGATCCCGTCGAGGGTCATCTCGTCCCGCGAGAAGCCGACGGCCGCGATGATCCGCTTGTACGGGAAGAGCTCTCCCTCGTACTCCCACCAGTCTGTGAGCTGGCCTTCCGGATCGGTGGTGAACCGGTACTTCCCGCCGACGTACGCGAGGTCCCCGATGCCGGCGGTGAGCGGCTTCGGCCCCCGGTCCCGGTACTTGGCCGGAAGCCAGGTCTCGAAGAGATGCGCGGGCTCGATCACGTGATCGTCCACGCTGATGACCTTGGGGATGTCCCTGGTGCCCGGTCCCGGTCCGGTTCCGCTCTCGGTGGTGACGGCCATTGCCTGCCCCCTAGCCGGTATCTGATGGGTCGTCAGATTCAGGCTAGAGGGGGGGTGTTGCGACGGCAAGAGACGGAAGCCCTCCAGTGGCGACATCCCACTCGGAAGGCCGCGAACGCCTGGGGCGACGGCGTGTCGCGGTGCTAGTTTCCCTTTGCTGATCGTTGGTTCATTTGCCTCGCACAATGAAGGATTCCGCTCCTTCATGCGGCGAGAGACACGGGAGTGTGGCATGTCAGACGGAACAGACATCGACGATCCGACAGCCCTGAACCGGGCCGGCAGCGGTGCGCACGAGATCGCGGGCCGCACGCGCACCACCGGCGCCCACCCGGTGGACGAGACGCGTTCGGCGTCCCGGGACTTCGCCGGCGGCAACTGGGACGGCGGGCTGGGCGGGGCGCTCAGCGGTCTGGCGCAGACGTGGTCGATCCAGGTCTCGTCGCTGGCGGAGAAATGCGAAGGCCTCTCCCGGCAGTGCGGCAGCTCGGGCCTGCTGTACCAGAACACCGAGGCGGCGAACACGCAGACCATGCGATCACTGTCCGGCGAGCCGTCGCCCTTCGGGTAGTTCGGCCCGCCCACGACCACTGACCACGCCGTCTGACGAGACACGCGAGCCATGGGGGCCCACCGCAGCCATGCCGACGTACGAGCAGCTCTACCACCTCAACCTCAGCAACCTCAAAGCCGCCGCCGCCCGTTGGGAGGAGACGGCCACCAAGTTCGAGCAGTTGCACACCGGGTTCGGCGACGAGGTCGCCCGGCCCTTCAAGCAGGCGGGCTGGCGGCAGCCGGTGCTGACGGCGGCCAAGGCGGACAGCGACGTACGCGCCGCCCACCAGGAGTTCTCCGACGCCCACGAGGAGGCGACCGGCATCGCCGGTGTCCTCACCACCCTGCACACCGCGCTGCAGAAGGCCAAGAACGACCTCCACCACCTCGCCGACGTCGAGGCCCAGAAACAGGACCTGCACGTCAGCGCGACCGGGGTCGTCACCCCGCGCAACGACCTCTCCCACGGCGCCGCCCGCCACGACCCCGACGGCCAGGCCCTCATCCGCGAGCAGCAGCAGGCCTGCGACGCACTGGTCCGCCGTATCGAAGCCGTCCTGCAACAGGCCGCCGACGCCGACGAGAGCGCCTGCTGGGCGCTGAACCGCGATCTGGGCGGCCGTTCGGACGACTTCAACTCCAAGGTCGTCACATCCCTCGACGCCGCCGACGCCACCCATGCGGCCGAGCTGATGAAGAAGGGCGACAAGCTCACCGACACCGAACTGACCGAGCTGAACCACCTGATGAAGTCCAACCGGGGCGACGCGGAGTTCTCCACCGACTTCTACCAGCAGCTCGGCCAGAAGGGCAGCCTCCAGCTCTACGGCCAGCTCGCCCTGCAGACCTCCGACGCGAGCGACGAACGCAAGGCGCTGCTCCGGGAGATGCAGCGCAACATGGGCAACACGCTGGCCACCGCGACCGACCCGGACAAGAAGCCACACCTGTCCGAGCAGTGGTCCGCGGAGTTCCGCAAGCTCGGCACGCAGCACGTCCAGCTGTACCCCGACAGCATGAACGAGGGCCCCTACGGCTACCAGCTCCTCGGCGGCATCCTCCGCTACGGCGACTACGACTCCAGTTTCCTGACCCCGATCGCGGAACACGTCACGCAACTCCACGCCGACAACCCGATGTTCTTCGCCGGCACCAAGGCGGACTTCGGCGACCCCGAGTACGGCTTCAACCCCTCGGGCAAGAACGGCGCCGGCTACGACCCGATGAACAGCGTCCTGGAGGCACTGGGGCACAGTCCGCAGGCCGCCACGGACTACTTCTCCCCGCCTTGGCAGGAGTACGCCGAGGACGGCACTCCCAAGGGCGGGGAACGGCAGACGATCGAGATCGGCGGCGCCGACAGCTACCTCGACTACCTGGTCAACAAGGACTACGAGTCGTTCCCGGACATCACAGGGCACGATCCGGACGCCGCGGAGAAGTCGATGAAGAACTTCCCAGACGCGCTGGGGCATGCCCTGGAGGCAGCCACCAACGGCCGCCCGTGGGACGGCGATCCCAGTGCCGACTCTGTCTCACACACCGCTGACCAGGCCAGTCTGG
The DNA here is from genome assembly GCF_040606035.1 of Streptomyces sp. NPDC005483. Classification (NCBI taxonomy): domain Bacteria; kingdom Bacillati; phylum Actinomycetota; class Actinomycetes; order Kitasatosporales; family Streptomycetaceae; genus Streptomyces; species Streptomyces sp. NPDC005483. Next base: position 28,051 of record NZ_JBEXEA010000020.1, read on the forward strand.
CCCGTCAGATCGTGGACAAGTTCGGCGGCGACGGAGGCTCCGAACTCCTCAACGGGAAAGACGGCGCCCCCTATGAGGCCGCCCGCGACAGCCTTGGCAACATCGCCGCCGACTACATGGGTGATGTTCAGCGGGCCGTCTCCACTCAGGAGAGTTTGCCGGTCTTCGGCTCCGCCGCAGAGCTCAATCCCGCGCGCACTGAGGCGTTTCTGTCCCAAGTCGGCCAGGATCCTGACGCATACGCGGCGATCACCGCCTCACAGCAGGCGTACACAGCAGCTGAGGTCGACCGGGCGATGAATGCCGACACCGACTCGACCGTGTCCGTCGAAGCGCGGGCATCCAGCGCTGTCCGTCCTGGCGCGACCATCGCCGGCATCATGAGCGAGGCCCGCGCGGATGCCATCTTCGAAACTCATCGAGCCAAGGACGCGGATTTCAACGAGTCGGCTGAAACGGCCAGCAAGTGGGTCGGCCGGGGCCTGGGCTTGGCCACAGGTGCCATCAAGGTGCCTGTGGTCGGCGACGTCGCAGGTTGGGCGATCGAGGACATTCAGTCGAGCGTGATGGACAGCATCCAGCGCGACACGACCACTCAGGCACAGGACGAGACAAGCCGGGACTACACCAACGGTAGTCAACAGGCGCAGAGGTCGGCGCAGGCCGCCGTCGAGCAGGCAGCACAGCGTGGCAGCTACAGCGCCGACACCGTGCGTGACATCAAGAATGAGGTAGCGGGGGAGGCCTTCCAGAGTCACGCCGCCGGAGCCAAGTGGGAGGATGCGCGCCATGGATGACTCTCGGCGGATTCCGAAACAGCCAGTCTGGGCACTCCTAGGGTTGTTGGCACTTATGTCCGGATGCTCAACCGAGCAGCAGCAGGACTACACACTGCCGGAAAGTCTGTGCGGAGTATCGGTCAGCCGGGGCGTGATCGAGCCACTCTTCCCTGCTGGTAATGAACTCACACAGACCGGCGGAGCCCTTGCGGACGGCCAGGTTCAGTCCGCCTGTTCCTATCTGGTAGACGGAAATACCGCCGTCAGTTTCTCGGATCAGCGCTACCAGGAGAAGCTGACGGCCCAGGAAGTCCTCATAAAATCCGTCCCCGACAGCCAGCACAACGAGATTACAGTCACCTCTTCCGGCCACATCGCCACGTACAGAGGACATGCCGTAGGCGTAGCGGAGTGCTCAGGGCTTCCCTCAGATGTTGACGGCGAGGAAGCTCACAGCTACGCGATAACGGCGAGCATCGGGAATCCCAAGAACTGGCGGGAAGCGCAGACTAAACTCACTCAGTTCATGAAGACGTTTCTTCCCACAGCCGCAAAAGCTGACGGATGTTGAACGCCCCCCTGTATCGAATCGGCTGCGCGGTGCTATCACTCGCCGCACTATTCCTTGCAGCCTGCTCTGGCGAGAAGAAACCCGAAGTCGAATACGCTTTGCCGACCACTTTGTGCGGAGCGCACCTCGGGAAGGGAGTCCTCAAGCCCTTCTTCCCACCTGGCGGCAAGCTGACGAAAACAGGCGACGCCCTCGATAACGGTAAATATGCCTCGGGGTGCGACTACGCAGTCGACGGCACAAAAACACTCCTGGTGACCAGCTTCTTCCACGAGGACACACCGACTGCCCGCCAGATAGCACAGCACAGGGCCACACAGTACGGGCGCGGAGATACGAAGGTCATAGTCGCCGCCTCGGGCGATGTCGCCGTGTACTCCCGCGGTGGTGTAGCGACGGAAGCGTGTCCCGGCTACCCGTCCAACACGGACGGTCTACCACGGAAGAGCTTCTCCGTGGAGGTCGTTACGTACTTCCCCAAAGACGTGTTTTCGGTAGAAAAGTCGCTCACGCAACTGCTGAGAGAGATCGTCCCTGCCGTGGCGAAAGCCAACGGCTGCTGAGGCAAGGATCGACGGGAAGCTTCAGGTACTCCTCCCCTCGCACCTACCGATGGTTCGTCAAACCCGCTCCGGTCACCCGGCTTGGCGAACCACCGACGCCGGAGGCACAAGATCCTCAACGAAGGCAGGTCAGGCCGCGGCCAGCTCACACCATACGAACTTCCCTCGGTTGCCGTCCCTCGACAAGGGCTGCCACCCCCACAGGTCGGCGCACGCCCGGACCATCGCGAGCCCCCTCCCCGCCTTAAGTTCGGTGATCTCCTCCAACTCCATTGGTGGCGACGGCGGTTCGGGGTCGGCATCCCATGCCCCGATCCGCAGCACACCCCCTGACCAGCGCACCCTGAGGGCAGCGGGCCCCTTCGTGTGACGTACGGCGTTGGTGACCAGCTCGGCCGCGAGCAACTCCGCGAGGTCAACGAGGCGGATCAGGCCGTGCATCGTGAGGATCAGGCGGAGGGTGCGGCGACTGACGGTGACGGCTCGGACGTCGTTCGGGACGTACAGCGTGTATTCCCAGGGGTCGTTTTCGGTCATGGGTCAACTCCCGTTCACTGGTGGGTATTTCGGAGTCCGCGGTTGACGGGCGGTGGCAGTGCCGCAGCCGTCGTGGCAGGACAGGGCGGTGCGCTTCCGGGGTTCCCAAGACTTCCGCGGCGTATGCGTCGCGTCACTGACGGTAGGTCTATATCTACATGTCTCGCAAGTGGGTCGCGTAATCTGACCCCCGAACGAGTCGCGCACACCAGCGCGTTGGGAGCAGGGAGCGGTTCCATGGCCTTGAGGCGCGAGCCGACAGCACGTCAGATGCGCTTGGCGGTGGAACTGCGCAGACTGCGAGAGGCCGCAGGCCTGAACGCCCGTCAGGCGGCTGCTCTCCTCGGGGTGAGCCCTGCACAGATCACTCACATCGAGTCAGCCCTCGCGGGAGTGAGCGAGAAACGACTTCGCAGCCTTGCCTCTCACTACGTCTGCACGGACACGGAGTTGGTCGATGCCCTGGTCTTCATGGCGACCGACCGGACACGTGGCTGGTGGAGCGAGTACCGGGGTGTGCTGCCCGCGCCCTTTCTCGACCTCGCCGAGCTGGAGCACCACGCCTCGTTCCTGAGGGAGGTCCAGTTCCTGTTCATCCCCGGCCCGCTTCAGACGGAGGACTACGCCCGCGCGATCTTCGCGTACCGGGTGCCGGAGCTGCCCCAGGAGGAGCTTGAGTTGCGTGTCCGCCACCGGATGCAGCGCAAGGTGATCCTCGGAAGCACTCCGTACGAAGCGGTCATCCATGAGGCGGCCCTACGCATCAACGTCAGCGATCGCGCCGCCGCACGAGCTCAACTCGAGCATCTCGTCGAACTCTCAGAAACCGACAACACCACCGTACGGATCATCCCCTTCGCACTGGACGGTTTCGCCGGCGCCGCGAGTGCCATGGTGTACGCGGGTGGCGCCGTACCCAAGCTGGACACCGTCGTACGCGACGCACCCCACGGCACGGCCCTCATCGACTCCGAAGCACAACTCGGCGCTTTTCGAACGCTCTTCCGTAAGGTGGAAGACGCGTCGCTCGACCCCAAGGGTTCGCGTGACCTCATCCACGGACTGACGAAAGAGCTGTGAGGTGCTTCATGAACACCCCCGACAATTGGCGGAAGTCGTCCTACTCGGGTCCGGGTGACGGCAACTCCTGCGTGGAAATCGCGAACGACCTCACCCGGGTGGCGATACGCGACTCCAAGACCCCGACCAGGGCAACCCTCAACTTCCCGACCGGCGTTTTCGCCACCTTCGTAGGCAGCCTCAAGACGCGCGCCCGCCCCACCGCCATAGGCTCCTTCAGAGTCCGAGACTGATCACCTCTCGCACCTCCAGGCTCGGGCAGTCGACGTGGGGACGCCTGCATCCGTGCCATCGATCAGCGTCGACCGACCTCACCTTCGATCCTGACTTCCTGGCCATCCTGTGCGACGGACGGGCCACGGGCATCAAGGTCTGACCGGGCATTCCATCCGGAACGCCGAGCGGGCGCGATGCCTGGTCGCATCACGCCCGCCGGTGGTCGGGGCTGTATTCGGGTGGCTACTGCTGGGGCGGCCACTGGCCCTGGGGCGGGGTAGGCGGCTGCTGGTAAGGATTTTGCTGCGGCGGGACAGGCTGCTGCTGGTACGGGTACTGCTGCGGCGGGACGGGCTGCTGGCCGTACTGCGGAAAGCCAGCCGGGCCGCCGGGGCCGCCGTTGTTGTCCTTGTTGCGCCGGGAACGCTTGACGATCAGGAACACGACGAGGGCGAGCACCGCCAGGGCGACGACACCGGCGACGGTGACGAAGAGCGTCTGCTTCTGGTCTGCCTGTTCGGCCTCTGCGGCGTAGTCAGCGTCGGACTTGCTGCTGGCGCCCGGAGCCGCGGGGGAGCTCGCTGACGCAGACACCGGGGCCTTGAGGGGGCCGTACTTCGGGCCCGCGGGGATGTCTTCTGTCAGCGCGGCGAGCGGGCGGATCTCGCCGTAGCCGTACTTTTCGTCGGGGAGGGAAAGGCCCTTAGCGGAAGCGGGGAGGGCGGCGGTCTTTGTGAGGCGATTGGCGATTTGCCCCGCCGTTAGGTCGGGGAACTTTGAACGGAGTAGGGCTGCGGCTGCGGAGACGAAAGCTGCCGAGTCAGAAGTTCCATCTCCGATGCGAAGCTTGTTACCTGGAGCGCCTGCAGTGACGATCTGCGTGGCGGGGGCCGTTAGTAGTACTTCAGGGCCATAGTTAGACTTTGCCCAAATCTTTCCGTCCGCTCCAACGCCACCGACCGTCAGAGTGCCAGGATATTCCCCAGGGAAGTAAGTACTGTGAGCGCGCCCATCGTTTCCTGATGCCGTCACGATCAAAACATCGTGTTCAAATGCATAGGACACCGCTTCGCGATCTTCAGGGTTATCCAGGCCAACAAATCCGGAAATATTGATGACTGAAGCGCCTTGGTCGACCGAGTAGCGAATCTCGTCGGCAAAACTATTGTCGGTCTCGGTATTGTCCCGGACGGGCAGAATCTTGGCTTCCGGCGCCAACCCCATCACACCGTCAGCCGCGCCTGCACCATGCCCGTGGCCAGCAATAATCGAGGCCATTGCCGTACCATGAGTTGCCTTATCCTGGGAAAGATCTGGCGAAGCATCATCGTCTCCGTCGACAAAGTCTTTACCCCTAAGCACATTTCCCTTCAGGTCGATATGCTCGGCATTCACGCCGGTGTCGATTACAGCAACGGTCACCCCCTTTCCCTTGGAGTACTGCCATGCGGACTCGGCCTGCAGTGTGTCCAGTGCCCACTGGGCGCTTCTGGTCTGGTCGGCGGAAGCGGCAGGCGCCGCCGCCAGGATCAGCGCGCCCGTCAGTGCCGTGGCGCCCAGCACACGCACCGTTCGTGTGAAGGCCATTCCGTCTCCCTCTCCCATCGCAGACGTGGGCGTGACCCGAAGGCCACGCCCACGCATCCTGTCATGTGCCGGTAAGCGCCCAGCGGCTACTCGATGACCCGAGGCGCCGCGTTGGTCTGCGGGGTCCAAGTCTCCTCGTCCTCGACCAAATAGTCGGGACGCTCGCCCTCGCGCTGCTCGTCATCCTTACGGCGCCCCGTGCGGGAGCCCGGGGCGCCTGCGACGCCGCCCTTGCGGACAGCGCTGGCTCCTCCCCGTGCTGCAGCACCGCGGCTACTGTGCAAGCCCGAACCACCTGTCGTGCCCCGGCCCCCGCCCGCACCGGCACCGGCACCGGCACCGGCCTTGGGTGTGCCACCGACTACACCGCCACTTCGGCCGGCCGCGCCTCCAGCCCGCGCGGCGCCACCCCTGGCAGCCGCACCCGCGCCGGCGACGCCACCGATGCTCCCGGCACGCCCCGTCATACCGCGAGCGGCACCGGCTCCAGCAGCCCCGCCCACCGCACCACCGACGAAACCGGCACCACCACCGATACCACCGCCGACAGCGGATCCGCCGCCGACCGGGCCGACGCCGCCTGCAGGTGCCCCTGTCCGGCCACCGGAGATGCCGTCAATCGCCGTGCCAACCTGGGGCTGTGACACGGTCGGCTTGTGCGCGCCGCCCGTGACGCCCGACGGCGGTGCAACGGGCTTCGACGAGCTAATCGGGCCGACCTGACCGCGTCGCGAAACGCCCGTAGTTACGGCCTGCGGGCTTCGAGGTGCGAGCTCCGTTGGGATTACTACGGGAGCAGGCGCAATTCCGCCCGGATCACCGGGAAAATCCTTATCATCATTCGTCTTTCCTGGTGAGATTGGAGCCTTCTGCTTCCACGACCCCATCTCCGCAGCCCGACTGTTATAAGCCGCCCCCAGAACCTCCATCTTCGCAGCCATCCGAAGCTGCGCCTCCCGCCCCTCCGACAGGCTGGTCCCGTAGCTGTCGAGGGCCTCCTGCGAACTGACCCCGCTTTTGATGGCGTCGTCCGCGGCCTTGCCGCCGCTGCGGTCGCCGCCGTTGGCGAGGAAGTCCGCCGCGCGCGAGACCGTGCCCGGCTTCTCCATCGCCAGGACCTCTGGCTTGACCTTCTCGAGAATCGCGGCGGCGCCCGTGAGGGACTGCGAGACGTTGTGGGCGTACTTGGAGCTGTCGGTGAGCTTCGTGCTGATGATCTGCGCCTGTTCCCGGAACAGATCCGCACTCTGACCCTCCCAGTGGGCCATCACATGCTCTACGGCGGTGTCCAGGATCTCCTTCACTCCGCCGGGTCCCACCAGATCCTTCTCAAGCCGGGACCAGCCCGCCGCGACCGACTTCACGGTTCCGGGGTCCGCGTCCCGGACCATCTCCTTCATCTGGTCCATGTCCGAGTCGACGCCGAACTGCGTGGTGTGCTTCATCGCGAAGCACTGGTTCGCGGGGACGTACTCGAAGTTGTCGATGCCCTCGTCTGCCATGACTACAGCCCCCTCATCTCGATGCAGCTCTCCACAGAGAAGAACACCGGCTCACCTCTTGTTGAACGCGGCGAGGTTCTCCGCCTCGGCGTCGGCGTACGCGTCATGTGTCTTCTTCGTCTTCTGGCCGAAGGAGTCCAGCACCCGTTCCAGGTGCGCGACGATCTCGTAGAGACGTTCCTTCATCTGCTCGTGGGCCTTGTACAGCGCCTCGGCCTCGCCGAAGTTCTTGCCCAGTGCCCCGGCAGGCAGGTAGGTCGAGTTCTTCGCGTTCGAACCCGACGTCCCCATGTCCCTGATGGCACGATTCAGCTTCGTGATCGTGCCCTCGATCTCGCTCAGATCGACCTTGTACTGCTCCGCCATACCCAACTCCCCGTTGGCTCCCCGTTGTTACTCATCTTCGCTCACGCCCTGCACATGCCGCCAGTCACTCAGGACCCGTCCGTCAGCCCAGACGGGGCGGGCGTTGAGGCGATATCAAGTGATCATGTCAGCCCTCGGCCATGGCGTGGTCACAAGGGGACGGGACACCGAAGGAACCGAACTCAGTTGTTCCAGGTCTCGTCGTACGGGTCGTGTGGCGTCGGGACCGGCTTGGCCTCCGTGATGTCCAGGTACGGGATCGGGCCGCCGTTCACCGTGTCCTTGGTCCGCTTGGCCGTGTAGGTGCCGGTGACCTGGAGCCAGCCGTCCGGCTTGAGGACCGGTGGGATCTGCCCGGTGAGGCCGACCTTGACCGGCTGGGCGTCCGCCGCACAGCAGTTGAGAGCCATGCGGACCAGGTAGGGCGCGCCGGAGTGGTCCAGGGCGACGAACCCGGTGATGGTGATCTGCCGTCCGGCCAGGCCCCGGCCGTGCTCGTAGACGGCGCGGCCCGCGTAGTCGGCGAGGCCGAGCCGCAGGGGTCCGCTCTTCGGGAGCTTCATGTAGCCGTACGACTGCTGCAGGGCCGTACCCGTGCGCATCGCGCTGTAGGAGCCGAGGGCGGGCGGGGCGACGAGGATCAGGGCGAACAGGGGCAGGACGAGGAGCCAGGAGACGCGGGGTTCGCGGTGGGCGTGCTCCTGCCCATGCCCATGCCCATGATCCTGCTTATCCTCATGCTCCTGCTCATCCTCACGCCCCTGCTCCTTGGGCCTGGCCCGCCACTCGTACCAGGCCGTCGCCAGCGCCGTCGCGATGAGGACGACCCCGGCCGCCAGGACCAGCGGGCGCAGGCCCGCCTTGACGTAGCGGAGGTAGAGGTCGGTGAGGCCCGCGTGCAGGAGGGCCGCGCCGAGGACGAACAGGACCGCCGACTGCGCCTGCCGGTTCACAGCATCACCAGCCCGGTCAGGACCGAGACCACGATCGCCAGGGCGAGAGTGGCGGGCGCGAACCGCAGGGCGAAGGCACGGCCGAAGGTGCCCGTCTGCATCGCGAACAGCTTGAGGTCGATCATCGGGCCGACGACCAGGAAGGTCAGCCGCGCGGTGAGCGAGAACTGGGTGAGCGACGCGGCCACGAACGCGTCCGCCTCCGAGCAGATCGACAGCACCACGGCGAGGGCGGCCAGGGCCAGCACCGCGATCACCGGGTTCTCCGCCGCCGTACGCAACCACGTCTGCGGGACGACGGCCTTCAGGGTCGCCGCCGCCATCGCCCCCACGACCAGGAAACCGCCCGCGTGCATCACGTCGTGCCTGACCGAACCCCAGAAGGCGGCGCCCTTGCCCTGGCCCTCGTACGAGTGGCGAGCCGGCTCCTTCAGCAGGTCGGTGCGGCCGAGACGCAGCCACAGCCAGCCCATCGCACAGGCCACCAGCAGGCTCGCGACGAGCCGGGCCACGACCATCTCGGGGTCGCGTGGGAAGGCCACCGCGGTCGCGGTCAGCACGATCGGGTTGATCGCCGGTGCGGAGAGCAGGAAGGCGAGGGCCGCGGCCGGGGTGACCCCGCGCCGGACCAGCGCGCCCGCCACCGGCACGGACGCGCATTCGCAGCCCGGCAGCACCACGCCCGCCGCCCCGGCCACCGGCACCGCGAGGACGGGGTTCTTCGGCAGAGCCCGGGCGAAGAACGACGGCGGCACGAACACCGCGATCGCCGCCGACAGCAGCACCCCGAGCACCAGGAAGGGCAGCGCCTGGACGAGCACGGCGACGAACACCGTCATCCAGCTCTGCATGACCGGCGCGCCCAGCGCCCCGCGGATCGGCCCCTGGCACAGCACCACCAGCAGCATCAGCAGCGTCAGAGCGAGCGGTGAGTTGAGACGCCGCGCCTCCGCGTCCGGTGCCGGGCGCCGGTCCTCGCCGGTGTCCCGCGTGGGCGGGGGTGCTTTGGTGACGGCCACGGCCGGGATCCCTCCGGTGGTGAGGTGCTGGTTCCCCTGCAGGTGCGTACGACAGGGAAGGTCCCTTTGCTCAGCGTGCGCGGCGGTTTGGGGAATTCTTGGCAGAGAGGCTCATCACCTGCCGCCCGTGGCACCACCCGTCCCGGTAGGGCAGTCTTCTCCCTCGTGGGGAGCGTTCCGAACCAGAGTCCAGGGCTGCCGGCTGACGCCGCCGCGCACATGGTGGTGTGCGGGGACGACGGGCTCGCGCACCGGCTGGCCGCCGAGCTCAGAGGGGTCTACGGCGAGCAGGTCACGCTCGTCGTACCGGCCTCCGAACGGTCCGTGCGGCCACCGGTGGTGGTGCGGGCCCGGTCGGCCTCCGCACTCCTCGACCGAGTGGTCACCGCCGCCGCCGGCCTGACCGGCAACGGGAACGGCAACACCAACGCCAACGCCACCGTCACCGCCGCCGGTGAACCCCCGGGCGGCATACGGCTGATGGAGGCCGCCGAGCCGAACGAGGCGGCGCTCGCCGCGGCGGGCGTGGAACGCGCGGACGCGCTCGCGCTCGTGTACGACGACGACGAGACCAACATCCGCGCCGCCCTCACCGCCCGCCGCCTCAACCCCCGGCTGCGGCTCGTCCTGCGGCTCTACAACCGGCGCCTCGGCCAGCATATCGAGGAACTCCTCGACCAGGCCGCCGTGCTGGCCTCCGGCGACCCGGCCGACGGGACCGGCTTAGACGCCTCCACGACCGTGCTCTCCGACGCCGACACGGCCGCGCCCGCACTGGCCGCCACCGCCCTCACCGGCACCAGCAAGGTCCTCCAGACCGGTGGCCTGCTGCTGCGGGCGGTCGAACGGCCCCCGGCCGGGGCCGGCGAGACCGCCGATCCGGGTCTTGCCACTCTCGCCCTGCTCTCGCCGACCGACAGCGCCGGGCCCGGCGGCGACCAGGGCCCGGCGCTGCTGCCGGACGCGGCTGCGGTGCGCAACGGCGGCGGGCGCGCGACCGTCGTGCTGGAGCAGGTCTCGTACGCCGGGCCCGTGCTGCCCGACGGGCGGGGTGTGATGCCGTGGTTCGCCTCGCTGTTCTCGAGGCGGCTGCGGTGGTCGCTGGCCGGGATGGTGGGGTGCGTGATCGCGCTCGCCGTCGCGCTGTGGCTGGTGACGGGGATCCATCCCCTGCGCGCCTTCTATCTGACGCTGCTCGACCTGTTCGCGATCGACGACCCCGCGATCGGGCAGTCCGTCGGGCGCCAGATCCTCCAGCTCCTCTCCGGGCTCGCCGGGCTGCTGCTGCTTCCGGTGCTCCTCGCGGCGGTCCTTGAGGTGCTCGGCACCTTCCGCACCGCGTCCTCCCTGCGCAAACCGCCCCGGGGCCTCGGCGGCCATGTCGTGCTGCTCGGCCTCGGCAAGATCGGCACCCGGGTGCTGACGCGGCTGCGGGAGCTGAACATCCCCGTGGTGTGCGTCGAGTCCGACCCCGAGGCCCGGGGACTGGCCACGGCTCGGAGGCTGAGGGTGCCGGTGGTGCTCGGGGACGTCACCCAGGAGGGGGTCCTGGAGGCCGCCAAGATCCACCGCGCGCACGCGCTGCTCGCGGTGACCAGCGCGGATACGACGAACCTGGAGGCCGTGCTGTACGCGCGGGCCGTGCGGCCCGACCTGCGGGTGGTACTGCGGCTGTACGACGACGACTTCGCGACGGCGGTGTACCGGACCCTGCGGGCCGCGCATCCCCGCGCCTCCACCCGCAGCCGGAGTGTCTCCCATCTGGCGGCTCCGGCCTTCGCCGGGGCGATGATGGGGCGGCAGATCCTGGGGGCGTTCCCGGTCGAGCGGCGGGTGCTGCTGTTCGCGGCGCTGGACGTGGGCGGGCATCCGCAGCTGGAGGGGAGAACGGTCGGCGAGGCGTTCCGGGCGGGGTCCTGGCGGGTGCTGGCCCGGGAGGAGTCCGGGGACGCGCCGGGGTTGGCGTGGGACCTGCCGGACACCTATGTGCTGCAGGCGTCGGACCGGGTGGTGCTGGCGGCCACCCGGCGGGGGCTGGCGGAGTTGCTGGGGCGGAGGGGGCGGGCGGGGGCATAGCCGTACCCGAACGCCGTGCCAGGGCGGGTCGTTGTGCGGCTGCGGGCGGGGGCGAGTGGGGCGGCTGGTCTCGCAGTTCCCCGCGCCCCTGAAAGGCGAGGCCTGATCGCCCCTTCGAGAGCGCGGGGAACTGGGCGACCAGCCACGACGGACCCGCAGCCGACGACAATCCCGCTTACCCCAAATACCTCTCCGCGAAGTCCAGTTCCAGCTTCACCTGCTTGATCCGCTCGTCCACCACCAGCGAGCCGTGCCCCGCGTCGTACCGGTACACCTCGTGCACCGCCCCACGGGACTCCAGCCGCTTCACGTAGTTGTCGACCTGCCGGATCGGGCACCGGGGGTCGTTGACACCCGCCGAGATGTACACCGGTGCCTTGACCTGGTCCACGTACGTCAGGGGCGACGACGCCTCGAAGCGCTCCGGGACCTCCTCCGGTGTGCCGCCCAGCAGCGTCCGGTCCATCGCCTTCAGCGCTTCCATCTCGTCGTGGAACGCCGTGACGTAGTCCGCGACCGGTACCGCCGCGATGCCCAGCGCCCACGCGTCCGGCTGGGTGCCCAGACCGAGGAGGGTGAGGTAGCCGCCCCACGAACCCCCGGTGAGGATCAGACGGCCGGGGTCGGCGAGGCCGGACGTGATCGCCCATTCCCGCACCGCCGCGATGTCCTCCAGCTCGATCAGGCCGACCCGGTGCTTCAGCGCGTCGGTCCACTCGCGCCCGTACCCCGTGGAACCGCGGTAGTTGACCCGGACGACCGCGTACCCGTGGTCCACCCACGCCGCCGGACCCGCCGCGAAGGAGTCGCTGTCGTGCCAGGTCGGGCCGCCGTGGATGTCGAAGACCGTCGGCAGCGGCCCAGTCGCCCCCGCCGGCTTCTGGACCAGGGCGTGGATCCGGCCGCCCGGACCCTCCACCCACACGTCCTCCACCGGCACCGAACCGGGTGACCTCAGACCCGGCGGGTCCAGAACCACCTCGCCCGTCGTCGAGCGCACCGCCGACGGCTCGGCGGCCGAGGACCACAGGTACTCCACGCTGCCGTCGGGGCGGGCCGTCGCCCCGGAGACCGAGCCGGGCGGCGTCGGGACCTTCTCGAGCTTGCCGCTCTCCAGGTCGTACCGGAAGAGCTCGCTGCGCGCCTCGAAGCTGTGCACGATGAGCAGGCCGGTGCCGTCCGGGTACCACTCGGCGCCCACGTCACCGGGCAGGTCCAGGGCGAGGTCGGTCTCCTCGCCCGTGGCCACGTCCCACACCAGCGGCTCCCAACGGCCGCGCCGCTGATGGCCGATGAGCAGCCGGGTGTCGCCGACGACCGGGGCGAAGCCCAGGACCTCCAGGCCCAGTTCCTGGCTGCCGCCCTCGGTGTCGTCGAGCTCGGCGACCGCCCTGCCGTCGGGGCGCACCACGCGCAGCGCCGAGTGCATCGCGTCGCCGTGCTCGGTGTGCTCGACCGCGATCAGCGAGCCGTCGTGGGAGAGGTCGCCGACGCCCGCGGACTCGCGGTGCCGGTAGATCTCCACCGGGTCCTCGCCGTCGCGCACGAGGTGGATGGAGGTGCCCTCGTCGTCGGTCGAGCGGCCCACGACCGCCGTCCGGCCGTCCCGGCCCAGGGCCAGGCCCGCCGGGTAGGACGCCTCCAGGCCCGGCGCGGCGAGCTCGTCCGCGCCGCCCTCGAAGGGCTGGCGGCGCCAGACACCGAACTCGTCGCCGTCCTTGTCGTCGAACCACCAGATCCACGCGCCGTCCGGTGAGAGCACGCCGTCCGTGGTGCCGTTGGGCCGGTCGGTGACCTGACGCTGGACGCCGGTCACTCGGTCCCAGGCGTACAGCTCGTACGTCCCCGTCGCGTTGGACACGAACAAGGAGCGGTCGGGGGCGTCCTCCGCCCAGTCGGGCAGTGACACCCGGGGTGCCCGGAAGCGCTTCTCCCAGTCCGGCATCTCGTCGTTCCGCTCGGCCGCGGCGGACCCGTTGCTCTCAGTCATGACCCCATACTGCCTGCCCTCACAGACAATCCGTAGACGAGGCCCCCAGCCTGTGGACAACTTCTACAAGCCGCTTACCCGAACCCCTTCCGAGCTGGTCGAAAAGGCCGGCCGGGCCCGTTGTCAGTGGCGGGGTGCACACTCGTCCCCATGACCGATCTGCGCAAGACCGTGGAGCGTTTCTGGGCCCTCGCCGAGGCCCGCGACTGGACGGCGTTCGCGGACACCCTGGCCGAGGACGTCGTCTACACCCTGCCGCAGACCCGCGAGCGCATCAGCGGACGGGAGCGGTACGTCGAGTTCAACCGTGAGTACCCGGGCGACTGGCACCTGCGCATCGAGCGGATCGTCGCCGAGCCGGGCCAGGTCGTCACCTGGGCCCACTTCACGGTGGGTCTGGAGGAGATGCACGCCATCTCGTTCTTCACCGGGGACGACAGCGGCCGGATATCCACCGTCACGGACTTCTGGCCGGAGCCGTACGAGCCCCCGGCGGGCCGGGACCACCTCACCGAGCGGTACTGACCCCGCGCCCCGGCGGCCCCGGGCGGCCCCGTACCGTGGGAGTGTGTACCGGTTTCTGCTGACGCCCCGCTGGTTCGGCATCAACGTCTTCGTGCTGCTCGCCATCCCGTTCTGCGTCTTCATGGGGTCGTGGCAGCTGAGCCGGTTCGAGGACCGGATGGCGGAGAGCCGGGACGCGAAGCAGTCGGTCGTCACCGACGAGCGGGAGGCCGCGCGGCCGCTGGCCGAGCTGCTGCCGGTGGACAAGGCGACCTCCGGCAAGCAGGTCACCGCGACCGGCCGGTACGACAAGCAGCTGCTCGTCCCCGACCGGCAACTCGACGACCGCGACGGCTACTACGTCCTGGCGCTGCTGCGCACCGACGGCGGCAAGGCCCTGCCCGTGGTCCGGGGCTGGCTGCCGGGCACCCCGGACCCGGCGAAGGTCCCGGCAGCGCCGAAGGGCGAGGTCACCGTCACCGGTGCGCTGCAGGCGTCGGAGACCCCCGGGGACAACGGCGTCAGTACGCGGGGCGGGCTTCCGGCCGGGCAGACCGCGGCGATCAGCGCGGCCTCGCTGATCAACATCGTGCCGTACGACGTGTACGACGCGTGGGTGACCCTCAACACCGGTGACGCCGGGATGAAGGCGGTACCGGCGACCGCGCCCGCCGACAGCGGGCTGGACCTGAAGGCGTTCCAGAACCTCGGCTACACCGGCGAGTGGTTCGTCTTCGCTGGGTTCGTGGTCTTCATGTGGTTCCGGCTGGTGCGCCGCGAGGTGGAGTTCATCCGGGACGCGGAGCTGGGGATCCTCCCGGACCCGGACGACGAACAGCAGGAGCGGGACCGGCAGCCCCAGGAGCAGGCGACCGCCTGAACCCGCTCCAGCGGTGCGTCACGACGACGTGAGCACGCCCGTCCAGTACACGACCCCCGCGCACGCATTGGACACCGTCGTCGACACCGACGGTCCGGCCTGCGCCGTGTTCGTCACCAGGACGCTGCCGTCGGCCGTGCCGCCGTCCGTGAGGAGCTGGGTGGAGGTGCCGGTGTCGCCGCCGGTGGAGGTGCCCTCGCCGCCGGCGGAGGCGTCCGGGGAGGTCGTGGGGTCGGGGCTGGGGTCGGTCGAGGGTTCCGTGGTGGGACAGGTCTCGGACGGCACCCAGGCGAACTTCACGTCGTAGGAGGAGCCCGGCTGGAGCAGCAGCTGAGAGACCTCCTGGGAGGGGTCGGGCAGCCCTGCGGAGGCCGCGTCCCCGGACACGTGCCGGACCGCGCCGATCTTGCTGCTGTCGGCGGCGCCCTGCGCGCTCGCGCTCACGGCACCGGGCCCGGTGACCGTGCAGGCGGCGGTGGAGCTGTTGGTGACGTGGAACGTGCCGTAGACCGTCCCGGAGGCGTCCGGCACCGCGGTGCTCGCCGTGGGAGTGCCGAGCTGTGCGGCCGTACAGACCGGGGTGCTCGCGGAGGTCGTCGCGGAGGGGTCGGTGCCGCTGCTCGCGCCGGTGCTCGCGCCCGTGTTCTTGCCCTTGTCCTCGCCCTTCGACTCGCCCTTGCCCTTGTCCTCGGTCCTGCCCGAAGAGCCGCCGGAGGTGGACTCGCCGCCGTTCTCCTGTTTGCCCTGGCCCGCGCCGCCCTGCATCTGGGAGGTGTGCCCAGCGTTGGAGGTGTTGGCACTGGTGCCGGTGGAGGAGACGTGGACGACGGCGGGGATCGCGGTGCCGAAGAAGAGGGCCGCGGCCGCCATGCCGACGACGGCCTGCCGCTTGCGCGCCCGCCGGGCGGGGACCGCCTTGCGCAGATGGTCCAGGGTGCCGTCGCGCGGCTCCATCTCCTGGACCGCCTGACGCAGCATCCGTCGCAGTGCCAGCTCGTCCGAGTCGAACTCCCCGGTGGAGCTCAGATCGTCGGGGCCGTGGTTCACAGTTCCGTTCCCAGCGTGCGATTGCTTCGGATCTTGCTTGCCGACCCAAGTCGGCTCATGCCACTCGTACGGTTCATGGCGCCGTTCCTCTGAGTCCCCGGAGTCACTCATACCGGTTCCTCCATGGCGACCCGCAGGGCCGCGATCCCCCGGGAGCCGTACGCCTTCACGGAGCCCAGCGAGATGCCGAGGGTATCGGCGACCTGGGCCTCGGTCATGTCCGAGAAGTAGCGCAGGACCAGGACCTCGCGCTGGCGGCGCTGCAGGCCCTTCATCGCCTTGATCAGGGAGTCGCGCTCCAGCAGGTCGTAGGCCCCCTCCTCGGCGCTCGCCATGTCGGGCATCGGCTTGGACAGCAGCTTGAGTCCGAGGATGCGCCGGCGCAGGGCCGAGCGAGAGAGGTTGACGACCGTCTGGCGCAGGTAGGCGAGGGTCTTCTCCGGGTCGCGGACGCGTTTGCGCGCCGAGTGGACGCGGATGAAGGCCTCTTGGACGACGTCCTCGCAGGAGGCGGTGTCGTCGAGCAGGAGGGCGGCGAGACCGAGCAGGGAGCGGTAGTGCGCCCGGTAGGTCTCGGTGAGGTGATCGACGGTGGTACCGGCTGCCGTCACGTCCTCGGCGCCGTCACGCTGACTGGGTATGCGGGCGGGCCGCGCTGCGGGCATGGGGGCGATCACCGGCATGCCACCGGGCGCCCCTGGCCTGCGGGGCCGGAGGACAGCCGCGCCGCTCGGCGCGGCAGGGAAGTCGAGTACCTGAGCCACGACAGTTGGACACGCTCACCCCGGTGAGGGTTGTACGCGGCCGTCCATCTTCTCTCAGGCAGCACAACTGACCGTGCGTCGAACGCGCTCATGCCCTACCCGCTCTTCCCCTGTGTCAATAGACCGAGGCGTCCCCACGCCCCGCATACATCCCCGCGCCCCCTGAAAGGGCGTTCGCAAAGACGCTCCCCGCCCTTCGCACGGTTGCGGAGAGCGGGGAGGAAAATCTTCGGACGCCCGGGCGCCGGGATCAAGTGGTACGGACTATTGGTCGCACCACATGTCGCCCACAGATCTTACAAAGCGTTCAGGTCATGGCCATGGCTTTTCCCGTAGGCACAACTGCGTACGACAGATCGGCCGCGGGGCGAGCGTCACACGAACTCGGCCGCCACCAGCTCCGCGATCTGCGCGGTGTTGAGCGCGGCACCCTTGCGCAGGTTGTCCCCGCACACGAAGAGCTCCAGCGCGGTCGGGTCGTCGAGGGCCCGCCGTACCCGCCCGACCCAGGTGGGATCGGTGCCGACGACGTCGGCGGGGGTGGGGAACTCCCCCGCCGCCGGATCGTCGAAGAGGACGACCCCGGGGGCGGTCGCGATGATCTCGCGCGCCTTGCGGACGGTGACCTCGCCCTCGAAGCGGGCGTGGACGGTGAGGGAGTGCACGGTGACCACCGGGACCCGTACGCAGGTCACGGCGACCGGCAGCGCGGGCAGGCCCAGGATCTTGCGGGACTCGTCCCGCACCTTCATCTCCTCCGAGGACCACCCGTCCTCGCGCAGCGAACCGGCCCACGGTACGACGTTGAGGGCGACCGGCTCCGGGAAGGGCCCGGTGTTGTCGCCGACGGCCCGCCGTACGTCGCCGGGGTGCGTGCCGAGCTCGGTGCCCGCGACCAGGGACAGCTGCTGGCGCAGGGTCTCGACGCCGGCCCGGCCGGCGCCGCTCACCGCCTGGTACGAGGACACCACCAGCTCGCGCAGCCCGAACTCGGCGTGCAGAGCGCCCAGGGCCACGATCATGGACAGGGTCGTGCAGTTGGGGTTGGCGATGATCCCACGCGGCCGCATCCGGGCCGCGTGCGCGTTGACCTCGGGCACGACGAGGGGCACGTCCGGGTCCATCCGGAAGGCACCGGAGTTGTCCACGACGACGGCACCGCGCGCGGCGGCGACCGGCGCCCACTGCGCGGCCACCTCGTCGGGTACGTCGAACATGGCGACGTCGACCCCGTCGAAGGCCTCCTCCGACAGGGTCACGACCTCGACCTGCTCCCCACGCACGGCCAGCTTGCGGCCGGCCGAGCGCGGGGAGGCGATCAGTCGGATCTCGCCCCAGATGTCCGCGTGCTGGGACAGGATCTGGAGCATGACCGTGCCGACGGCCCCGGTCGCCCCCACGACCGCGAGCGTCGGACGTACGGTCATCGGCCGGTGCCCCCGTAGACGACGGCCTCGTCGCTGTCGGAGTCGAGCCCGAAGGCGCTGTGCACGGCACGCACGGCTTCGGTCACGTCGTCGGCACGGGTGACGACCGAGATGCGGATCTCGGAGGTCGAGATCAGCTCGATGTTCACGCCGGCGTCGGACAGGGCGGTGAAGAAGTCGGCCGTGACACCCGGGTTGGTCTTCATGCCCGCGCCCACGAGCGAGATCTTGCCGATCTGGTCGTCGTAGCGCAGCGAGTCGAAGCCGATGCCGGACTTGTTCTTCTCCAGGGCGTCGATGGCCTTGCGGCCCTCGGCCTTGGGGAGCGTGAAGGAGATGTCCGTCAGCCCGGTGGAGGCGGCGGAGACGTTCTGCACGATCATGTCGATGTTGATCTCGGCGTCCGCGATCGTGCGGAAGATGACCGCGGCCTCACCCGGCTTGTCCGGCACACCGACGACCGTGATCTTGGCCTCGGAGGTGTCGTGCGCGACACCGGAGATGATGGCCTGCTCCACCTTCTTGTCCCCTTGCTCGATCGGCTCACTGCTGACCCATGTGCCCTGCAGTCCGCTGAAGGACGACCGGACGTGGATCGGGATGTTGTAGCGACGGGCGTACTCCACACAGCGGTGGAGCAGCACCTTCGAGCCGGAGGCGGCGAGCTCCAGCATGTCCTCGAAGGAGATCCAGTCGATCTTCTTCGCCTTCTTCACCACGCGCGGGTCGGCGGTGAACACGCCGTCGACGTCGGTGTAGATCTCGCACACCTCGGCGTCGAGCGCCGCGGCGAGCGCGACGGCGGTGGTGTCGGAGCCGCCGCGGCCGAGGGTGGTGATGTCCTTCTTGTCCTGGCTGACGCCCTGGAAGCCGGCGACGATGGCGATGTTGCCCTCGTCGAGAGCCGTACGGATACGGCCCGGCGTGACGTCGATGATCCGGGCTTTGTTGTGGACCGAGTCGGTGATGACGCCGGCCTGGCTGCCGGTGAACGACTGGGCCTCGTGGCCCAGGTTTTTGATCGCCATGGCCAGCAGCGCCATGGAGATCCGCTCTCCGGCGGTCAGCAGCATGTCGAACTCACGCCCGGCAGGCATGGGAGATACCTGCTCGGCGAGATCGATCAGCTCGTCCGTCGTGTCGCCCATCGCGGAAACGACGACGACGACCTGATGGCCGTTCTTCTTCGCTTCGACGATTCGCTTGGCGACGCGCTTGATGCCCTCGGCATCGGCTACGGAGGAGCCTCCGTACTTCTGCACGACAAGGCCCACGTGCGCTCCTCGCTCAGTCCGTGTGTGTCGGCTCAGTTTAACGAGCGCCCGGTTTCCCCCTCTGCGGTATCGCATCGTGAGATTCGGACGCCCAGGTCAGCGCATGCCCATCTGCGGACCTCGGGAAAAGTGCACCGCGTCACATGGCCCAGTGGGACCTGTGTGACGAGTGTGAATTAAGTTTCAAGGATTAGGGTGCGGCTGTGCGCGTACTCCTGGTGGAAGACGATGAGCCGGTCGCCCAGTCCCTGCGACGGGGCCTGGTCCGGTACGGGTTCGAGGTCGAGTGGGTCTCCACCGGCGGGGCCGCGCTCGGCCACCAGGGCCCCTACGACGTCGTCCTCCTCGATCTCGGTCTGCCCGACACCGACGGCCTCGACGTGTGCAGGGCGCTGCGCGAACGCGGTGACGTGCCGATCATCGTGATCAGCGCGCGCAGCGACGAGACGGACCGGGTGGTCGGCCTGGAGCTCGGCGCCGACGACTACGTCTCCAAGCCGTTCGGGGTCCGGGAGGTCATCGCGCGGATACGGGCCGTGATGCGGCGCGCGCAGCCCCGTACCGGAGTCGCCGCGGCGGGCCCCGACACCTACGGCTCCCGCCTGACCGTCGACCGCAAGGCCGCCCGGGTCCGCCTCGACGGCGAGGAGGTGCCCCTCGCGCCCAAGGAGTACGACCTGCTGGCCTTCCTCACCGAGGAGCCGGGCGCGCTGATGTCCCGCGAGCAGATCATGGAAGCGGTCTGGGACGCGAACTGGTTCGGGCCGACCAAGACGCTGGACGTGCACGTGGCGGCGCTGCGGCGCAAGCTCGCCGGGGCGATCGTCATCGAGGCGGTCCGGGGCGTGGGCTTCCGGCTGGAGATCGCCGGGGACGACGGCGCTTCATGAACCGGCAGCTCATCCGCAGCTACATCCTGCTGGTGGCGGTGGCCATCTTCCTGTTCACCGTCCCGGTCGCCTTCACACTGACCAAACAACTGCGGGACGACACCCGGCAGTCGGTCCTGCGTGAGGCGAACACCATGGCGCTGCTGCTGAGCAACGGCACCAGTACCTCGTGCGAGGCCCTGACCGAGGTGGCCACGGCGTACGGCGACGTCCAGGCGACCCCCACCGCCGACTGCGACCCGAAGCTCCAGGAGCCCGACGCGGACGCGGCGCTGACCCGGGCCGTGCAGAAGAACGAGGCCACGACGGACTGGGGTTCGGACTTCGTCTGGGGCAAGCACCTGACCGTCACCGTCCCCGCGAAGGGGCACGCGGCCGTACGGATCGTGTACTCGACCTCCGACATGACCACACGGCTCTGGCAGATCTGGGGCTTCCGGGCCGGACTCGCGGTGCTCGTCCTGGGCGCGGCCGCCGCTATCGGCGCGTTCGCCGCCCGCCGGATCACCGCGCCGCTGCGCGAACTCAACTCCATGGCCAGCAAGTTCAGCGACGGCGACCTGACCGCGCGTTCCCCGGTGACGGGCCCGCCGGAGACGCAGACGCTCGCCCGCACCCTGAACCAGGGCGCGGAACGTCTGGACACGCTGGTGGCCTCGCAGCGCATCTTCGTGGCGGACGCCTCGCACCAACTCCGCACCCCGCTCACCGCGTTGCGCCTGTCGTTGGACAACATCGCGGACGGGGTGGACGACGAGTCCGTACGGGAGGACGTGGAGCAGGCGACGGCGGAAGTGGTCCGCATGAGCCGCCTGGTCAACGGCCTTCTCGTCCTCGCCCGTGCCGAGGCGAAGGTGACGGCCGCGGAGCCGCTGCCGCTCAGGGAGATCGTGGACGAGCGGCTGACGGTGTGGAGGCCGGCCGCCGACGAGCGCGGAGTCACCATCGCGCTCAGGGGGAGTGTTGTCGACGACCGGCCGTCTGTGCTGGCCAGCCCCGGTCACCTGGACCAGGTGCTGGACAACGTGCTCTCGAACGCCCTGGAGGTCTCGCCGGACGGCGGGCGGATCACCGTCGAGGTCGAGTCCCGGGCGGACACCGTGGTGCTGTCCGTCCTCGACGAGGGACCTGGCATGCCCGATGCCGACAAGTCCCGCGCCTTCGACCGCTTCTGGCGCGGTCAGGGCCTCACCGGACGCTCCGGTTCAGGTCTCGGCCTCGCCGTCGTCAAGCAGCTGGTGACCGACGACGGCGGAACCGTGACGCTGGCGGACGCGCCGGGGGGTGGGCTGAAGGTGGAGATCAGCCTTCGGGCATCGCCGAGGAGTGGTGGTTGACGATCTTCCACGTGCCGTTCCGCTTCTCGTACTCGTACGTGTACCGGGCCTCGACGACGCGCTGGGCGCCGCTCTTCGGGTCGGTGAGCGTGAACTCGTAGACGCCGGTGTCGATCGCGGAGTCGGCGTCGAGGACGTTGACGATCGTCCAGACCTTCTTGCCGACCGGCTTGTTCTGCAGGAAGTGCTCGAAGTAGTCGACGATCTCCGCGTGGTTGGTGCGGACCTTGTTGGAGACGGTGGGCAGCAGGACCGCGTCCTTCGCGTACAGGTCCGCGACCTTGTCGGCGTCACCCGTCTGCAGGGTGGCGTTCCAGGTGTCGAAGAGGTGCGCGATCTGCTTCTTGGAGGGCTTCTTCGCGTGCTCCGGACCGGCGGTGGCCGCGACCGTCCCCACGGTGCCGACGGCCACCAGTGCGGTGGCGGTGACGAGGGCGGCGCGCTTGGTTATGGAACGACGGGTCATCGCTGTCTCCAGTGCGGTGAGAGGTGGTGCTGTGAAGTGACTCCAGCCTCTCTTCACGCTGGTTAGGGCCCGTGCAGCCCAGGTACAGGGCACGGCCAGCCGACGCCCAATTCACGCCGTGCGATGACCCGGTCGCTGTCCGCGCAGCAGCCCGACCCCGGCTCCCAAGGACACCACGCCCATCCCGACGGCGGTCATCACACCCTGCGCTCCGTCCACGACGAACGGCGCGGCCACGGCGACGACGAGGTTGAAGAGGAAGAGGAACCAGAGGACGGGCGGGGCGGAGAGGAGGGACTTCATGTCGATTCCTTCGGCAGGGGGCTTCGCTTTCGAGATCGACGATCCCGTCTGCGGGGGACGGTCACGAGGGGGTGCTCTCCCGAACCGGCGGTGTAGTGGGGTACACCATGACCATGGCGGGAGACGTGCTTCTGGCGGGAATCGTGCTGCTCGGCTCCTCCGTGCAGTGGCTCACGGGGATGGGGTTCGCCCTGGTCGCCGTGCCCGCGCTGGTGCTTCTCCTCGGCCCGACGCAAGGGGTGGTCCTCGCCAACTGCGCGGCCGGGGTGATCTGCCTGGTCGGCCTGGCCGGCGGCCGGCGCCTGATCCGCCCCCGGGCGATGCTCCCCTTCTGCCTGGCAGCCGCCTGCACGGTCCCGGCGGGCACCTGGATGACCCACCGGCTCCCCGCACCCTGGCTGCTGTTGATGACGGGCGGCCTGGTCACGGTGGCGGTCCTGCTGGTCATGCGGGGCGCGCGGGCGGCGGCACTGCAAGGCACCCGGGGAGCCGTGTTCGCGGGCGCGGCGGGCGGTTTCATGAACTCCGCGGCGGGGGTGGGCGGCCCGCCGTTCTCTCTCTACGCCGTCAACGCGGGCTGGACGGTACGGGAGTTCGTGCCGAACGCGATGTTCTACGGCGTGATCGTGAACGCCTTCTCGGTGGCGTCGAACGGGGTGCCGGGGCTGACCGGGACGCAGTGGGCCCTGGTATGTGCGGCGATGGTGGCGGGCGGCCTGATAGGCAGGGGCCTCGCCTCCCGGACACCGGAGAAGCGAGCCCGCCTGCTGGTGCTGTCGCTCGCCCTGATGGGCGGGGTCGCAGCCGTCGGCAAAGGCCTTTGGGGCCTCTGATCAGCCCACGAACTCCTTCAGCGGCTCGCTGTCGAGGGCGAAGCCAACCGGCTCGGGGAGCCTGACGGTGGCGCCGAACGGCAGCTTCTCCTCGTGCCGGTACCGACCGTCCCTGGGCTGGTTGAAGACGACTACCGAGCAGTCGTCGCGGTCGATGAGGAGGTAGACGGGGATGCCGGCGGCGGCGTAGCCGTCGGGCTTCTCGACTCGGTCACCCCGGTTGGTGTCGGAGTCGTGCGAGGTGATCTCGACCATCAGCACGCCATCGGCTTCCGACCACTCGCCGTGCCCCTTGAGGCTGCCCTTGGGCACCAGTACTGCGTCCACCCGAGCGCGCCCCCTGCGGTAGGCCTCGGTCTTGAGTCCTCGCTCCGGATGAAGCCGCAGGTCCTGGCGCGACTGCATGCACCGTTCCAGAAGCCACATGTAGATCTCGCTGTGGTTGCCGTCCGGCACGGGCTTGACCTGCACCTTCCCATTGATGAACTCCAGCGAGGCGGCCGACGGGGACGCGGGACCCGTCGTGTGCGAGGTGACCGGGTACCGGTGGATGTACTTCCTGCTGGCGCCCGGCGAAGTGCGCGGGCACCGCTGGCCACTCGGCGTGCAGCGCTTCGGCGAGCGGGGCTCACGCGCCGTCACGTACATCGGGATTCCCGCGCTGGACGGCAACACCTGGCCGCTGCGCTGGTACAGCGAGCCGACGCCGACCGCCCCGTATGTCGACGCCCAGCTCCTGCTCGGCGTGGTCACGAACGCCGTACCCGCGCGGCCCACGTCCCCCTGATCCGCGCCCCCAGCGCGCGGGCGTACTCGCGCATGGTCTGCAGGTCGTGGATCTCGCCGCCCTCTATCTGGGTGACCCACGCGGGGAAGAAGTCGGCCGTCACGGCCACCTGCCCCCGCGTCAGGCCCTGTTCCTCGCGGACCTCGCGCAACCGGTGGCCGAGGACGTACGCGTGCGGGGCGGACAGCGGACCCCGGGTGCCGACGCGCATCACACCCGCCCCCCCGAACAACGCCACCATCCCGTGGTCCAGTTCAGCCCCCACCGTCTCCTCGCCCGCGGCGACGACCGTGTACGTGCGGGCCAGGAAGCGGGTCAGGTCCGCGGAGGTGAACCGGAGGACGGCCACTCCCTGCGACGCGCGGAACTCCACGTACGTGTGGGCGGGACCGGCCGGGCGGACCCGGACGTTGCCGATGCCGGCCGGTACGCGCAGCCCCTCCTTCAGCAGGACGCGGGCGAACGTCCACGTCGTGACCTCGCCGTCGACCGTGACGTGCGGCGGGAAGTCGATGTGCACGGCCAGCGGGTCGGCGGAGGTGTAGCGCAGGGTCGCGGGGATCGCGAGCTCCTGGTTCGCGGCCGTGATCAGGCGGGCGCCTGTCGGCTGCTGGAGGGTGACATGCATGCGGGGCTCCAAGTCGGCGGGGGGCACGGGCCGGGTGTGGCCGTTGTGCAGTCAGACCACCCCAGGTGCCCGCGCATTACGCCGTTCCAGAAGTCTTCTCGTATGACCCGCGTCACATAGCCGCTACTTGGGGGATCGCAGGCCCAGTGGAGCCGCGATCTCCTCCACCATCACCTTGCCCGCCTCGAACTCCAGCGTCTCGTCGCCCACCGCCTGGTCGGTGTCGAGGCCGTCCAGTTCCTCCAGCGGCTGGTTCAGGCGCACGTGCGCCACCACCGACTGCAGGGCCCGCAGGGTCGCGGAGGCCGTGGAGCCCCAGTTGGAGAAGTAGGAGAACTGCCACCACCACAGGGCCTCCGAGGTACGGCCCGCGCGGTAGTGGGCCATGCCGTGGCGCAGGTCGGCGATGACGTCGGTCAGGTCGTCGGAGATACGGGCCGGAACCGGGGCCTTGCGGGGCTCGTAGGGGTCGAAGACCTCGGAGTAGACGTCGATCGGGTCCAGCAGCCGGGCCAGGTTCTCGCGGATGTCGTCCACGTCGGCGTCCGGGCCCGTGTCGGGCTCGTAGCGCTCGTCGGGGACGATGTCCTCGTGGGCGCCCAGGCGGCCGCCGGCCAGCAGGATCTGGGAGACCTCCAAAAGGAGGAAGGGGACGGCCGAGTCGGGTTCGTCGCCCTTCGCCACCTCCATGACGGCCACCAGGAAGCTCTCGACCTGGTCGGCGATCTGGACCGCGAAGTCGTCGGGGTCCTGGGCAGCGTGCAGTGTGGCGTCAGACATCTAGGAGTCGTCTCCCCTCGAAGGCGCGGCCGAGGGTCACCTCGTCCGCGTATTCCAGGTCGCCACCCACCGGGAGGCCGCTGGCCAGGCGGGTGACCTTGAGGCCCATGGGCTTGATCATGCGGGCGAGGTACGTCGCTGTGGCCTCGCCCTCCAGGTTCGGGTCGGTGGCGAGGATCAGCTCCGTGACCGTGCCGTCGGCCAGCCGGGCCAACAGTTCTCGTATGCGCAGATCATCGGGTCCTACACCCTCGATGGGGCTGATCGCGCCGCCCAGGACGTGGTACTTGCCACGGAACTCCCGGGTGCGCTCGATCGCGACCACGTCCTTCGGCTCCTCCACCACACAGATGACGGAGAGGTCGCGGCGGGGATCACGGCAGATGTTGCACAGCTCTTCCTGCGCGACATTGCCGCAGGTCGCGCAGAAGCGGACCTTCGCCTTGACCTCCATCAGGCACTGCGCGAGCCGACGGACGTCCGTCGGCTCCGCCTGGAGGATGTGGAAGGCGATCCGCTGGGCGCTCTTGGGACCGACGCCGGGCAGCCGCCCCAGTTCGTCGATGAGGTCCTGGACCACGCCTTCGTACAACGGACTGCCGTCCTTCCTGGGTTCCTTGCGATACGTACGCTAGTTGGCCGACACCCGACTCCGGAAGACGGGCCCCCTAGAAGGGCAGACCCGGGATGCCGCTGCCGCCGCCGAGGCCCTGGGCGAGCGGGCCGAGCTTCTGCTGCTGGAGGGTCTGGGCGTTCTCGTTCGCCGCCTGCACGGCCGCCACGATCAGGTCGGCGAGGGTCTCGGTGTCCTCCGGGTCCACCGCCTTCGGGTCGATCTTCAGCGCGCGCAGTTCTCCGGCGCCGGTGACGGTCGCCTTCACCAGACCGCCGCCCGCCTGGCCGTCGACCTCGGTCCCGGCCAGTTCCTCCTGCGCGTTCGCCAGGTCCTGCTGCATCTTCTGGGCCTGCTGGAGCAGCTGCTGCATGTTGGGCTGGCCACCACCGGGGATCACGATCAGCTCCTGTGTCGATACGGCTGTGTGGGCGAGGTTTTTCCTCCCTGGCACGAGCCTACGTGGTCGGGACGGGCGTCGCCCCAGCACTCTTTCGAGTGAGTCGGCCTGGATTCCTATACCTGATCAAGACCCTCTTCCGAGCGGAAAAGCGACCAAAGCACCCCCTTCGCCACCCATTGGGCGGTAGGAAGGGTCCGGCACATCAGCATCAGGCGTCACGCAGGGTGACCGATCAGTAGGGAGCGCCGGGTGGGTCAGCCGGAGATGCAGCCCGAGGGCCCGCCTCAGGACGGACGGGCCGATCTGGCCGGGCGGACGTTTCCGCTCGGCGACTGGGGCGAGCCCGCCGAACGGCTGGACGAGCTGTACCGGTGGGTGGAGCACGGGGCGCTGGAGGCGGCGTCCTGGTATCTCGCGGACCGGGTGGGGAAACGACGCTGTGCGCGGGCCCTGCGGGGCGGGGCCGCGATGGGGGCGGTGACCGGGTCCGTGCTGCCGCTGCTGGGGCTGACGGGAGTGGTGGGGGCCGGGATCGCGCCCTGGGGCTATCTCGCCCTCCTCCTCGCGGTGGCCTGCGTGGCCGTCGACCGCTTCTTCGGTGTGACCTCCGGCTGGATAAGGGACGTGGCCACCGCACAGGCCGTGCAGCGCCGCCTCCAGGCCCTCCAGTTCGACTGGGCCTCGGAGAGCGTCCGTGAGGTGCTCGGCCCCACGGAGGGCACGGCCGCCGAGGCCACCGAGCGCTGCCTGGGCGTCCTGCGCCGCTTCTCGGAGGACGTGTCGGAGTTGATCCGGGTGGAGACGGCCGACTGGATCGTGGAGTTCCGCAACGGGTCCGCGCCGATGGGCATCCAGGGGGCGGTGACGTCCGGCGGACGTCAGGACTCCGGGGGCGCTCAGGGCCGCTTTCCGCTGCCCCCGGGGCCGTCGGCCCGCCCGAACATGCCCCGGCAGCGACCGCCGGAGCCCCGGTGAGCCGTGTCGGGACGGCCCTCGCGGGGAGCCGTCAGCCGCACGGCCCCGCCCCGCGTCCGCACGGCAGATGCCCCTGCTCCCGGATCACGTCCTGGCTCGTGCCCTCGTCGAGGTAGGCGAGGAAGCCGGCGGCCAGTACCGTCCAGCGGTTCCCGGCGTACGCCCCGGTGGCCGGTGGCCAGGGTGAGTTCGCTGTAACCGAGGGCGCCCGGCGCTGGTCACCGCCCAGGAGGGCGGCGCCCACCGCCACGAAGTTCTCCGCGCTCAGCCACTGCACTGTGGGTGCCCTCGCAACTCCCGCAGCTTTCAGGGCGAGGCCGAAGGGGCCGGCGGTGCCGCGCCGGGGCCCTCCTCGTCGAGGACGGCGTAGACCGTACCGCCGGCGCCCAACGCCACCACGAGCGCGACCGCGAGGAGCGCCAGCGTGACGGCTCGGCTGCGGTTCCCCGTCTCCGGATCGGACTCCCACCGGTACGGCGTCATATAGGCGCCGGGCGCGGGGCGCTCCCGGGCGTGGCCCCGTGCCTCACCGTCCGCCGGGCCGGCGGAGCCGTGTTCCTCCATCGCAGGCCCTCCCCCGAGACCGCGCGCCCGCGCACCCGTACGACAGAAGTCCAGTGTCTACGTCCGTCGGCCGTCCGTCGAGATCTGGTCGAGCACCTTGGACAGCCGCTCCAGCACCCCTACGGCTTCGGCGAGTTCGGCTTCCCCGAGGGCCTCGGCGAGCCGGTCGGCGAAGGCCGCGTGCCCCGGGTCGATCCGCCGCATGGCGGTCAGCCCCTCCTCGGTCGGCGCGAGGAGCTTGGCGCGCCGGTGGGCGGGGTTGGGCCGGTACTCGGCCAGCCCCCGCTCGACCAGCAGGTCGGCGATCCGCTGCACGCTCTGCCGCGTGATGCCCATCTCCCGGGCGATCCCGGCGACCGGAAGCGGCTGCCGGAGCACCGCGCCGAGCACCTGCCACCAGGCGGCGGTGAGTCCGGCGGGGTCCGCCAGCTCCTCGGCCACCGCGAGGAACTGGCCGTTGAGCCGGAACACCCCGAGCGCGCTGCGGCTGAGCAGGTCCTGTCGCTCCCGGCTCACCGCGCGGTCGCTTTCTGCAGCACGGCGTACGCCTGCGGGTCGGAGTCGTGGAACAGCCGGTACCAGGCGTCCAGCACCTCGCCCTCGTACACCTTGAGCAGCCGGAAGATCTCCCGGGCGAAGGCGACGGGCTCGGTGGGTCCGGCGGTGATCAGCCCGCGGTCGGTCACGGCGTCCGCGTCGACGTACCGTTCGCCGCCGCCGTATCCCGTGGCCGCCAGATAGAAGGACACGGCGCTGGTGTGCGCCCGGTCGTCGAGCAGCCCTTCGCGCGCGAGCCCCGCGGTGGCCCCGCAGATCGCGGCGACGGGCACCCCGGCGTCGAGGAACTCCCGCGCCTTGCGGGCGAAGGGGGCGAGGTCGTCGGAGCTGTCCCAGAGGTCGGCGCCCGGGAGGATCAGCAGGGAGCTGTCGGAGGGGCGTAGCTCGTCCAGGGCGCAGGCGGGCTGCACCCGCAGGCCCCCGAGGGAGTTCACCGGCTCGCGCGACGGGCCGACCGTCCGGATCCCGTACCCGGCGCGGGCCAGGTAGGCCGTGGCGTGTCCCGTCTCCCAGTCGGCGTAGGTGTCGTACACGGCGAGATGCACAGGGTTGGCATTCATGACAACATGCTGTCATTTCGACAGCATGTTGTCAATGACGGACACCTGGACAACCTGTCGTGGAAAGCCCCCGTCCACAGACAGGACGCCGATACCGCTTCCGCATCGCGGACATTTACGCTCACTCACATGACCCCTCAGCCACACCCCGAGGTCGGCGCCGCCGTGAAGGCCGCGGACCGTGCTCATGTGTTCCACTCCTGGTCCGCGCAGGAGCTCATCGACCCGCTCGCCGTCGCCGGCGCGGAGGGCTCGTACTTCTGGGACTACGACGGGAACCGCTACCTCGACTTCACCAGCGGGCTCGTCTACACCAACATCGGGTACCAGCACCCGAAGGTGGTCGCCGCGATACAGGAGCAGGCGGCGAAGATGACGACCTTCGCGCCCGCCTTCGCCATCGAGGCGCGGTCGGAGGCGGCCCGGCTGATCGCCGAGCGGACGCCCGGGGACCTGGACAAGATCTTCTTCACCAACGGCGGCGCGGACGCGGTGGAGCACGCGGTACGCATGGCCCGGCTGCACACCGGGCGGGCCAAGGTGCTCGCCGCCTACCGCTCGTACCACGGGGGTACGCAGCAGGCCGTCAACATCACCGGTGACCCGCGGCGCTGGGCCTCCGACAGCGCCTCCGCCGGGGTCGTGCACTTCTGGGCGCCCTTCCTGTACCGGTCCCGCTTCTACGCCGAGACGCAGGAGCAGGAGACCGCGCGGGCGCTGGAGCACCTGGAGACGACCATCGCCTTCGAGGGTCCTGCCACGGTCGCCGCGATCATCCTGGAGACCATCCCCGGCACCGCCGGGATCATGGTCCCGCCGCCCGGCTACCTCGCCGGTGTCCGGGAGATCTGCGACAAGTACGGGATCGTCTTCGTCCTGGACGAGGTCATGGCCGGGTTCGGGCGCACCGGCGAGTGGTTCGCCGCCGACCTGTTCGACGTCACACCCGACCTGATGACCTTCGCCAAGGGCGTCAACAGCGGTTACGTGCCGCTCGGCGGGGTCGCCATCTCCGGCGCCATCGCCGAGACCTTCGGGAAGCGGCCGTACCCCGGCGGCCTCACCTACTCCGGGCACCCCCTCGCCTGCGCCGCCGCCGTCGCGACCATCAACGTCATGGCGGAGGAAGGGGTCGTCGACAACGCCAGGCACCTCGGTACGGCCGTCCTGGAACCGGCGCTGCGGGAACTCGCCGAGCGGCACCCGAGCGTCGGAGAGGTGCGGGGCGTCGGCATGTTCTGGGCGCTCGAGCTCGTGAAGAACAAGGAGACCCGCGAGCCGCTGGTGCCCTACAACGCCGCCGGTGAGGCGAACGCCCCGATGGCCGCGTTCGGGGCCGCGGCGAAGAAGCAGGGCATCTGGCCGTTCCTCAACATGAACCGGACGCACGTCGTGCCGCCGTGCAATGTCAGCGAGGCGGAACTGAAGGAAGGGCTGGCGGCGCTGGACACGGCGCTCTCCGTGGCGGACGAGCACACGGAGTAAACATCCCGGTCCTTCGAACGCGTAAGGTGGCGTGCTCGTAGACATATGTACGAGCACGCCATCTGCACACGCGCGAGGGAGGCGCCCCGACGATGCCCGGCAGCAGCGGCAGCGGTACCGTCACGCGCAGTACGCTCCGGCAGCAGATCGCGGACGCGCTGCGCGACGAGGTGCTCGCCGGGCGGCTCCAGCCCGGGCAGGAGTTCACCGTCAAGGAGATCGCCGAGCAGTACGGCGTCTCCGCGACCCCGGTCCGCGAGGCCCTGGTCGATCTGTCCGCGCAGGGGCTCCTGGAGGCCGACCAGCACCGCGGCTTCCATGTGCACGAGTACTCCCTCGGCGACTTCCGCGGCATGATCGAGGCCCGCAACCTGGTCACGGACGGCATGTTCCAGTCACTCGACGCCGGCCACCGCATCCTCCAGGAGCTGGACGAACCCCGTACCGCCGCGGCCGTGGCGGGCGTACGGCGGCGCGGCGAGGAGGCCCAGCGGGCCGCCGCCGCGGGCGACCTGACCGTACTGATCGGCTACGACCTGCGCTTCTGGCGCGAGCTGAGTGTCCTGTTCGGCAACCCCTATCTCGCCGACTTCCTGCACCGGCTGCGGGTGCAGACCTGGGTGTGCACGGTCCAGCACCTGCGCCGGCTCACCGATCTGCGCGGCAGCCTGTGGTCCGAACACCCCGAGGTCGCCGACGCCCTCTACCGGCGCGACACCAAGGCCGCCCGCGAACTCCTCACCGCCTACAACGGCCACTATCTGACCCTCATAGAGGGCCTCACCGCCGACTGACCGCCCCCGGCACGGGTAAGGGACCAGCACAACCTGCACGAGGGGCCCCGCCCCGCGATTCCAGCGACTACCCTTCCCTGACCACCGTGTGACGATGTCCGCGCACCGCGAGTATCCGAGGAGCTGTCTTTTGGCCTGTGACCTGTGGCTGGTGCCTCTCGTCGACGTCTTGTGCCACACCCCGGACAACCCGTTCGCCGAGGAACTCGCGCAATACAACAAGGTGCTCGCCGAGGCCGGGTTGCCGCCGGTGCCGGTGTACCAGTACATGCCGGGACTGTCGGGCGAGGTCGCCCCGGTGGCCGGTTTCGACTACGACGCCCTGCACTTCCTGCGCCGCGCCTATCTGCTCCAGGTGTGCGGACTCCCGGTCACCCCGGTGGACGAACTCGGCGGTGACTACGAGCAGTTGCTGGAGATGTTCGAGGCGACGGCCCAGCAGTCCCATCTGGTCTGGCACTACGACCACGCGGGCGCGTACGTCCCCGTCGACTTCCCGCACCCCCTCGCCAACGACGAACTCCTCGCGGGCGGCGGCCCGTTGGGCTCCTCGCAGAGCCTGCTGCGGGAGCTGGAGTACGTGGCCCCGGTGATCGGTATCGATCCGGCCAACCCCCCGGCGCCCCCCGAGCCGCCGCGCGCCCCCACGGAACTGGAGGAGCCGGCCGTCCCCGCGCCGTACGACCCCAGTCCCTTCGCCCGCGAACGGCATGTCTGGCTGGGGCTGCACGCGGCGGCGACCCGGAGCCTCGCCCAGGGCTCGATGATCATCTTCAGCTGAGGGCGGGTGGAGACGGCTGAGGGTCAGCGCCCCAGCTGGGAGAGCCCCTTCTGCACGTCCTCGTAGTTCATCACCGGGGTGTAGGTGATCTTCGCGCCCAGGTTCTGGAAGAACGGCTCACTGATCACCGGCATCAGTGAGCTGTCCTGCATGTCGAAGACCATGTAGGCGGTGCGCTGACCGTTCTCGGCGGTGAAGTAGGCGGCTTCGGGCTTGATCTGTTCCATCGACTGCTCGATCAGCTTCGGCAGGGTGCCGTGGCTGATGGCGTCGTTCGCCTTCTCCGTGTCCATGGACACCTTGAGCAGTACGCGCATCGCACTCACCTTCTCCAGATCGACAGGCAGAGATGCTCATTCCAAGAATATGCCCGTATGCGGCATTTCTGCCTGGCTACTCCGGGGGAGCAGCCGGATCGAGGGGAGAGCGTGATGATCCTGGTGACCGGAGCGACGGGCCAGGTGGGAAGCGGGCTGGCAGGGCGGCTCACGGCGGCCGGGGAGCCGGAGCCGTTTCGCGGGCGTGGACGGGGTGCTCCTCATGAAGAAGAACACCCGTCCGCCAAACGCCGGTTGAAGAAGCGGCGGCGCAAGGAGGCCCGACGGGCGAAGGACATCAACCACAAGATCGCGAAACATGTGGTGGCCGAGGCAGAACGCACCTCGCGTGGCATCGCCCTGGAAGATCTGAGGGGCATCCGCGAGAGGGTACGGCTTCGCAAGCCTGGAGGCACCTCCCACGCCCTTAAGGCAGTGGGGGAGGTCCACCCACTCCAGCTGGAGCTTCGCCCAGCTGGGGTCGTTCATCGCGTACAAGGCCCGCCGCGCGGGAGTGCCGGTGGTGGACGTCGATCCGGCGTACACCACCCGCACCTGCGCCGAGTGCGGCCACGTCGACAGGGCGAACCAGGTCTCCCAGGCCTGGTTCGCGTGCCGGTCCTGCGGATTCGTTGATCACGCAGACCGATGGGGGCACCTCCCGCTCGAGCGAAGCCGAGAGTGGGGGAGGCTCCCGCAACATCCGTGCTCGCGCGGAAGAGTTGTGGCGACGCGGGGCGCAGTCAACCGCCCCGGTCCCGCCCCCGACACCCGAGGGCGGGACCGGATGCAAGCGCAGCACCACAACCAGTGGCGCCCGCTGTGCAAGCCCGTCGCTCTAGCGACGGGTAGTTGACGAGAAGACCGCCGTACCGCCCTGCGTCAGCTTCCAGTTGGTGACCGCGAAGTCCTTCGGGTCCAGCGTCCCCTTCGACGTCACGTAGTCGATCATCAGCTGGCGGATCTCGTTGGTGGAGCTGTAGGCGATGTCGGCGGCGGCGATGTGCGGGTAGCCGGAGCCGCCGTTGGCCCGGTAGTTGTTGACGGCGACGACGAAGACCTGGTCGTCGGCGACCGGAGTGCCGTTGTAGGAGAGGTTCTTGATACGGGAGCCCTCGGCCGCCGCGATGTCGATGTCGTACGAGACCCCGGCCGCGGTGTCGTACATGTAGTCCCAGAAGTTGTTGGCGTTGGTGAGGGTGGCGGTGTCCACGGCCGTGCCCGCCGGCACCTGGTGGTAGTACTTCGCCGCGTACTCCAGGTAGTCCTTGAGCTGGGCGCCGGTGAGCTTCTTGCCGTACAGGGTGTTGTCGTAGATGTAGAGCCCGGCGATGTCCTTGATGGTGACGCTGCCCGCGGGGATGTCGGCGGTGCGGGAGAAGGGCGCGGCGACCGAGATCAGCGGGAGGGCCGCGTCGGAGGTGGAGAGCCCTGCCTTGACCGTGTCCATCTGGACCTGGTGGATGAAGTCCATGATCGGGACGTCCTTCCAGCAGGAGTCCGCCGCGGAGAGGTCCTCGGTGCAGGTGCCGACCGCCGTGTTGACGTACTTCACGACCAACTCGTGGTCGGCCTCCAGGAGCTTTTTGATCTCCGGGTCCTCGTCGACGGTGTTGGGGTTCAGGGTCTGGGCGGCCTTCTTGGTGACCTTCCACTGCCCGCGCACGAGCTCCAGCTCGAAGTCGAAGACGCTGAGCCGGTAGCCCCAGCAGTACGGCTCGGACAGCAGGACGTCCTCGCCGGTCTCGTCGTTCTTCACGGTGTACGACGGCACCTCGACGTGGGTGTGGCCGACCAGGATCGCGTCGATGCCGGGGACCTGCTGGGCGACGAGGTTGGAGGCGTTCTCGACGTACGGCAGCTCGTCGCCGTACGACGAGGAGCCGTCGAGCCCCGAGTGGTCGGTGAGGAAGACGACGTCACAGCCGAGGGCGCGCAGCCGGGGCACGTACTTCTTCGCCTGCTCGACCAGGCCCGGGAAGACCATCTTGCCGCTGACGTTGTCCTTGTCCCACAGGGCGATGCCGGGGTTGGTGAGGCCGAGGATGCCGACCTTGATGTCGGGGGCGCCGGGGACGCAGATCCGCTTCACGGTGTAGGGCTGGAAGGCGGGCTTCAGCGTCTTCGCGTCCAGCGCGTTGGCGCCGAGGAGGGGGAAGTGACACTGGCTCTCGAACTTGCGGAGCACCTCGATGCCGTAGTTGAACTCGTGGTTGCCGAGGGCGGCGGCGTCGTAGCGCATGTGGTTCATGGCGACGGCCATCGGGTGCTTCGGGGCGCCCTTGTCCGTGATGGGCTGCACGCGCGCGAAGTAGTACGCCAGGGAGGTGCCCTGGATGATGTCGCCGGCGTCGACGAGCAGCACGTGCTCCTCGCCC
This sequence comes from Streptomyces sp. NPDC005483, assembly GCF_040606035.1. Taxonomy (NCBI): domain Bacteria; kingdom Bacillati; phylum Actinomycetota; class Actinomycetes; order Kitasatosporales; family Streptomycetaceae; genus Streptomyces; species Streptomyces sp. NPDC005483. Next base: position 62,638 of record NZ_JBEXEA010000020.1, read on the forward strand.
TTGGCCGCGCGCTGCTGCTTGATGAGCGTGGCGACCCGGGCGACGCCGACGGAGTTGCCCTTGCTGTCGCTGTAGGCGGCGTCCTTGTAGTAGTCCCAGTCGAAGACGTGGCTGTGCAGGTCGGTGGTGCCGAGGATGGAGAACGACCAGGTGCGGTTCTTCTTCACCGGGGGCCGCTCGGCGGCCTCGGCGGCGGGCGCTCCCACCGACCCCGCGACGGCCACGGCCGCCCCGGTGACGGCCGACTTCTTCACGAACGCGCGACGGTTCAGGGGACTGACGGGCATGGAAGGGCTCCTGGAAAGAGGGAGGGAGGAGAGACGGAACTACCCGCGTAGATAGTCGCGTCCCGCCGGTTGCGCACGGAACCAGGAGCAAGCCATGGGCCGGTCAAGGAAGTCCATGACCGGCCCAACAGCTGACGTACGAAAGGGATTTACAGGAACGAGTTGATCTGGATCGTCTCGTCCCGGCCCGGGCCCACGCCGATCGCGGAGATCGGGGCGCCGGACATCTCCTCCAGCGCCTTCACGTAGTCCTGGGCGTTCTTCGGGAGGTCGGCGAAGGTCTTGGCCTTCGTGATGTCCTCGCTCCAGCCGGGCAGGTACTCGTAGACCGGCTTCGCGTGGTGGAAGTCGGTCTGGGAGTACGGCAGTTCCTCGACGCGCTCGCCGTCGATCTCGTACGCGACACAGACCGGGATCTGCTCCCAGCCGGTGAGCACGTCGAGCTTGGTGAGGAAGAAGTCGGTGAGGCCGTTGACGCGGGTCGCGTACCGGGCGATCACCGCGTCGAACCAGCCGCAGCGACGGTCACGGCCGGTGGTGACACCCCGCTCACCGCCGATGCGGCGCAGCGCCTCGCCGTCCTCGTCGAGCAGCTCGGTCGGGAACGGGCCCGAGCCGACCCGGGTCGTGTACGCCTTGAGGATGCCGATGACCCGGCTGATCTTCGTCGGGCCCACGCCCGCACCCGTGCACGCCCCGCCCGCGGTGGGGTTGCTGGAGGTGACGAAGGGGTACGTGCCGTGGTCGATGTCCAGGAGCGTGCCCTGGCCGCCCTCGAACAGGACGACCTTGTCCTGCTCCAGCGCCTTGTTGAGGACCAGGACCGTGTCGGCGACGTAGGGCTTCAGCCGGTCCGCGTAGCTCAGCAGCTCCTCGACGACCTGCTCCACGTCGATGGCGCGGCGGTTGAAGACCTTGGTGAGGAGCTGGTTCTTGCCGTCGAGGGCCGCCTCGACCTTCTGGGTCAGGATCGACTCGTCGTACAGGTCCTGGATCCGGATGCCCACACGGTTGATCTTGTCCGCGTAGGTCGGTCCGATGCCGCGCCCCGTGGTGCCGATCTTGCGCTTTCCGAGGAAGCGTTCCGTCACCTTGTCCACGGTGACGTTGTACGGCGTGATGATGTGGGCGTTACCGCTGATCAGGAGCTTGGAGGTGTCGACGCCGCGGTCGTTCAGTCCGTTCAGCTCGGAGAACAGGACCGACGGATCGACGACGACACCGTTGCCGATGACCGGGGTGCACCCCGGAGACAGGATTCCGGAAGGGAGGAGGTGGAGGGCGTACTTCTGATCGCCCACGACTACCGTGTGGCCGGCGTTGTTGCCGCCCTGGTAGCGCACCACATAGTCCACCGAGCCACCGAGCAGGTCGGTTGCCTTTCCCTTGCCTTCGTCACCCCACTGAGCACCGAGCAGCACAAGTGCGGGCACGCGCGTACACCCCTTCCGGGCGGGGCATGTCCAAGGTCGGGGGCGTACGCGTACGGTTCCTCCGTCGCGTGCACCACGGCCGTCGTCGGCCGCTGCCCGTCGGACCCGGGTGCCCCGGAATAGACGAAGCCCCTGGCGCAATAGCGCAAGGGGCTCTTGCACCAAGATGCTACCCGAGGAAGCGAGGCATGGCCGAGGTGGCGACTTCCGCGACTTCCGATCACCTGCTGGTGGTGATCGACCCGGTCGCCCGGCAGACGGACGGCGAGTCCGTTCGGATCGTGAAAGACGTGCTCAGCGCGGGTGCGGCGACGAAGGTGTGTCTGCCGGAGGGGCCCGAGGAGTTCGCCCGGGCCCTGGCGCGGCGCGGCTCACGGCGCCCGGTGGTGGTCGGTGACGACCGTGCGCTGATGCGGGCAGTGGTGCAGCTGCACCGGCAGCGGGAGCTGGCCGAATGTGTGCTGTCGGTGGTGCCGGTGGGCCCGGCCCAGGGCATCGCCCACTCCCTCGGGGTGCCCACGGGGGCGGTGGCGGCCGCACGGGCGGTCCTGGACGGGGCCGAGCGGCGCCTCGACATGCTGGTGGACGACAGCGACGGGGTGGTCCTCGGGGCCCTGCGGATTCCCGCGCCGGCCGCGCGGGAGGCACCGGTGGACGCCGCGCGGCCCTGGCTTCGGACCTGCCAGTACCTGGTACGGACCCTGGTGCCGGCCCGTCCCGCCCGGGAGGCCGCGCCTGTCGTTCCCGGGCCCTCGCGGCTGCGCGTGGAGGTCGACGGGGTGACGCTGGTGGACCTGGACCAGCCCCTGGAGGCGGTCTCGGTGACCCCGGGTTCCGCCGGCGGCCTGGCCTCGGTGGAGGTGCGCCGGCTGTCGGTGGGGGCAGAGGCGTCCCCGCTGCTGGCCATGGGCAGGACGGTGACCGTCACCGGGGCGGACTTCCGGTACCGGGCGGACGCGGGGGTGGGGGGACCGGTGCGGAGGCGGACGTGGACGGTGCGGGAGGGGGCCCTGCGGCTCACTGTGCCGCGGTGAGCGGCTGTTCGGGGGCGTGGAAGCCGGTGGTGTCGAGCGTGCAGTCGAAAGGCTCGGGGATCTGGAGTTTTTCGCCGAACGGCTTGGTGAAGCGAACCTCGTAACCGTTCGAGGACGGAGACCCGAAGACGATGGCCTGCTTCTTCTGCATGTTGAGGACCATGTACACGGGGACACCGCACTTGCCGTACGTCTCGACCTTGTCGGTGAGGTCGTCCTCCCTGGTGGAGCCGGAGGTCAGTTCGGCGACGAAGGAGAGGCCCTCTCCGTCCAGGCGGTTGCTGTCCGTGTCATACGTCTGCTCATGCGCCGCATGGATGCCGGGTCCGTAGGCACGCTCAAGGCCTGGAATCACGAACAGGAAGGGCGCCCGATCGATGATGTGGCCTTCTGGGAGATGCGGCTCAAGCTGGCTGCACACCGACCGCATGACGCGGTTGTAGTACCCCTTCGACCACGGCGACACGACGATGCTCCCCCTGATGATCTCGGCCTTGTAGCCGTCGGGCACGTTCAGCTCGTCGAGGAGATTCAGCATGTCCCCGAAGTCGCTACCGGGCTCAGTGCCGTTCATCACCGGTCGCTCTGCCATGAGTGTCATGATGCGCCCTCCCTCTGAAACGGACCAGCCACCACTCAGCGTAGTGAATCCACTACGTCCGCATGATCGCTTTCGTCCTTCAGTCCCACCCCCGTCAAACCCAGCTCCCGTGCCCTTCCCATCAACCCGGCCAGCTTCCCCGCCGCCCCCTCGTACGACAGCCCCAGCGGCGGTCTGATGTTGGACAGGCAGTTGCGGTCGGCGTCGGTCGTCACCCCCGGCTTGGGCGCGTACGTCAGATACGCGCCCAGCGAGTCCGCCGCCGACATCCCGGGCCGTTCGCCGATCAGTACCACCACCATCGCCACCCCCATCGCCGCCGCCACCTCGTCACCGAGGGCCACGCGGGCCTGTTCGGCGAGGACGACCGGGGCGATCCGCCAGTCGCCGAGCCGTGCCGTCGTCGCTCGCACCACCGCCGCCGCGTGCTCGTGCACCGCCCGGCTGGACAGCCCGTCGGCGACGACGAACAGCGCGTCCCAGTCCCCCGTGGGCAGATGGGCCCGGTCCGTGGGGTCGAGGCGGCGGCCCAAGTCGGGGCGCTGGAGGTAGGTGAGCCGGTCGCCCGCCGCGCTGCGGACCCGTACCGTCGGTGTCCCGGTCAGTCCCGCCGCGATCACGTCCGGTTCGAACGGCGAGTGCACCGCGTCCCGCGCGGCCGCGTGGGCGGCCTGGAGTTCCAGGCGGTGCCGGGTGGGGAGGGCGGAGCCGGCCCGGCCGAGGCCGATGCGGGCCTGGGTGCGCTGCCGTAGCGCCGACCACAACTCACCTGCCTGTACGGTCACTTCACTCATGCCGCGAGCTCCCTTCCGATCGCCGTCAGCGGATGCGAGGCCACCTCACGGATCCCGCCCCGCTCGTCCAGCAGCCCCATCGCGTCCAGCCACGCCTCGAACTCCGGTGCCGGGCGCAGGCCCAGGACCTCCCGCAGGTACAACGCGTCGTGGTACGAGGCCGACTGGTAGTTGAGCATGATGTCGTCACCGCCCGGCGTGCAGATCACGAAGGACGCGCCGGCCACGCCGAGCATGGTCAGCATGGTGGCGATGTCGTCGTCGTCGGCGTCCGCGTGGTTGGTGTAGCAGATGTCCAACCCCATGGGCAGGCCGAGGAGTTTGCCGCAGAAGTGGTCCTCCAGGGCGGCCCGCAGGATCTGGCGGCCGTCGTACAGGTACTCCGGGCCGATGAAGCCGACGACCGTGTTCACCAGCAGCGGGTCGTACCGCCGGGCCACCGCGTACGCCCGTGCCTCCACCGTCTGCTGGTCGACCCCGTGGTGCGCGCCCGCCGACAGGGCGCTGCCCTGCCCGGTCTCGAAGTACATGACGTTCCGCCCGACGGTCCCCCGCTCCAGCTTCAGCGCCGCCTCGTACGCCTCGTCCAGCAGGCCCAGCGTCACCCCGAAGGAGGCGTTGGCCGCCTGCGTGCCCGCGATCGACTGGAAGACCAGGTCGACCGGTGCGCCCCTCGCCATCAGGTCCACGCTCGTCGTGACATGGCACAGCACACAGGACTGGGTGGGGATCGCGTACCGCCGGATCACCCCGTCGAGCAGTTCCAGCAGGTCGCGTACGGCCTGGGGGCTGTCCGTCGCCGGGTTGATGCCGATCACCGCGTCGCCGGAGCCCAGCAGCAGTCCGTCGAGCAGGGCCGCGGCCACGCCCGCGGGGTCGTCGGTCGGGTGGTTGGGCTGGAGCCGGGTCGCCAGCCGTCCGGGCAGCCCGATCGTCGAGCGGAACGCGGTGACCACCCGCACCTTGCGGGCCACGGCGACCAGATCCGCGTTGCCCATCAGCTTGGAGACCGCCGCGACCATCTCGGGCGTGAGCCCGGGCGACACGGCGGCCAGCGTCTGCGGGGAGGCCGCGGGGGACAGCAGCCACTCCCGGAACTCGCCGACCGTCATCGAGGCCACCGGCGCGAACGCCACCGGGTCGTGCGTGTCGAGGATCAGCCGGGTCACGTCGTCGCTCTCGTACGGGATCAGCGGCTCGGTGAGGAAGTCCGCGAGCGGCACCTCCGCGAGCGCCCAGCGTGCGGCGACCCGTTCCTGTTCGGAGGCGGCGGCGAGTCCCGCCAGCCGGTCGCCGGAGCGCTCGGGGCTCGCGGCGGCGAGCAGTCGGGCGAGGGTCTCGAAGCGGTGGCGGTGACCGCCGAGGACGGACGTGTAACTCATGCCGGTGACGCTACGAGCCCTAGATTGCCACCAGATTTCTAAAGGTCTGGTTGACAAACATTTAACGCCCCGAGACCCTTGCTCGACTCATTCGGGCTACAGAGTTCCGGTTCGGCACACAGTGGACGGGCAAGGAGAGGGGCCACCCGATGGCAGTGGACGAGTCAGTCGCCCCGGCGGCGAGGACGGACGAGGACGGCACGCTCCACCGGTTGAAACCCAACGCCATCGGCTTGCTGGGCGTGGTCTTCATGGCCGTGGCGACCGCCGCCCCGATCACCGCGATGACCGGCAACGTGCCGTTCATGGTCTCGGCGGGCAACGGCATCGGCGCCCCCGCGAGCTATCTCGTCGCAATGGTCGTCCTGGCAATCTTTTCCGTCGGCTTCACCTCGATGGCCAAGCACATCACCTCGACCGGCGCCTTCTACGGCTTCATCTCCTACGGCCTGGGCCGCACCGCCGGTCTCGCCTCGGGGCTGCTCGCCACCTTCGCGTACGTCGTCTTCGAGCCGGCGCTCATCGGCATCTTCTCGTCGTTCGCGACGGGGACGCTGAAGGACCAGACCGGGGTGCACATCCCCTGGTGGGCGTTCGCGGCCCTGATGCTCGCGGTCAACGCGATGGGCACCTGGTTCGGCGTCTCGGTCGCCGAGAAGCTGCTCGTCGTCCTGCTCGCCACCGAGGTGACGGTCCTCGCCGCGATGGCGATCTCGGTCGCCTTCCACGGCGGCGGCCCCGACGGCTTCAGCCTCGACCCGGTCAACCCGGTCAACGCCTTCAAGGGCACGTCCGCCGGCCTCGGCCTCTTCTTCGCCTTCTGGTCCTGGGTCGGCTTCGAGTCGACGGCGATGTACGGCGAGGAGTCCCGCAACCCGAAGAAGATCATCCCCAAGGCGACGATGATCTCCGTCCTCGGCGTCGGCGTCTTCTACGTCTTCGTCTCCTGGATGGCCATCTCGGGCACCGGCGAGTCGAAGGCCGTCGAGGTCGCCACCGCCAACCCCCTGGGGCTGTTCTTCGGGCCCACCGAGCAGTACGTCGGTCACTGGGCGGTCGACGTCATGCAGTGGCTGATGATCACCGGCTCGCTCGCCTGCGGCATGGCCTTCCACAACTGCGCCGCCCGCTACATGTACGCGCTGGGCCGCGAGGGCGTCCTGCCCTCGCTGAAGAACACGGTCGGCCGCACCCACCCCCGGCACGGCTCTCCGCACATCGCGGGCCTGGTGCAGACGGTCGTGACGGCCGTACTCCTGGTGGCGTTCTGGGCGGCCGGCAAGGACCCGTACGACGGGACGTACGTGCTGCTCGCGATCCTCGGCACCATGGCGATCCTGGTCGTGCAGGCCGTGTGCTCCTTCGCGGTGCTGGCGTACTTCCGCACGCACCACCCGGAGAGCCGGCACTGGTTCAGGACCCTCACGGCCCCGCTGGCCGGCGGGCTCGCGATGCTCGCCGTGGTCGTCCTGCTGGTGTCCAACATGAGCGCGGCGGCCGGCAAGGAGTCCGGTTCGCTGGTGCTGAAGGCCACGCCGTGGCTGGTGGCGGCGGTCGCGGCGCTGGGCGTCGGGTACGCGCAGTACCTGAAGCGGCGCTCGCCCGAGCGGTACCTGCTGCTGGGGCGGACGGTGCTGGAGGAGACGAAGGAACGCTAAGGGGCGCCGAACAGCCTCTCGCGGTGCACCCGCCACCGCTCCATCATGGCCGCGACCTCGCCCTCGACGAACTCGAAGAAGGCGAGCGTCTCGGCCATGCGGCGTCCCGCCGGGGTGTCGGCGCCCAGGCTGCTGACACCCTCGCGCAGCGCGCCCTCCCACCGCTTGATGAGGGCCTCGCGGTTGGTCAGCGCCTCGTACCACTGGTCGCCGTGCACCCGGTAGCGCTCCCGGCGTGAACCGGGCTCGCGCTCCCGCGAGACCATGTGCGTCTGGGCGAGGTAGCGCACCGCCCCGGAGACCGCGGCCGGGCTGATCCGCAGCTGCTCCCCCAGGTCGGCGGAGGTCATCGTGCCCTCGTCGGAGGACAGGAGCGCGGCGAAGACCCGGGCCGGCATGCGCTGCATCCCGGCCTCGACGAGCTGGGCCGCGAAGCTCTCCACGAACTTCGAGACCGCCTCCGGGTCACGTCCCACCGCATCCGTCATGGTCACCAGCCTAACGGGGCTTCATACGCTTCCTTAACTTCACAAATTTCTGAAGCAAGCGTACGTTCTGAACCATGACGAAGGCCATCACCGTCTCCGGACTGCACAAGTCGTTCGGGCGGACCCACGCGCTCGACGGCCTCGACCTGGACGTCGAGACCGGCGAGGTGCACGGCTTCCTCGGCCCCAACGGCGCCGGAAAGTCCACCGCCGTCCGCGTCCTGCTCGGCCTGCTGCGCGCCGACTCCGGCGCCGCCCAGGTGCTGGGCCGCGACCCGTGGGCCCACGCGGTCGAGGTGCACCGCCGGATCGCCTACGTCCCGGGGGACGTGACGCTGTGGCGCAACCTCTCCGGCGGCGAGGTCATCGACTTCTACGGCCGTCTGCGCGGCGGCCTCTCCCCCACGAGGCGGGCCGAGCTGATCGAGCGCTTCGAGCTGGACCCCACCAAGAAGGGCCGCACCTACTCGAAGGGCAACCGGCAGAAGGTCGCCCTGGTCGCCGCGTTCGCCTCGGACGTGGACCTGCTGATCCTGGACGAGCCGACCTCGGGCCTGGACCCGCTGATGGAGGAGGTCTTCCAGCACTGCGTGGAGGAGGAGCGCGAGCGCGGCCGTACGGTCCTGCTGTCCTCGCACATCCTCAGCGAGGTCGAGCGACTCTGCGACCGGGTCAGCATCATCCGGCGCGGCCGCACGGTGGAGACGGGCTCACTGGCCGACCTGCGCCACCTCACCCGCACCAGCGTCACGGCCGAACTCGCGGCCCCGCCCAACGGGTTGGCGCACCTGCCCGGCGTCCACGACCTCGACATCCAGGGCCACCGGGTCCGGCTGCAGGTGGACACCGACAAACTCGACGCGGTGCTACGGCAGTTGAGCGAATCCGGGGTGCGCTCGCTGACATCGACGCCGCCGACGCTGGAGGAGCTGTTCCTGCGGCACTACCAGGAGGTGACATGACTTCCTTGGCAGGCACCGGCGTACTGCTGCGCTTCAACCTGCGCCGCGACCGGCTGATGATCCCGGTGTGGGTGGCGGTGAACGCCCTGATGGTCCTCTCCATGCCGAGCACCCTGAAGGGCCTGTACGGCACCGAGGCCGAGCGCGCCGACCTGCTGCACCAGGTGGCCACCAACTCCTCCTTCCGCGCGCTGATCGGCCCCGTCTTCGGCGACTCCCTCGGCGCCCTCACCGCCTGGCGCGTCGGCGTCTACGCGGGCGCGCTCGCCGCCGTCACCGGCCTCCTGGTCGTCGTACGCCACACCCGTGACGAGGAGGAGAGCGGGCGGCAGGAGCTGATCGCCTCGGGCGTGGTGGGCCGACGCGCCTCCCTGACCGCGGCGCTGCTGGCGGCTGCCGTGGCGAACGGGGTGCTGGCCCTGCTGGTGACGGCGGGTCTGGCGAGCCAGGGAGCGGTGGGCGCGGCGGCCTTCGGCCTGGGTCTCGCCGCCGTGGGCATGCTCTTCGCCACGACGGCCGCGATCGTCGCGCAGCTGACGGAGAGCGCGCGGCTGGCGCGGGGCCTGACGGCGGGAGTGCTGGGCGCCGCCTTCGTCCTGCGGGCGGCCGGGGACTCGGTGTCGAGCGACGGTTCGTCGGTGCTGACCTGGCTGTCGCCGCTCGGCTGGCTGTCGCAGCTGCGTCCCTTCGCCGGTGAGCGCTGGTGGGTGCTGCTGCTGTTCGCGGCCGCGGTGGCGGGCCAGGGCGCGCTGGCCTATGCACTGGCGGGCCGCAGGGACGTCGGCATGAGCTTCGTGCCGACCCGCCCGGGACCCGCTGCCGGCCGCCTGGGCACGGCGGGCGCGCTGGCCTGGCGGCTCCAGCGGGGCGGGGTGCTCGGCTGGTCGGTCGGCTTCTTCCTCGCCGGGGTGGTCTACGGCGGTCTCACGGACGGCGTCGCCGACCTGGTCGGCGACAACGAGAAGGCCCGCGAGATCTTCGAGCGGATGGGCGGTAAGTCCGGGATCACGGACGCGTTCCTCGCCTCGATGACCGGGATGCTGGGGCTGGTGGCCACGCTGTACGTCGTCGCGTCGGTGCTGCGGCTGCACGGCGAGGAGACGTCGATGCGCGCGGAACCGGTGCTGGCGAACGCGGTGGGCCGGCTGCGGTGGGCCTCGGGCCACCTGGTGATCGCCTTCGGCGGCTCGGCGCTCATCATGCTGCTCGCGGGTCTCGGCTTCGCCGTGGGCTACGGCAGGGAGGCCGGCCCGATCCTGGGCGCGTGCCTGGTGCAGGTGGCGGGGGTGTGGGTGATCGGCGGACTGACCGTCCTGCTGTACGGGCTGGCCCCCCGGCTCGCCCCCTTGTCCTGGGCGGTCGCCGGGGCGGTGCTCCTGATCGGCTGGGTCGGCCCGGCTCTCGATGTCCCCCGACCGGTCCTGGACCTCTCCCCCTTCGGCCACCTGCCGAAGCTGCCGGGAGGAGACATGGAGTGGGGGCCGGTACTGGTCCTGCTCGGGCTCGGGGGGGTGCTGGTGGCGGGGGGCCTGGCGGGGCTGCGGCGGCGGGACCTGACGACCTGAACCGCAGGCCGGGGCACAGGCGTCCCTGTCTGCATGAAGCGGAGAGTGGACGGAGTGACCTGCGGGGGCTGCGCGCTGTCGGCGGCGGGTGCGACCGCGGCCCCCTCGCTGTGGCTGTCCATGCCCCGCACCCAGCGCCACCTGGGCGGTGGCTTCGAGAACGAGGGCATGGACCTGACGGTCCTGTTCACGGAACTGCCCCTGGTGATCCTCGGCGGGGCCTTCCTGCCGCTGCTGGTCTTCACTGCTCTCGTACGGCTGACGGCCCGCCGGCGGCCCCGCCCGGAGTGACCGGGCGGCCCGAACCGTGCGGAGCTCGGGCCCGATCAGGGGATCAGGCCACCGTGAAGTCGGCCGCCTTGGTGTTCAGGGTCGTGTCGCCGTCCTTGGCGGTGACCAGGACGGCCACGTGCCACAGACCCCGGGGGGAGCCCTCGGCATCGGCGCGGGTGACGGGGATCTTGTAGGTGCAGCGCTCGCTGTCCCCGCCCGAGGGCTTGCAGACGGCCGAGTCGACGGCGGCCATGTCCTTGGCCGTCAGCCCCTTCTTCGCGAAGGACGAGTTCGCCGGCCAGGCCACCACCTTCACGCTCTTGAGATCGGAGGACGCCGTGACGTCGGTGGTGAAGGTCAACGAGCCGTCGCGGTCGGCGGCGGGGGCGGTGTAGCGGGCCGTGCTGTGCGCCAGCGTGGGCGACTGGTCCCCGGCGTAGGCGAGGGCGAAGGCACCAGCGCCTCCGAGGACGACGACACCGGCGGCGACAGAGACAGCGATACGACGCGACATGAGAAATTCTCCCGCAAGCTCAGTTGGATCCCGTTGGCGCTCTTGGCGGCGCCGTGGGTCCAATACTGGTCGCGCGGCGAGCGCCGGGTATGAGCACGCGTACTCAACTGGAGCCTGAGTAACGGCCGTTGCGTCCTTGCACATACCTAGGGAAGGGCATTCACCCGCAGCCCCTCCAGCCCCCGGATCACGAAGTTCGGTTTGCGCTCCGGCTCCGCCGCCAGGGCCAGCGTCGGGGCCTTCTCCAGCAGGGCTGTCATGGAGGCGGCCAGTTCGATACGGGCCAGAGGGGCGCCGATGCAGTAGTGGATGCCCGCGCTGAAGGAGATGTGCGGGTTGTCGGCGCGGGTGAGGTCGAGGCGCTCGGGATCGCGGAACACGGCGGGATCGTGGTTGGCGGAGCCAAAGAGGAGAGCGATCTCGGCGCCGCGCGGGATGGTCGTGCCGTCGATCTCGATGTCGTCCAGGACCCAGCGTTCGAAGAGCTGGAGCGGGGTGTCGTAGCGCATGAGTTCTTCGACGGCCTGGGGCACCAGGGAGTGGTCCGCGCGCAGTGCGGCGAGCTGCTCCGGGTTGCGGAAGAGGGCGTACCAGCCGTTGACCGTGGCGTTCACGGTGGCTTCGTGACCGGCGTTGAGCAGCAGTACGGCCGTGGAGATCACCTCCTGCTCGGTGAGCTTGTCGTCCTCGTCGTGCGCGGCGATGAGCCCTGAGATGAGGTCTTCACCGGGCTGCTTGCGCCGCTCGGCGATGAGCTCGCGCAGGTACTCGGAGAACTCGACCGACGCCCGCACGGCCTTCGCCGCCACGTCCTCGGACGGGTTCAGCTCGTACATCCCGCAGATGTCCGCCGACCAGGGCCGAAGCGGCGCCCGGTCCTCTTCGGGGATCCCCAGCATCTCGGCGATCACGGCGACGGGCAGCGGCTCGGCGACATCGGTCAGCAGATCACCGCCGCCCGCCGCGACCAGCCGGTCCACCAGGTCACCGGCCAGGTCGGTCACATACGGCCTCAGCTGCTCGACCGTGCGCGGCGTGAACGCCTTCGACACCAGACGCCGGATCCGGGTGTGGTCCGGCGGCTCCAGGTCGAGCATCCCGTGGTCGTTGAGCGTGTGGAACGGCTCGTGCTCCGCCGACGGTGCCGTACGCCCGAAGTCCTCGTGCGTGAACCGGTGCTGATAGGTCCGCCCGAGCCTGCGGTCCCTGAGCAGCGCGGACACGTCCGCGTGGTGCGGGACGAGCCACTGGTTCGTGGGCTCGTAGTACTGCACCCGGCCTGCGGCACGGAGCTCGGCGTAAGCGGGGTACGGGTCGGCGAGAAACGCCGGGTCCCAGGGATCGAAGGCTGCCATGCGGGGACGCTAGCCGCTGATGCGGGCTTCTGACCAGGGGTGTTCTTTCAGGTGGTCGATGAGCGCCGTGAATGCGGGGGCGGGGAAGGTGAGGGTGGCCCGGGTGGGGGTCTTGGAGTCGCGGACGGCTATTCGGGGGTGTACGTCCGCGATCTCGACGCAGGTGTCGCCGTCGCCGCCGCCGGAGTACGAGGACTTGCGCCAGTGCATCACAGCTCCTTTTTCAGGCGGTGGATGAAGTCCCGCGACGCCACGGGTTCCAGTGACGCTGCCTGCATCCTAAGGAAGAGTGTTCGAAGCTGTTTCAGCTGAGCCTCCGCGTCGATGAACGCGACGCCGGTGGGAGCGTCCCGAAGGCCGGTGTCCAATCGGGGCACCGGGCCACCGGCGTACATCATCGAGATCCCGGCACCGCCGAAACCGTCCTGGTCGATCGGGATGACCCGCACCGCGGCATGCCCCTGCTCGATCTGCTCGAGGACCCGCTCCAGTTGAGCACGGCAGACGCCACGGTCCGCCACACGGGTACGGAGCGCGAACTCGTGGATGAGCGTCTCGTACGGCGTCGGATCAGCACCCTCGATCACAGCGCGCCGCCTGATCCGGTGCTCCACCCGAGGCGCCAACTCGCTTTCGGGCAGACCCGGTTGCGCGTACGTGTAGACCGCCCGGGCGTAGTCGGCGGTCTGGAGCAGCCCTGGAACGTACGTGATCACGACCTCGCGAAGGAAGGTCGCATGATGCTCGGTCTCGGCGGTGTCCTGGAACACCGAAGGCAGCACGCCCCGGTATTCCTCCCACCAACCCCGCGTACGGTCGGTTGCCATGGCCACGAGGGCGTCGATCAACACCTCGTCGGTGCAGGCGTAGTGAGCCGCGAGGCGCCGGACCCGCTCCTCGCTGACACCCGCGAAGCCCAGCTCCACCTGACTTATCTGGGTCGAGGTCGAGTTCAACAGCCCGGCTGCCTCGCGAGCCTTCAGTCCCGCCGCCTCCCGCAGCCGACGCAGCTCGGTGCCCAGTCGCACCTGCCGTGCCGTGGCGTGACTCCTCGGCGCCATGCACCCTCCTCAATGGCCCTGTCGCCATGCCTCGTTGGAGCGTCAGGGTAGCCAATCACTTGCCCCAGGAACAATTGTTGCCCTACCGTCAGTGACGCGACGCACACGCTGCGGAACCCCGGGGTACCGGAAGCGCACCGCGCCGTCCTGCCATGACGGCCGCGGCACTGCCACCGCCCGCCGACCGCAACCCCCCACCACCTGAACGGAGTTGCCGCATGCCCGAACCCTGGGAGTACGTGCTCCACATCCCCAACGACCCCCGCGCCGTCACCGTCAGCCGCCGGACCCTCCGCCTCATCCTGACGATGCACGGCCTGATCACCCTGGTCGACACCGCGGAGTTGCTCGCGACCGAACTGATCTCCAACGCCGTACTGCACACCCAGGGCCCCGCAGCCCTGCGAGTGCGCTGGTCGCCGCCGGGAACGCTCCGCCTCGGCGCATGGGACGCGGACCCCGAGCCGCCCGAGCCACCGACACCGTTGGATGACCTCACCGACACCGAGAACGGCCGCGGCCTCGCCCTGGTCAGCGCCTGTGCCGACCTGTGGGGCTGGCAGCCGCTGTCCAGGAACGGCAACCGCGGCAAGTACGTGTGGTGCGAACTGGCCGCTCACGTGGCATGTTCATGCGCCAGGATGTGTGCATGACGCAAAACAGCCGTGCGCTGCTCTCTCTGCTCCTGCTGCCGATCCTGCTCACCGGATGCGACGCGGACAAGGAGGAGGGCACGGCACGGACAGCGGCCGGCCTCGACGCGGCAGCCAAGACCTGGGGCGTCGAACCGGAACTCGTCTATGTCACCGAGGTCTCCGGCTACACCGTGTTCCAGGAGTCGGTCGGCGCGTACGAGGGCGAGTTCGCCGCTGCCTATCGGTCCAAGGATCGCGAAACCCGGTTCGGCCTCTTCGTGGATCGCCGCACGCTGACGGCCGAGAACTGCTCCGAGCAGCCGCTGGGTGAGGTGACGGCCAAGCGGGTCAGCTGTGAGCGCGACGGTGACGCCTGGTATCGCAAGGCGGGCGCCTCCCACGAGTACGCGATACCCCGCGACGGCGTGGTCGTCAGGCTCATCGCCGACCAGGAAAAGGTCGACCGCGCCGTTCTGCGCGAGGCGGCCAAGGCGGTCCACCGCCCGGACGACACCGAACTGGCCGAGCTCTTGCCGGCCGGGAACGACGCGGACGCCTGAACAGCTCCGCTGACACCTCGCGCGCGACGGTCCCCACTGATCTCCGCCCTTCAGGTCGACGGATGCTCGATGCTGATGCCGGTCCGCCTGGAGGACTGACACCGGGGCGCCAAGGGGGCCGCCGCGAAGGGGCCGTCGCCAAGGGGACCGCACCTCCCCTACCCCGGCGTCACCAGCCGCGCCTCGTAGGCGAACACCGCCGCCTGGGTGCGGTCTCTGAGGCCCAGCTTCACCAGGATGCGGCTGACGTGGGTCTTGATCGTCGAGTCGGCCACCACCAGCCGCTCGGCGATCTCCGAGTTCGACAGGCCCTGGGCGATGAGGACCAGTACTTCCGTCTCGCGGTCGGTGAGGTCGCCGTAGGCCGTGTGGGCGGAGGCCATCAGGCGGGGGGACTCGGAGAGTTTGGAGAACTCCGTGATCAGGCGCCGGGTGACGGAGGGGGCCAGGAGTGCCTCGCCGGAGGCCACCACCCGCACTCCGTCCGCGAGTTGACGGGCCGAGGCGTCCTTGAGGAGGAAGCCCGAGGCTCCCGCGCGCAGGGCCTGGTACACGTACTCGTCGAGGTCGAAGGTCGTCAGGACCAGGACCTTCGCCGTGCCGTCGGCCGCGACGATCTCCCTGGTCGCCTCGATGCCGTTCAGCTCTGGCATCCGGATGTCCATCAGGACCACGTCGGGGGCGAGTTCGCGGACCCGGTCCACCGCCTCGCGACCGTTGACCGCCTCGCCGACCACCTCGATGTCCGGCATCGCGTTCAGCAGCACCGAGAAGCCCTCGCGGACCATCATCTGGTCGTCCGCGACCAGGACCCGGATCGTCATGCCTCAGCCTCGTCCCTGAGCGGCACCGGCAGGAAGACCGCCACCTCGTACCCGCCCTCGTCCGTGGCGCCCGCCGTCATCTCGCCGCCCAGCATGGAGACCCGTTCCCGCATGCCGGTGATGCCGTGGCCCGCTCCGGGCGAGGGCTTCAGCATCGACAGCTCGGGCCGCGGGCCGTTGACCACGCGCAGGCCCAGACCACCGAGGACGTACCCGATCTCGACCCGTGCGCTCGCCCCGGGGGCGTGGCGCAGGGTGTTGCTCAGCGCCTCCTGGACGATCCGGTACGCCGACAGTTCGACGCCCGGCGGGAGGTGGCGCACCGCCCCGGTGACGGCCTTGTCGACGCTCAGGCCCGCCTGCCGCACATTGTCGATCAGCCTGTCGAGGTCGGCGAGGGTGGGCTGCGGGGCGTCCGGGGCCTCGTAGTCCTCGGCGCGGACCACGCCCAGGACCCGGCGCAGCTCGGTCAGGGCCGCCACCGCGTTCTCCCGGATGGTGGCGAACGCCTTCTCCAGCTCCGGCGGCGGGTTCTCCACCCGGTAGGGCGCGGCCTCCGCCTGGATGGCGACGACCGACATGTGGTGAGCGACCACGTCGTGCAGCTCGCGGGCGATCGTGGTGCGCTCCTCCAGGAGCGTGCGGCGGGAACGCTCGTGGGCGGTCACCGTCTGCTGGGCGGTCACCGTCTGCTGGGCGTCCTTGCGTATGTGCCACACGGTGATGGCGAGCAGCGACAGGGCCGATATGAACAGCAGATCCATGGTGTTGGAGCGGTAGTAGTGGCTGTCGCCCAGGGTGGCCTGCCATATCAGGCCGTAGGCCCCGGTCAGCAGCCACATCCAGGCCGCTGTGCGCGGCCTGGTGCGCACGGCCACCACGGTGAGCACGACGAGGTGGCAGACGAAGCTGCCTGGCAGCCATGGCCAGTCCTGCTCCCAGGAGTTGACGAAAACCATCGGATAGGCGACCGCGGTCGCGGCCAACGACAGCCAGAAGGCCATGATCGGGCGCACCATGGTCAGCAGGATCGGGGCCAGGGCGAGCACACCGACGAAGACATTGGTGGTCGCGGCGCGGCCGCTGTTGTCCGCGGCGATGAACATCGCGATCAGACCGGCCGCGGTGATCAGCGCGTGCGGCGTCCAGACCGCGTACTCCCGCAGCCGGCCGGACAGTTGGCGTCCGAGCCCTCTGTCGAGGCGTCTGGGGGGCAGCGGCTGGTAGGCGAACGCCTCGCTGATCAGGTCGCGCCGCAGGCCGCGCAGGGCGTTCACGGCGGCTCTGAACTCCGGGCTGCGGGGCCTGTACGCCTCGTACTCTCCGCTGCCGTCGTGCGGGCGGGTCATGCGCGTCGTCTCGGTCGTATCGGTCACGTCCACGACGGTAGGTGGGGGTGGGCGTCCCCGTCGTCACCAGTGAGACGGGTCCTTCGGCATCCCCCTCAGGTACTACGGGTCCTGGAGGACGGTCGGTATCACCAGGACGGGCCGGAACCGCGCGCCCTTCTCCGCCGTCACCACGCCAACTGCGCGATCTCCTCCGCCACCACCGCGCACGCGTCCGCCGCCGGGTCGATCAGGGGGAAGTGGCCGACGTCCTCCAGCAGGGTCAGGCCCACCACCTCGCCCGCCTTGGCCGCCGCGTCCGCGTACGCCTCGGCGACCGCCTGCGGGACGACCGTGTCGGTGCGGCCCTGGACCAGGGTGGTCGCGATGCCGGTGGGCAGCAGCAGGGCGGGGTCGGCGTACGGCACGCGCGCGGCGAAACCCTCGTCGCCGCCGAGGAGTTGACGGCACGCCCCGCCGCACACGTCCAGCTTGTCGGCGACCGTGAAGTCGGCGATCGGGGCGAGGGCGACGACCCCGCGCAGGGGGGCCGGCCGGTCGATGCGCCACGCGGCGTCGGCCGGCAGGAGCTGCCGGGCCGCGGCCCACAGGGCGAGGTGACCGCCGGCGGAGTGACCGGTGACCACCATGCGGCGCGGGTCGCCTTGCGGAAGGAATTCCCTCACGAGCCCGGGCAGCGCGTCCATGGCGGCGGCCACGTCGTCGAAGGTCTCGGGCCAGCGCCCGGCCACGGGCCCCACGTCCACCGCGCCGAGATCACCCGCGCCACCCCCGGCCGCGGTGTCCTGCGCCGGAACGGACACCCCACCACGCCGATACTCCACGTTGGCCACCGCGAACCCCCGCCGGGCCAGGAAGTCGGCGAACGGTGTCACATGCCGCCGGTCGTACGGCGCCCGCCACGCCCCGCCGTGCAGGACGACGACCAGCGGCGCGAGACCGCCCCCGGGGGACACCGACACGCGGGGGGCGTAGAAGTCGATCACCTGGTCGGGGTCGGCGCCGTACGCCGCGGTGGCGTCGGGGTCGACCGCCGGGTGCGAGAAGGCCGACTCCTCCTCGGCCGCGGCACGGGCATCCGCCGCGGCACGGGCTTCCGCGGCGGCACGGGCTACGGCGTCGTCCGGCATGCTCCAACCTCTCAGCTACGAAACGGATCTGACGGACCGTGAAAGCATCCTGGAAGAGAATTCGGCCGTTGGCCGGGACGGTATCAGGCCCATGACGTGCGCGGACACGGGGATGTCACGCTCGGTGAGGGTTAAACGGTTCTGCTGTTTCGTTACGCTGGCGAGGTGTCCGCCCCCGCGGATCCCGAGCGCACCGAGGAGTCCGACATGTCCGCCGAACCCGGCACCGTCCGTCCCGGAGGGCGTACCGCGCGTGTCCGTGCGGCCGTGCTGCGGGCGGCCGGAGACGTGCTCGCCGAGCAGGGCTTCGACCGCCTCGATCTCGCGGAGGTGGCCCGGCGCGCGGAGGTCGGCAAGACGACCGTGTACCGGCGCTGGGGGACGGTCACCGCGCTGGTCGCCGACCTGCTCGCCGACATGGCCGAGCAGTCGCTGCCCCGCACCCGCACCGGCTCGGTCCGCGACGACCTGAGGGCCAACGCCTCGCTGGTCCAGCGCACCCTCGCCGACCCCCGCCAAGGCGCGCTGTTCCGCGCGGTCATCGCCGCGGCGGCCTGCGACGCGCGGACGGCCGAGGCGCTGCGGCACTTCTACGACGTACGGGTCGCCGAGTGGGCCCCGTGCGTGACGGAGGGCGTCGCGCGCGGGGAGCTCCCCGCCGGCACGGACCCGGCGACCGTCGTACGGGCGGTCTCGGCCCCCCTCTACTACGGCCTCCTCACCACCGGCACGGCCCCCGGCCCCGCCGCCGCCGAACGCGCGGCGGACGCGGCGCTCGCGGCGGCGAAGGCGGGGGTGTACGTCACGCGGGACTGAGGGCGGCGGACCGGTCAGCCGAGCGTCTCCGCCAGCACCCGCGCCGCCCGCTCCACGTCCGCGAACCCGACGTACAGGGGCGTGAACCCGAACCGCAGCACGTCCGGATGCCGGAAGTCGCCCACCACACCCCGCTCGACGAGCCGCTTCATCACCTCACCGGCGTCCTCGCAGCGCAGCGCGACCTGGCTGCCCCGCTCCCCGTGCGCCAGGGGGGTCACGCACTCGACGCGGCCCTCCTCGACGTACGACGAGACGCATTCCAGGAAGAAGTCCGTCAGGGCGAGGGACTTGGCGCGCACCGACTCGACCGAGACTCCGTCCCAGACCTCCAGCGCCGCCTCCAGGGCGAGCATGGAGAGGATGTCGGGCGTGCCGACGCGGCCCCGTAGCGCGCCCGTCGCCGGTTCGTACGACGGCCGCATCCCGAAGGGCTCCGCATGGGAGTTCCACCCGGGGAGCGGGGAGTCGAAGCGGTCCTGGTGCTGGTGGCGCACATAGAGGTACGCCGGTGAACCGGGGCCGCCATTCAGGTACTTGTAGGTGCAGCCGACCGCGAGGTCGACGCCGTGCGCGTCGAGTCCGACCGGGAGGGCGCCCGCGCTGTGGCACAGGTCCCAGACGGCGATCGCGCCCGCAGCGTGCGCCGCGGCCGTGAGCCCGGGCAGGTCGTGCAGGCGCCCGGTGCGGTAGTCGACGTGGTTGAGCAGGACGGCCGCCGTACGGCCGCCCAGCACGCCCGGCACCTCCGCCGGGGTCACCGCGCGCAGGGTGCAGCCCGTCATCCGGGCCGCGGACTCGGCGATGTACCCGTCCGTGGGGAAGGTGCTCGCGTCGACGATCACCTCGTCACGGCCGGAGTCGGGGCCGCCCGCGAGCCGGACCGCCCCCACAAGTGCCTTGAAGACGTTGACACTTGTCGAGTCGCCGACCACGATCTGCCCGGCCGCCGCCCCGACCAGCGGGGCGATCCGGTCACCGATCCGCTCGGGCGCGGTCCACCAGCCGCTCTCGTCCCAGGACCGGATCCGCAAGGACCCCCACTGACGGCGTACGACGTCCTCGACGCGACCCGGGACGGCGGCCGGGAGCGCGCCCAGTGAGTTCCCATCGAGGTAGACCGCGTCATCGAGCACGAACCGGGAGCGCACGCCCGCCAGTTCGTCACCGGCGTCCAACTCCTGTGCTTTGAAAGCAAGTTCAGACATACGACCGCGCCGTCCACAGCTCCGGGAACACGTTGTTCCGCGCGCGCTTCTCCAGCCAGGCCACCCCGGCGGAGCCGCCCGTGCCGGCCTTGGAGCCCATCGCGCGGCGGGTGGCGACGAGGTGGTCGTTGCGCCAGCGCCACACCAGCTCGGCGACATCGGTCAACGCCTCGCCCAGGCGGGCGAGTTCGTCGTTCTCGGGGCCGGAGTAGAGGGCCGTCCAGGCAGCCTCGACCTCCTCCGACGGCTCGTACCGGCGCGACACGTCCCGGTCCAGAACAGCGGACGGGATCGCGTGCCCGCGCCGCGCGAGCAGCCGCAGCACCTCGTCGTACAGGCTCGGCTCGTGCAGCGCCTTCTCCAGCTCGGCGTGGACGCGGGGCGCGCCCCGGTGCGGGACGAGCATGGACGCGGACTTGTCGCCGAGCAGGAACTCCATGCGGCGGTACATCGCCGACTGGAAGCCGGAGCCCTCGCCGAGGGCGCTGCGGTACGAGTTGAACTGCGCCGGGGTCAGCTGGCCCAGCGGCTTCCAGGAGGCGGTCAGCGCCTCCAGCTCCCGTACGGAACGCTTCAGCGCGGCAACGGCGGTGGGCA
This sequence comes from Streptomyces sp. NPDC005483, assembly GCF_040606035.1. Classification (NCBI taxonomy): domain Bacteria; kingdom Bacillati; phylum Actinomycetota; class Actinomycetes; order Kitasatosporales; family Streptomycetaceae; genus Streptomyces; species Streptomyces sp. NPDC005483. The sequence continues at coordinate 83,164 of NZ_JBEXEA010000020.1, forward strand.
CGTCGTCGGAGCGCAGCGCGGCGGCCGCGGTCTCCCACTCGTGCACGATGACGGTGAACCACAGCTCCATGACCTGGGTCGTGACCAGGAAGACCATCTCTCCGGGATCGTCGGAGAGGGTGTGCTGGAGGTGGGTGAGCACGTCCGCCTTGACGTAGTCCTCGTACGGCGTCGTGCCTTGGAAGTCGAGATGCGGGGTCTCCGGCTCCTGCGGTTCCTGAGCCTCATGGGACGACATCGCTGTCTCCTGTTGTGTACTCCGGGTAGCGGTCCGCCCTGCCGTTACCGACACGGGGCCCCGGTCCCCGCCGGGCATCCTCTTCCATGCTCCCCGGAAATGGCAAGGCCCGCCTGGTCACACAGGCGGGCCCGAAGAGCGGTGACGGATCAGCCCAGCGTCTCGGCCGCCGTGAGCGAGGAGTCCTTCAGGAACTGCGAGCAGCGCTCGTACTCCGCCTGCTCGCCGATGGCACCGGCGGCGCGGGCGAGGGCGTGCAGGGCGCGCAGGAAACCGCGGTTCGGCTCGTGCTCCCACGGGACGGGCCCGTGGCCCTTCCAGCCGTTGCGGCGCAGCGAGTCCAGACCGCGGTGGTAGCCCGTACGGGCATAGGCGTACGACTCCACGACGCTGCCCCGCTCGAACGCCTCGTCGGCCAGCTGGGCCCAGGCCAGCGAGGAGGTCGGGTACTTCGCGGCGACATCCGCGGGCGCGGTGCCGTTCGCCAGGAGCTCACGGGGCTCCGGGTCGTCGGGGAGGTGGGTCGGGGGCGGGCCCCCGAGGAGGTTCTCGTGAATCGACATGGGTCCAGTCTCCCTCGCCGGGGGCCTGGTTTCGTCTGCGGGCCGGTGGGTGCAGTTGCGGATGCCTGGCTGTGACGCTTTTAGGGGCGCGGGGAACTGCGCGACCAGCCACGACGCACGCGCAGACGAACTACGACAGCCTCCCCCGAGCCCGCTCCCCCTCCAGCGGCGGTGTAAGGACCGCCCCGTACGTACGGCACTCCGGCCGACGGCACCCCGGCGGCAGCGACCGCACCGTCGCGACAGCGATGACCGACCCCACCACCAGCACCCCCGCACACACCACCATGGCCCGCCCGAACGCGTCATCGAAGGCCGAAGCCGATCGATACGCCTCCTCCCCCATCCCCGCGACCAGCGGCAACGCGGCCACCGCGATCAGGCCCGCCGCCCGCGCCGCCGCGTTGTTGATGCCGCTGGCCAGGCCGGCCCGCGCGACGTCCACCGACCCCAGCACGGTCGCCGTCAGCGGGGCGACCAGCGCGACCATGCCGGTGCCGAGGACGAGCAGCGCGGGCAGGACATCCCCCACGTACGACGCCCCCGGCCCGACCCGCAGCATCAGCAGCATCCCGGCCGCGCACAGCAGCGGGCCCACGGTGAGCGGGATGCGCGGCCCGATACGGTCGGCGAGGGCGCCCGAGCGGGCGGAGAACAGCAGCATGAGGGCGGTCGTGGGCAGCAGGGCCGTACCGGCCTGGAGAGCCGACCAGCCGACCACCACCTGGAGCTGGAGCGCTGCCAGGAAGAAGAACCCGCCGAAGGCCGCGTACACGCACAGGGTCACCAGGTTGACCGCGGTGAACTGCCGGGACGCGAAGATCCCGAGCGGCATCATCGGATCGGGCCGCCGCTTCTCGACCATCACGAAGGCGACTCCGGCGGCCACCCCCGCGACCGCGGTGACGGCGACCAGCAGGGAACCCGAGCGCGCCTCGATCAGCGCGTACGTCACCAGCGCGAGCGCCAGCGCGCCCAGGACCGCTCCAAGCACGTCGAAGCGCCCGTGATCGCTACGGCCGTCCGCGGACTCCGGGACATGCCGTACGGCGATCGGCGCGCACACCAGCGCCAGCGGGACGTTGAGCAGGAACACCCAGCGCCAGCCAGGACCGTCCACGAGCCAGCCGCCCACGAAGGGGCCCACGGCCGCCCCGATGCCGCCGAAGCCGGACCACAGGCCGACGGCCCGGCCCCGGTCGTCGGGATGGAAGGAGGCCTGGATCAGGGCCAGGGAGCCGGGTGTGAGCAGGGCGCCGCCCACCCCCTGGAGGGCCCGGGCGGCGACGAGGACGCCCGCGTTCGGGGCGAGCCCGCAGAGCAGGGAGGCGGCCGCGAACCACACGACACCCACCACGAAGACCTTGCGGCGCCCGAACCGATCCCCGAGGGAGCCGCCGAGCAGGATCAGCCCGGCCAGCGTCACCATGTACGCGTTGACGGTCCACTGCAGGGCGCCGAGGTCCGCGTCGAGGTCCTGGCCGATGCGCGGCAGGGCGACGTTGACGACGGTCGAGTCCAGCAGCGCCATGCTGGAGCCGAGGACGGTGGTGAGCAGGATCCACTTGCCTTGCGGCGAGGCCAGCCGGACGTCGGACATGCCCCAGGTATACAGCGAGCCCGGTGCCGTGGCACCGGGCTCGCAGAAAACGCGGGTGTTACTTGATCTTCGTGCCCGCCGAACGCAGGTTCTGCGTGGCCTCGACGACACGGGCGGCCATCGAGGCCTCCGCGAGCTTGCCCCAGGTGCGCGGGTCGTAGGTCTTCTTGGAGCCGACCTCGCCGTCGACCTTCAGGACGCCGTCGTAGTTGCGGAACATGTGGTCGGCGACCGGACGCGTGAAGGCGTACTGCGTGTCGGTGTCGATGTTCATCTTGACCACGCCGTTCTCCAGCGCGGTGCGGATCTCCTCCTCCGTGGAGCCCGAGCCGCCGTGGAAGACGAAGTCGAACGGCTGCGACCCGGCCGGCTTGCCGTACTTGGCGGCCACGCCGTCGTTCAGCTCCTTCAGCAGGTCGGGGCGGAGCACGACGTTGCCCGGCTTGTACACACCGTGGACGTTGCCGAAGGAGGCGGCCAGCAGGTAGCGGCCCTTCTCACCGAGGCCCAGCGCCTCGGCCGTACGGATCGCGTCGTCGACCGTCGTGTAGAGGGAGTCGTTGATCTCGTGCGAGACGCCGTCCTCCTCGCCACCGGTCGGGGTGATCTCGACCTCGAGGATGATCTTGGCGGCGCGGGCGCGCTCCAGGAGCTCCTGGGCGATGGAGAGGTTGTCGGCGAGGGTCTCCGCCGAGCCGTCCCACATGTGCGACTGGAACAGCGGGTTGCCGCCGGCCTTCACCCGCTCCTCGGACACGGCGATCAGCGGGCGTACGTACCCGTCGAGCTTGTCCTTGGGGCAGTGGTCGGTGTGCAGGGCGACGGTGACCGGGTACTTCTCGGCGACGATGTGCGCGAACTCGGCGAGGGCCACGGAACCCGTGACCATCTCCTTGCTGTACTGACCGCCCAGGAACTCGGCACCGCCGGTCGAGATCTGGATGATGCCGTCGCTCTCGGCCTCAGCGAAGCCGCGCAGCGCAGCGTGCAGGGTCTGGGTCGAGGTCACGTTGATGGCCGGGTAGGCGAACTTGCCCGCCTTCGCCCGGTCCAGCATCTCGTTGTAGACCTCGGGGGTTGCGATCGGCATGTGTCCGCTCCTTGTATCTGCGGGTTGGCGTACGGCGTGCTTACGGCCCTGACCTAGACCTTGTGTGGGGGTTCGACGTCATCGTCGGCCTCATCTTTCCAGACTCGGCCGGATGGTCCATCCCGTGGTCGGTCCGTGGTCAGTCCAGGCCCAGCTCGTCCTTCGAGTACGCGAAGAGATACGGCACGCCCGCGCCCTGCTCGATCTTCTCGGCGGCTCCGGTCGCCCGGTCCACGATGGTCGCCACGGCGACGACCTCGGCGCCCGCCTCGCGCACGGCGGCGACCGCTTCGAGGGGGGAGCCGCCGGTGGTCGAGGTGTCCTCGACGACCACGACCCGGCGGCCCGCGATGTCGGGGCCCTCGACCCGGCGCTGCATGCCGTGCGCCTTGGCGGCCTTGCGGACGACGAAGGCGTCCAGGCGCTGCCCGCGCGCGGCGGCCGCGTGCAGCATGGCGCCCGCGACCGGGTCGGCCCCCATGGTCAGCCCGCCCACCGCGTCGAACTCCAGGTCCGCCGTCAGGTCAAGGAGCACCTGACCGACCAGCGGGGCCGCCTCGCCGTCGAGGGTGATGCGGCGGAGGTCGACGTAGTAGTCGGCCTCCAGGCCCGACGAAAGGGTCACCTTGCCGTGCACCACGGCCTTGTCGAGGATCTGCTGCTTGAGGGCGGCGCGAGCGTCAGTCATGCCTGTCAGCTTAGAGGCGGCGCCAGCTCCAGGTCGTCGAGGCCTCCAGCGGCTCCAGGGGCGTGACCAGGCGCGGCAGCGTGTTCAGGCCGTTGGGCGGCCCGGTCTGCGGTTCCACGCAGACGGCGGCCTCCTGCTCGTCGTAGACCACGACCCATTCCTCGCGGCTGGCGACCTTCAGCTCCAGCTGCCCGGGCCAGGTGAGGGTGACGTCGACGCCGTCGGGCATGCCGAAGCAGTCGTCCCAGGGGCCGGGCTTGGGGTCGAGGCGGTTGCCGGTGGGCAGGTGGTCGTCGCCGCGCTCCTCCTGCCAGGCGGCGGTGAAGTCGAGCCGGACCGGCTCGCCGCCGTCGAGGGTGCGGTTGAACCAGGGGTGCCAGCCGATCTGGGCCGGGAAGGAGGAGTCGTACGTCTCGACGGACATGGTCAGCGTCAGGGCGTCCGGGGTGAGCGCCGCGATCTGGGTGATGCGGCCCGGGTAGGGCCAGGGCTCGACGAGGTCGTACGTGAGGACCGCCTCGTCGGTGGTGGTGCGGGCGATGTTCCACGCGCCGTCGCGGGCCGTGCCGTGGATGGCGTGGGGCGGGGAGTTGAGCGGCATCTGGTGGACGTCGGCGCCGTCACGGAACCGTCCGTCCCGGATGCGGCCGCACCAGGGGACCATCGGGAAGCAGCCGAAGCGCTCGCCCTGGCGCAGCAGTTGGACGCCTCCGACCCGAAGTCCCCCGACCCGTCCGCCGTTTCCCGGCTGCAAGGTCACTTCCGCGTCGCCCGCGGTCAGCGTGATGTCTTCTTGGCTCACGGGACGACCCTACTCAACGGCTGCTCAACGGCGCTTTCTCAGTGCCCTTCCCACCACGATCGCCGATGCCAGAACCACGGCCGCCGCGGGCGCCGCCCAGCGCAGGGCCGCGCTCGAGGCCACGGTCTGGGGAGCGGGGACGGGGGCGTAGCGGCCCCTCGGGGGCGCGTGGTCGACCTCTTCCGCGCTGCGGCCGATCATCGTGCGGCGGGCGTGGGCCGCCTCGGCCGGGGGGCCGGCGGGTTCGGTGAAGTCGTCGACGGGGGGCGCCGGGGGTTCGTCGGGTGTCTCCACGGCCTCGGGTGTCTCCACGGCCTCGGATGTCTCCACGGCCTCGGGAGCCTCCGCCGCTTGTGTCTCCGGCTCCTCCCGCTCCTCCGTGGGCTGCTCCGGTGCCGTCTCCGCCACTGCCTCCGCCACTGCCTCCGCGTCGCCCAGCGCCTCCGCGAAACGGTTCAGCAGGCGTACGACCGCGGAGCCCACGGCGTCCTGGGGGAGTTCCGTGACGCGGCCGTCCGCCGTGGCCGTGGCGTCGAAGGTGAGGGTCGTGCCGCCGTCCGTGGCGCGCAGGCGGACGGTCAGGGCGAGTTTGACGGAGCCGGTGCCGCGGGTCTCGGTGGCGTCGCCCTCCACGGCGTAGGAGCCGTCGTCCCGGGCGGAGAGGCGTACCGCGCCCCGGTAGGTGATGGAGTGGCTGCCGACCCGCACCTTCAGGCGCCCGGCGACGGGTTCCGCGCCGGCGTCCTGCTGGAGCCCGGGAACGGCCCGGGCCACCCTGCCGGGATCCCCCAGGGCCTGCCTCAGCCGCTCGACCGGAACCGGAACGAACACCTCATGCTCCATGGTTGCCGAGCCTACCCAGGGGCGCCGGTCGTGCACCCCCGTTGGTGGAAAGTGACAGCGCTCTTCCGTCCCGAGGTGGGGATCAGTAGCGCGGATGCACCAACGTCGAGGCCACCGGACCGGCGACCCGGGTCGCCTCCGCTGCTCGTCGCGCCGCCCGCAGGGACTTCTGCGTCAGGGTCGCCGGCTGCGGCGCCCGGGGGTCCAGGCCGAGCACCGGGCGGGCTTTCGGCGACGCCAGTACGAAGCCCCAGTCGCGGGGGGTGCGGGACGCGTCGGCCGTGCGGTCGGAACCCGCGGCGGAGCCGGGGCGGCGGCCGCCGACGAGGTAGGGCGTGGTGCGCAGGCCCGCCGCGCGCAGGGTCGCCTCCACCGTCCAGAAGTCGTGCGGGCGGGAGGCGACCGGCCCCGCGTGCACGACCAGACGGCCGTCAGGGGACAGCACGCGCCGGACGAGGCCGTAGAACTCCTCCGAGTACAGCTTGGTGCTGGCGGTGACACCGGGGTCGGGCAGGTCGGCGATCACCACGTCGTACGACGGCACGGGCGCCGACGTCCGCAGCCGGCGGAACGCGTCCGCCGTGCTCACGTGGACGCGCGCGTCGCCGTAGACATGGCCGTTGAGCCGGGAGAGCGCCGGGTCGCTGCGGGCCAGGTCCACCACCGCGCCGTCGAGCTCGACGATGTCGACCCGCCGTACGCCCGGATGGCCCAGCACCTCGCGGGCGGCGAGGCCGTCGCCGCCGCCGAGGATGAGGACGCGCGCGTGGGGGCCGTTCATCGCGGGGTGGACGAGGGCCTCGTGGTAGCGGTCCTGGTCGCCGCCGCTGACCCTCAGGCGGCCGTCGAGGTAGAGGTCGAGGGGGCGGCCGCCGGTGCCGCCGGTGAGGGCGATCTCCCGTACGCCGGTCTGGAGGGCGACGCGCACGTCCTTGCCGTAGACCGCCTCCCGCGCGGCCCGCTCGAAGTCGTCGACCAGGACGGTGGCGGTGGCGAGGACGCCGAGCACGGCGAGGTTGGCGACCAGCAGCAGCCAGCGGGCCCGGCGGGTCAGGTCGCGGCGGAACAGGCCGAGGACCAGGGCGCCGCCCGCGAGGGCGTTGACCGCACCGGTGAGCATCGCGCCGGTCAACTGGCCCAGCAGGGGCAGCAGCAGGAAGGGGAAGGCCAGGCCGCCGACCAGCGCGCCGACGTAGTCCGCCGCGAACAGGTCGGCCACCGCGCCCCCCGCGTCCTGGCGGCGGATGCGCTGGATCAGCTCCATCAGCAGGGGGACTTCGGCGCCGATGAGCAGACCGATGGCGAGGGAGAAGGCGACCAGGAGCCAGCGCGGAGCGCTCGCCCACAGGCCGCCCCAGTCACCGGTCCACGCGAACACGGCGTACAGCGCCATCGCGCTGCACCCGCCGACCAGCGCGAGCAGCGCCTCGATCGTGCCGAAGGCCGCCGCCGCGTGCCGGCGCAGCCGCTTGGCGGCCAGCGAGCCGATGCCCATGGCGAAGACCATGACGGACAGCACCACGGAGGCCTGGGTGACCGAGTCGCCGATCAAGTAGGAGGCCAGGGCGACCAGTTCGAGCTCGTACACCAGTCCGCAGGCCGCGCAGACGAAGACACAGGCGAGGACGAGGAACCGCCCGGTGTCCTGCCGGACCGGCAGCCGCGCGGGCCTGGCCCAGGGCGGCGGAGCGCCGGGCGGAGCGGGGGCGTGCGGCTCGATCACGGTGCGACGTTACGTCACGGCTACGGCACGCTTCGTCACCCACACGTGTGGAACTGGGAGTGAACCGGGAAACGGGGGGTTTGGGTGACTCACCTCGACGTCCCCACCGGAACCCGCACCCCGACGCGCGTCCGCGTGGCCACCAACTGCCCGTCCTGCGGATACGCGTGCCAGGTCCGCCAGTGCACCTGGCCGTCGTACCGCTGGGCCAGCAGGGCCGTGAACGCGTGCGGGCTGCCGGGGAAGACACCGGCAAGACCGTTCGGATGGTCGGACACCAGCGCGAGCAACTCCTGTGCCCGCCCCGCGAACTGGCCTGGCGTCAGTACCTCGACGCGCGCGGCGAACTCGTACTCCCAGTCCCCCACCCGCTTGGCCACGCCCAGTGGCAGCGGCGTACTGCTGCCGGCGATGCACGCCACCGTCTCCGAACAGGTGCGTCGATCCTCCTCCAGGAGCACTTGGTGGGACGCGCCGAGGAGTCTCAACTGAAGCTTCGCCCCGGCGATGTCGAGGTCGAGCGTGGCGAGGGCGGGCAGCGGCTCGCGCCCCAGGGCCCAGGCGAGATCGGCCGCGCGCGTGTCGGTGTACGAGGTGTTCAGGGTCGTGAGCATGGATCGGCTCCGCTAGCACGCAAAGAAAGGGTGGTGTGGGGTTCCGGCGCACCCGGGCGACTGTGGGGGGATCGGCCCGGTCAGCCCAGGAGGTCAGGACGTGTCCGTAGGACGTCCGAGGGGCTGCGTTGGTGGTTTAGAGGGAATCATGAACGGTGGTGCCGTCACAGCGTTTTTACCCAACTTCGTGCGGTTTCCATCCCTGCGTGGGCTCCCCAGCTCAACTGTTCAACCACGGCGCACGCCACGGCGGCCACAGCGTGCGCCGGAGCAGCGGAGCACCGGAGTGAAAAAGCGACAAGCGGGGGCGTGCGACCCGACCCAGGTCCGGCCCCACGCCCCCGCTTTCCCCCGCTCCCCCGTTTTCGGATGCGGTTCCCCCTGCCGAAGCTCAGCTGCCCCGTGTCAGCTGCCTCCCCCGCATCCGCCCCCGCCGCCGCAGGACGACCCGCCACCACAGGACGACCCACCGCCGCAGGAGTGCCCACCACCACACGAGTGCCCACCGGAGTGCCCCCCGTGGTGCCCGCTGCCCCCGGAGTCCGAACCGCCTCCGCCGACCCACCAGCTGCTGCTGCCCGCGGCGCCGCCACCGCCGGCGGCCCGCACCCGACGGCGCGTCTGACCGTTCCTGAACACGACGGCGGCCACGCCCACCAGGAACACGACCACGAAGACCAACAGGATGATGCCGATGACCATGGCGCCACCCTCCTTCCGTTACCCCCCGAAGCGACCCCCCGTGGGCGCCTCGCCGGTTGCGTGAGCTGGAGATGCCCTTCCGTCTCACGGGCCAAAGCAGAGTTGAGGAACTTCAGAGGCTTCTCTCCGGGCAGCGGCCCCTGACCTGCACATAAGGGCAGTTCAGGGACCGTCCGTGGCTCATTGGGCCGTCTGTGGGCCGTGATCTTCCAGAGAGATGCGCCCGGCGGGGCAGCCGTACGCGACGAAGGGGTTGCAGGCAACGCACCGCCGGCCCGCTCTGACGAGTTCGAGCAGGCCGACGCGTGCGGTGCAGAGGCCTGGTCAGGTTCCGCGGGGGTCGTCGCCCTCGACGCCTTCGGTGTCGATGCGCTCCTTGCGTACCTTGCCGTGCACCGTCTCCTCGTCGGTGTGTTCCTGCGTCGACATCCGTACCCGTTCCACCGGAACCGTCTCGGTCTCCACCACGGGACGCTCTTCGTGCAGGATGACCTCGTGCTCGTCCTCGCTGATGTCGGGCCCGGCCATGGCGTCATCGCGGTTGGCGTCGGTGATCGGCTCGCGCTCGACGCGGACCTCCTCCCGACGCACGGGAACCGTCTTCTGCACTTCCTCGGTGACGACGTACTTGCGCAGCCGAGCCCGGCCGACCTCGCTGCGCTCAGTGCCGACGTGCATGCGTTCCTCCGAACGCGTCATGGCGTCCTCACCACGCCTCGCCTGGTCGGTGCCGGCCTGCGCCCAGCCACCCTCGCCGGGGGCATTGGCCTGCTGCCACGATACGTCCCAGTCGATGCCGTAGTGCTCGTACAGGCGGTGTTCCTCGGCCTCGGAGAGGTGCCCGCCGGCGTCGACGTCGACGTTGGGCGCGTCCTTGACCGTGTCCTTGGCGTAAGGGACCTTCAAGTGGTCCTCGACCACAGAGGCGTCGTGGATAGGCACGAAGGTTTCGCTGGTGCCGAACAGGCCGGTCTTCACGCTCACCCACTCCGGCTGGCCGGTGACGTCATCGAAGAAGACGTGCTTGGCTTCGCCGATCTTGTTGTCGCCGGCATCGTAGACCGGATGATCGAGCACGGTCGGGATCTGCTCATGGGAGATCACTGGACCTCACCCTGCTTTCTTGTCTCGCGTTTTATCTACAGACTTGTCCGGTTAACCACCCCAAAAGGAACAAAACACCTTTTATGCGATTTTCCGGCGGCGCATAGAGGTCGAGTGGGATCGCTTTCAACGTTGAGCGAATGGGAGTCCGGTCTCGCCGCCCGGGCGCCAGCGCCGGACTGGCTGATCGAGCACGGCCTGTCCCAGCGCAACGCCGTGTACGTCCACGTCGGCGGCTGCTGGAACGCAGGCTCACGCTTCAAGGGCATCGAGCGGGACCAGGCGCTGCGCCGCTCGCCGAGGGCGTCGACGCCTGCCCGCAGTGCCGGCCGGACACGGCACTGGGCATCCTCGACTAGGCGCTCCGTCTTTACACCCGCCCGCCTTCGACCCACGTTCCCGCAGGTCACCCACCCCCAGCTCGGGCCCTCTGTGGGCCGTCCGACGGGGGCCAACGACGACAGACGACAACAGTTCCCGACAGCTCACCCCCTGCTCAGAGCCGATGCACCAGATCCCGACGCAGGCGCCAAACCCCGAACGTAAGTTGAGGAACTCGAGAGCTTCGGCGCAGGATGACCCGCATGACCTCCAGCGCGCGCCCCCTGCTCAACCGCCGTCTCGCCGAGTTCGGGACGACGATCTTCGCCGAGATGTCCGCCCTGGCCCTGCGGACCGGCTCGATCAACCTGGGGCAGGGCTTCCCCGACACGGACGGCCCCGAGGAGGTCAGGGAGGCGGCCGTGCGGGCGCTGCGCGACGGGCGCGGCAACCAGTACCCGCCGGGTCCGGGCGTCCCCGAGCTGCGCACCGCGGTCGCCGCGCACCAGGAGCGCCGGTACGGCCTGTCCTACGACCCCGACGCCGAGGTCCTGGTCACGGCCGGCGCCACGGAGGCCATCGCGGCCGCGCTGCTCGCGCTGGTGGAGCCGGGTGACGAGGTCGTCGCGTTCGAGCCGTACTACGACTCCTACGCGGCCTGTATCGCGATGGCGGGCGGGACCAGGGTCCCGGTCACCCTGCGCCCCCACGAGGGCTCGTTCCGCCTGGACCTCGACGAACTGCGTGCCGCGGTCACCGACCGGACCCGTCTCCTGCTCATCAACACCCCGCACAACCCCACCGGCACGGTGCTCACCCGCGAGGAGCTCACCGCGATCGCCGAACTGGCCGTGGAGCGGGATCTGCTGGTGGTCACGGACGAGGTGTACGAGCATCTGGTGTTCGACGACGCCGAGCACCTCCCCCTCGCGACCCTCCCGGGGATGCGGGAGCGCACGGTCTCGATCGGCTCGGCCGGCAAGACCTTCTCCTTCACCGGCTGGAAGGTCGGCTGGATCACGTCGACGCCCGCCCTGGTCTCGGCGGTCCGCTCGGCGAAGCAGTTCCTCACCTACGTGTCCTCCGGCCCCTTCCAGTACGCGGTCGCCGAGGCGCTCGCCCTCCCCGACAGCTACTTCGCCGCCTTCCGCGAGGACATGCTGGCCAAGCGGGACCTGCTGTCGGCAGGGCTGGCGGACGCGGGCTTCGAGGTCTTCCGGCCCGCCGGCACGTACTTCGTCACCACCGACATCCGCCCCCTCGGCGAGAGCGACGGCTTCGCCTTCTGCCGCGCCCTGCCCGAACGCGTGGGCGTCGTCGCCATCCCGAACGCGGTCTTCTACGACCACCGGGAGGCGGGGGCGCCGTTCGTGCGGTTCGCGTTCTGCAAGCAGACATCGGTGCTGGAGGAGGCTGTGGGCCGGCTGAAGCGGCTGGGGTGAGCCGGACGACGAGGTCATCGCCGTCCAGCCCTTCTCCCGTCCGCACCTGATCAACGCTCCTTCACAGCCATGTGCGGCTGTGGAGGAGCATGTGTCTCAGGAGGATCCGGAGGGTGAGGCCAGTGACTTGAGGTGATCGCGCCAGGCAACCGTAACGCTTGACGGGATCTTGATGGTCAACCCGCCTTCTTTGGTGAAGGCGAGGCCCTGACTGTAAGCACCGCCCCCGCAGCCGTCCGACCGGCGGGTGAGCTTCACGTCGGTGGAGGCGTCGATCTCGGGACTGCTGCTTCCGTTCGGGGTGACGCGAAACCGGACCGTACCGAGGTCAGGATCCACGTCGCCGGGAAGAGGCAGGCTCACTCGGGTGATGTCCTCCTGTTCGAGCCTGTCCTTGACACATGTGCCCCCTGCGCACAGCTCGTAGGAGGTGCCCGCGAGGTCGGTGTAGCCCTGCTGGAGGAACATCACGCCGACCTGCGATGTGACGCCGACGCCGGCGCACGGCTTGGAGCTGCTGCACGCCGACGCGGTCACCGCCACGGCGGACACGATCACGAGGACTCCCAGCCTCACCGTTCGTCTCACCACCTTCACGTGCACTTGCCTCCCAAGCGTCACTGCACTCGCAGAAGCGAAAAGTTACCCACAGGCTGTGGACGGAAGCCGCGCTCACCCCGCCCGGCTGGTGCAAACGACCAGAGCCCGGCCCCGGCACGCGGCCGTGGTGGCCGGTGCCCTGGCCGGGCTCTCGTTCGCCTACGGCGTGTATACGGTCGCCGATACGCCCCCGTAGCCGATACGCACCAGTAGCGGAAGGACGTCTACTCGTCGTCCTCGGGCTTCTCGGAGTCGTTGACGTCCTCCTCGAGGCCGAGCTGCTCGACGAGCCACTTGTCGAACTCGATGGCGGCGCGCACCCAGCTGACGGTCGAGGAGACGAAGTGCTCCAGAGCGACGCCGGTGCCGATGAGCATCTGCGCCTCGCCGATCAGACGGACGGTGCCGTCGTCATGGGTGTGGCTGTAGACCTTGGGCCACAGGGTGCGGCGGTTCCAGTCGTCGATCGACTCGAGCAGCTGCGGCTTCTCGTCGATCTGGTGGGGGCGGTCGTAGAACGTCCGTACCGAGAAGACCTGCTGGTCGCCCTCGCCGCGGAACATGAAATACGTACGGAACTGCTCCCACGGCGCCGCGAGGTCACCCTCGTCGTCGACGACATACTTCAGCTCCATCTGGTCGAGGAGCTGCTTCACAAGATCCTGATCCGGGACGACGGGGCCCGCCGGTCCTTGCTGCGGCTCGGGCTGGCCCCCGAAGTTCGGAATCGAGGACGGGTCGATGGTCACCGTGAATTTCCCTTCGTACGGATCCTGCCATCCTCCCCCATCCGGGGAGGGGGGTGGCAAGCCCAGACAGACCCTGTCCTCCCAGGGCTGACATGATCCGGTCAGCACTGCACGCAGGTGTCGAGGAAACGGGGAAGACATGACCGAGACGCAGACCGAGACGCAGGCCCAAGAGCCGGTGGAACAGACCGTGCCGGGCGGGACCAGATGGGGGGTGTTCGCGGCGATCATGGCCGTGCCGACCCTGGTGGTGGCGGGCCTGATCGCGCTGCTGGTCGCCTGGCTGTTCACGGACGACTCAGTCGACACGGGAGAGCAGAAGGTCTCGTGCGCCGAGGCGTTTGCCTACGGCGGAGCGAAGCCCCCGACCGGGGCGCGCGACCTCGGGTGTGTGCTGGAGGCCGCGCCGGACCCCCGGTACGAGGCCCGCTTCCTGCTGCGGAGCTCCGAGGTGAGCGCCTGGGTGGCCGCGAGCTACCCGGACGGGCCGGGACTGCGGCACGTGGCATGCGGCGGCGACCACGACGTCTACGCCTGCATGAACCGCGGCCCGGTCGCCGGGCAGAGCGCCTCCGTGCAGCTGGAGGTCACCTACGACGGGCCGAAGTGGTCCGTCGTGCGGTTCGTGGCGTTCACGGAGTGACGGACGAGGGGGCGCCGCCGCCCCCTCGTCACCACCGCGCTCAGAGCGTCTTGCCGGTCGCCGGACCCACGATCAGGCCGTCGCCGAAGGCGTCCACCCGGACCGTGTCGCCGTCCTTGACCTCGCCGGACAGGATCTCCTTGGCGAGTCGGTCGCCGATCGCGGTCTGGACGAGGCGGCGCAGCGGGCGGGCGCCGTAGGCCGGGTCCAGGCCCTCGACGGCGAGCCAGTCCAGGGCCGCGTCGGTGATCTCCAGGGTGAGCCGGCGCTCGGCGAGGCGCTGTGCGAGCCGGTCGATCTGGAGCCGCGCGATCCGGCCGAGCTCGTCCTTGCTGAGGGCGGAGAAGACGACCAGGTCGTCGAGCCGGTTGAGGAACTCCGGCTTGAAGGAGGCCCGGACCACCTCGAGGACCTGTTCCTTCTTCTCCGTCTCGCTGGTGATCGGGTCGACCAGGAACTGGCTGCCCAGGTTGGACGTCAGCACCAGGATCGTGTTGCGGAAGTCGACCGTACGGCCCTGCCCGTCCGTCAGGCGCCCGTCGTCCAGCACCTGGAGCAGGATGTCGAAGACCTCCGGGTGCGCCTTCTCCACCTCGTCGAGGAGCACCACGCTGTACGGCCGCCTGCGCACCGCCTCGGTCAGCTGGCCGCCCTCCTCGTAGCCGATGTAGCCGGGGGGCGCGCCGACGAGCCGGGCGACGGTGTGCTTCTCGCCGTACTCGCTCATGTCGATGCGGACCATCGCCCGCTCGTCGTCGAAGAGGAAGTCGGCGAGCGCCTTGGCGAGTTCGGTCTTGCCGACGCCGGTGGGGCCGAGGAAGAGGAAGGAGCCGGTGGGCCGGTCGGGGTCGGCGATGCCGGCCCGGGTGCGCCGTACGGCGTCGGAGACGGCCTGCACGGCCTCGCTCTGGCCGATGAGCCGCTTGCCCAACTCCTCCTCCATGCGCAGGAGTTTCTGCGTCTCGCCCTCCAGGAGGCGGCCGGCCGGGATGCCGGTCCAGGCGGCGACGGTGTCGGCGATGTCGTCGGCGCCGACCTCCTCCTTGACCATGGTGTCCTTGGAGACCTCCTCCTCGGCCTCGGAGGCCGCCTCCAGGTCCCGCTCCAGGGTGGGGATCTCGCCGTAGAGCAGCTTGCTGGCGGTGTCGAAGTCGCCGTCGCGCTGGGCGCGTTCGGCCTGGCCGCGCAACTCGTCCAGCTTCTCCTTGAGTTCACCGACCCGGTTGAGGGACTGCTTCTCCTTCTCCCAGCGGGCGGTCAGGCCCCGCAGCTCCTCCTCCTTGTCGGCGAGGTCGCGGCGCAGCCGCTCCAGGCGCTCACGGGAGGCCGGGTCGGTCTCCTTGACCAGGGCGAGCTCCTCCATCTTCAACCGGTCGACCCCGCGCTGGAGTTCGTCGATCTCGACGGGCGAGGAGTCGATCTCCATGCGGAGGCGGGAGGCGGCCTCGTCGACGAGGTCGATGGCCTTGTCGGGCAGGAAGCGGGAGGTGATGTACCGGTCGGAGAGGGTCGCGGCGGCCACGAGCGCGCTGTCGGCGATCTGGACCTTGTGGTGGGCCTCGTAGCGCCCCTTGAGGCCGCGCAGGATGGCGATGGTGTCCTCGACGGTGGGCTCGGCGACCAGGACCTGCTGGAAGCGGCGCTCCAGGGCGGGGTCCTTCTCGATCCGCTCCCGGTACTCGTCGAGGGTGGTGGCACCCACCATCCGCAGCTCACCGCGTGCCAGCATCGGCTTCAGCATGTTGCCAGCGTCCATGGAGGAGTCGCCGCCGGCGCCCGCGCCCACGACGGTGTGCAGCTCGTCGATGAAGGTGATGATCTGCCCGTCGGAGTCCTTGATCTCCGCGAGGACGGTCTTGAGCCGCTCCTCGAACTCACCCCGGTACTTGGCACCGGCGACCATGGCCCCGAGGTCGAGCGCGACCAGCCGCTTGTCCTTGAGCGACTCGGGCACGTCCCCCTTGACGATCCGCTGGGCGAGTCCCTCGACGACGGCGGTCTTGCCGACGCCGGGCTCGCCGATGAGGACGGGGTTGTTCTTCGTACGGCGGGACAGCACCTGGACGACCCGGCGGATCTCCTGGTCGCGGCCGATGACGGGGTCGAGCTTGCCGTCCCGCGCGGCGGCGGTGAAGTCGGTCCCGAACTTCTCCAGGGCCTTGTACTGCCCCTCAGGGTCGGCGGTGGTCACCCTGCGCCCTCCTCTGGCCTTCTGGAAGGCGTCGATCAGCTTCTTCGGGGTGGCGCCCTGATGGGTCAGCACCTCGGCGGCCGGTCCGCCCTTGGCGGCGATGCCGATGAGCAGGTGCTCGGTGGACAGGTACTCGTCACCGAGGTCCTTGGCGCGGGCCTGGGCGTCCGCGATGACGGTGAGCAGGTCGCGGTTGGGCTGCGGGGGCGCGACGGTGGACCCGGCCACGCTGGGCAGCGAGCCGAGCACCTTCTCGGCCCCGGCCCGCACGGCGGCCTGGTCGGCGTCGACGGCCGCGAGCAGATCGACGATGTTCGCGTTGTCCTGCCCCTGGAGCAGAGCGAGGAGCAGGTGGGCGGGGGTGAGGTCCGGGTGTCCCTCGGTCACGGCCCGGTTGCTGGCCGCGTTGATCGCGTCCCGGCTCCGGTTGGTCAGCTCGGCATCCACGTGTCCGTACTCCTCCTGGTGTCGCTCCTGTACCGACTCCTGCACTGATTCAGTCAGCGTACATAAAGTTGAGTCTATTCCACTCAAGGCGGTCCACGGGAGGGATGAGGGGACTAGCTTTCCCGGCATGACCTCCTACGCCCAGGATCCGGGTGCCCCGGACCCGTCGTTCCTCAGCTTCTGGCGCGAACGGCATCTGTGCACACTGACGACACCGCGCCCGGACGGCACGCCGCACCTGGTGCCCGTCGGGGTGACGTACGACCCGGAGGCCCGCCTCGCCCGGGTGATCACGAACCGGACCAGCGCGAAGGTACGGCACGTGCTGGCGGCCGGTGCGGACGGGGCGGCGGTGGCGGTGTGCCAGGTGGAGGGGCGGCGCTGGGCCACACTGGAAGGGCGGGCGCACGTCCGCACGGAGCCGGACCGGGTGGCGGAGGCGGTGCGGCGGTACGCCGAGCGCTACGAGCGCACCCCGGCGCCGAACCCGCTGCGCGTGGTCATCGAGATCTCCCTCACGGGAGCGATGGGGCATTTCTGAGGGCATTTTTGAGCCAGGGCGCGATCACCCGATACTCCGAAATGTCGCCCGAAACTGCAGCGGCGTCACCGTGTTCAGGTCACGGTGACGCCGCTGCGGGGGGAAGCACCTGAGCGATCTGTTACGACGGGGGAATCGCGTCAGGCACTGCGGGGGGTGGCTGAGATGGTCCGCGGGGTGGGGGTTTCCGGTTCCACCAGCCGATGGTCTCGTTGGTCCAGATTCACAAAGATCATTCCGTACCGGATGGCACACCGAACGGGCTGCGGCGCCCCCCGAGGCCGCCGCAGACACCGGTACGCCCGCACGTCCTCGTCATCGTCCCGCGTGACCACCACCGGTTCGCCGAAGACGGTCACCATCAACGAGTCACCGGGGTGGGGGATCGCGGTGACGAGGTCGATGAAGTGCCAGCCGGAGCGGTAGGCGGTGGCCATTTCTCTGCGGAACGAGCGGTCGTCGGGTGGGGTGGTCATCGGCCTCAGTCCCACTTGCTGTCGGCCGGGACCATGACCACGTCATCATCGCCCGCGACGACGGCAGACTGCACACCACCCGTCTCGTGCGCATCGCTCTTCGCACCGGAGAGGCCACTCAGAGCTCCGAAGGCCACAACGGCGGAGAAGGCGGCGACAAGCACCGAGCGAAGCATTCTCTTACGCATAGTCGGCTTCGTCCTCACTTGAAGGTCCCCTCTTCCCCCGTCGAGTAAGACGATGGCTCATTCAGGCACGTCATGGCCACACGATCGGTGCATCATGTTCCTGCATGTTCAGGACCCTGGGGGGTGGAGATTTGGCAACAAATGGGATTAAGGCGACACATCCCCATGCGATGACCGAGTTGTGCGAAGAGGGAAGTCGCCTCTACGCAAACGCTCTGCGCACGGGACGAATTCTCCGGGCGGACATCGAACCCGCCCCGTGCCTGATGGAGTTCGCTCTTCTGCACCCCGATCCTGACGACGCGAACTGGCTGCGACCCGTCTCACCTGCCGTTGCCCTGGCACAGCGCCTGCACCCCATAGAGCACGAGATCAGCCAGAACCGGCGGCTGTCGATCGCGCTCACCGAGGTCTTCGAGCCGTTCATGGCCCTCAGCGCGCAGGAGACCACCTCCACCCACTCGATCACCGTGCTGGAGGGCCTCGACCGCATCAACGCGGCGCTCGACCTGGCCACCGCCCAGTGCCAGACCGAAATGCTCACGGTCCAGCCGAGCGGTCGCCGCAGCTCCGAGAACAGGCTCATGGAGGCTCTGGAACGCGACAGACCACTCATAGAGCGCGGTGTGCGGATCCGGACTCTCTACCAACACACCGCCAGGTACAGTCCGGAACGGCTCGCCTGGGTGGACCACTTCGCCGACGGGAAGGCGGAGTACCGCACCATCGACGAGTTGGTCGAGCGCCTCATCATCCTTGACGAGACCGTCGCGTTCATCCCCACCCGTGACGACCGGCAGGTCGCCCTGGAGCTCCGTCACCCCGGACTGGTCCGCTACCTGATCAAGGTGTTCGAGTTCATGTGGAGCCGCGCGGTGCCGCTGAGCGCCGGAGCTCCGTACGAAACGGCCGCCGACGGCATCACCGACATCCAGCACTCCATCGCCAAGCTCCTCGTCGAGGGTCACGTGGACGAGGCGATAGCCCGCCGCCTGGGCATGAACGTGCGCACCTGCCGGGCCCACATCGCCAAGCTGGCGACCGCCCTCGGCAGCGGCAGCCGCGCCCAGCTCGGCTTCCTCATCGCGCAGTCGGGCATCCTCAAGCCCGACCAGCCGATATCCGGGGGAGACGACCACCCGTGACCGGGGCTCACACGCACGGCACGGAGGAACTGTGCGGGGCGGGCCTGAACCTGTACACCCGTGCACCGCGTGACGGGCGGGTGCGCCGGGCAGCGGCGGACGAAACGCCCCGTCCGCTCGGCCTGGGGCTGTTCCGGCCCGACGTCGAGGACCCGCGCTGGCTGCGCCCCGTCGCCCCGGCCTTCGCCCCGCACCCCCTGCGGAGCGGCGTCGCGGACCGCATCGCCGACGAACGGCGCCGCGCGGAGCGGCCGGCGGCGCTGTCCGAGCCCGTCACGGGTGTCGGCAGCGGTCACCCGACAGCCGCCGGGGCCATGGCGATCAGCGTCCTCGGCGGATGCGAGCGGATCCACGCGGCCCTCCCCCAGGCCGTGGCCGATGCCGGCCAAGAGGCCCCGGCGGGCGACCAGGCCCGGCGCGACCGGTGCGGGCGGGACCGCACGGCCCCGGCGACCGACCAGAACCGACGCGACCGGCCCCAGCGCGACCGGCGCGGACATGACCGCACGGCCCCAGCGGCCGACCAAGCCTGGCGCGACCGGCCCCAGCGCGACCGGCGCGGGCGGGTCCGCACCCTGGACGCGGTCACCGACCGGCTGATCAGCGACGCCGTCCTCGCGGACCGGTTCGGCAGGAACACCCGCACCGCCCGCCTCCCCGGCGCCGAAGTCGCCGCCGCCCGCGGCGGCGAGAGCCGGGCCCGGCTCGGCCACCTCGTCGCGGGATCAGGAATCCTCGAGCAGGAGGGAGTGACCGAGTGATTCCGGTGCCCCATCCCGAGCACGGCGTGGAGAACCTGTGCGCGGCAGGGACGGAGCTGTACGCGCGTGCCCTGCGCGAGGGGTACGTGCTCGGCGTCGACGCCGGGGAAGCGCCCTGTCTGCTCGACTTCGGACTCCTGCATCCCGCCGTCACGGACCCGGAGAGGCTGGAGCCGGTCGCCCCCACCGTCGCCATGGCCGACGGCTCGGAGCTGCTGTCCATCCAGCCGAACACCAGCGACAGACACACCGAGCCGCCTCCCTTCGTGCATGTCGAGGCCTTCGACCGCGACCAGGCCCTGCTCGACCGCGGCGGCCGTATCCGCACCCTCTACCAGCACACCCTCCGGCACGCGCCGAGCGTCGTGGCCCGCTACGAGCGTCTGGACGGCGATGTCGAGGCCCGCAGCCTGGACGAGGTGACGGAACGCCTGATCATCGTCGACCGGACCGTGGCCTTCATCCCCGCCAACAAGGACCGCACCCTCGCCCTGGAGATCCGCCACCCGGCCCTGATCGCCTTCTTCGTCACCGCCTTCGACCGGCTGTGGCGGCTGGCCACCCCCATGTACCCCGAGGCGGTGCAGCAGCCCTCGCGCAACGGCATCACCCCCCGCCAACGAGCCATCGCCGCCCTTCTCGTCGAAGGCCACACCGACGCCGTCATCGCCGACCGGCTGGGCATGAACATCCGCACCGCGCGCGTCCACATCGCCAAGCTCGCGGCGACGCTGGGCAGCGAGAGCCGGGCCCAACTCGGTTATCTCATCGGGCAGTCCGGCATCCTCGGGCAGGAGGATGCGGGCGAGTGACGACGGCGGCGGCACATCCGGAGCACGGCCCGGAAGACCCGTGCCCGGAAGGCATCGAGCTCTACGCACGGGCCCTGCGCGAGGGCGGGATCGACCGCCAGGACGCCTCGTCCGTCCCCTGTCTCGTCGACACCGGGCTGCTGCGGCCCGACGCCCGGGACATCGGCCGCCTGGAGCCCGTACCGCCCGCCCTGGCCCTGTACCGCATGCTCCGCGCCACCACGGACCGTGTGGCGCACGAGCGGCGGCGTGAGGAACGGCTCGCCGAGGCGTTCGCGCCGCTCATGCGGATCGGCGGCGGCGGTACGGCGGTCGCGGAGAACCCGGCGATCAAAGTCGTCAGCGGTACCGGCCCCATCAACGAGGCCATCACCGAGGCCATGACCGGTGTCGTGCACGAACTCCTGTGTGTGCAGCCCAACGTCCACTACAGCGACAGCCGGGGCGCCGCCGCCCAGGTCGTGGCGATGGACCGGGACCAGGCGCTGCTCGACCGCGGCGCCCGCATCCGCACCCTGTACCAGCACACCCAGCGCCACATGCCGCTGGTCCTCGCCCGGTACGAACAACTGCGCGGCGACGCCGAGGCGCGCTCCCTGGACGAGGTCACCGACCGGCTCATCGTCGCCGACCGGGGCGTGGCGTTCATCCCGGCCGGCGAGGACGGCACGGTCGCGCTGGAGGTGCGGCACCCGGCCCTGGTCGAGTTCCTCGCCGCGACCTTCTACCGGCTGTGGTGGCAGGCCACGCCCATGTACCCGCAGACCGTGCACCGGCCGAGCCTCAACGGCGTCACGCCCCGCCAACGGGCCATCGCCGGGCTGCTCGTGGAAGGTCACACCGACGCCGTCATCGCCGACCGGCTCGGCATGAACATCCGCACCGCCCGCGTCCACATCGCCAAGCTCGCCGCCACCCTGGGCAGCGAGAGCCGCGCCCAGCTCGGCTACCTCATCGGACGGTCCGGGATTCTTGACCGGGGAGCGTGATCGAGGACACGGCCGGCGCGCCGTCCAGGCCGACCTGCGCTATCCGGACGCCCAGTTGCGTACGACTGGCCGCGCCGAGCGTCTCCGACAGCCGCGCGATATGGGCCCGGCAGGTGCGCACGCTGATCCCCAGCCGTTCCGCGATCACCGCGTCCTGGTGACCCTCGGCCAGCAGTGCGGCGATGGACTGCTCGCGGTGGGAGATGCCCTCGATCCCGGTGTCGGGCAGGGGCGCGGTGAGGGGGATCGCCAGGCGCCACAGCCGCTCGAAGACCGTCACCAGGTACTCCACCAGCGCCGGGTGCCGTAGCTCCAGGGCGAGGGTGCGGTCGGCGTTGGCGGGGATGAAGGCCACCGTGCGGTCGAAGAGGATCAGCCGGTCGATGACCTCGTCCAGCGTCCGCGCCTGGACCGAACCGCCCATCAACTCCAGGTAGTTCAGCAGCCCTTGGCCGTGCCGGGCCACATGGGTGTACAGGTCCCGCATCCGCACGCCCCGGCCGCGCAGCGCCAGCGCCCGGTGCAGGCCCTCCGTCAGCTCGTGCTCGGGACGGATCCCGCCGGGCTGGACCGTGAGGACCTCCGTCGTGCACGCCTCGGTCGCCTCGTCCATCGCGGCCTGGATCCGGGAGAGGCCGTCGAGGACCCGGATCGCGGTCCCCTCACCGGCGCCCGGCAGGACACTGGGCCCGAGGCCGGCGTACCGCTCCACCGCCGCGACCGCCTCGCCCACCCGCCGCTGGCTCGCGCTGACCTCGTCGTGGACCCCGCGCAGCAGCCGGGTCATGACCTCCTGCGGGGCCGTGGGCACCAGCCAGTCCATGTCGTCGGGGTCCGGGTGCAGCAGGGCAAGTTCGAGCAGGCAGGGCACCGGTTCGGCGTCGGTCCGCGGCACGCGGCCGCGCCGTACCGCCCGGGAGTACACCCGGTCCCCGGCCTCGCAGAGCCGGTCAGCACCGTGTGGATGGTCGTCCGTCCCGAGCCCGGCCATTGCCCATCCCACCCCCGGTTCCAGCGTCTACCGCCCTCTTGTCCTGTTCCCCATCGGAGCCCGGAAGCCCCCTCGGCTCCGCAACTATGCGCGGACCGGACCGGCTCCGCAACACGGCTCCTCGGGCCGACGGCAGGCACAACGGCCGGTATCCACCGTTACCTACGGGCCTTTGCCCGCATCCCTGCGACAAGCTGCTGGTGGTGCGGCCACCCTCACGGGTGCATCGGAACAACCCGCTCCGTACGTCAACTCCCGGAAACCCCGGAGTGATCACCTCGTTACGCGCCGCACTTAACGTCAGGTCATGGCGGACATATTTGACGCGTACGCGTTGGCCGACGCGTGGGACGAGATGTTCGAGCGGCCGGGCGAGGTCAGGACCGCCTACGAGCCGGTGCTGGCCGCGCTCCAGCCGATCGAGCCGAGTGAACTCAGGTTCCGGGCCGACCAGATGGCCCGGGCCTTCACCGACCGGGGCGTGACCTACGCCTTCGCGGGCGAGGAGCGGCCCTGGCCGCTGGACCTCGTGCCCAGGATCCTCGACGCCCTCGAATGGGACCTCGTACAACGCGGGGTGAGCCAGCGGGTCAGGGCCCTGGAGGCCTACCTCGCCGACGCCTACGGACCCGCCCGTGCCTTCGAGGACGGGGTCGTGCCCTGGCGGCTGCTGCTGAACTCCCCGCACTTCCACCGGGCCGCGCACGGGCTCGAGCCCGTGGGCGGCGTGCGCATCCATGTCTCCGGCATCGACCTGGTCCGGGACGAACAGGGCGACTTCCGGGTCCTGGAGGACAACGTCCGGGTTCCCAGTGGCGTGTCGTACGTCATCGAGAACCGGCGCGCCATGACCCGGGTCTTCCCGTCCCTCTTCGACGGGCAGCACGTGCTCCCCGTCGACGGTTACGCGCAGAAGCTGCTCGCCGCCCTGCGCGCCGCCGCGCCGAACGGCGTCCAGGACGCCCGGGTCGTGGTCCTCACGCCCGGCCCCAGCAACGCCGCCTACTTCGAACACGCCCTGCTCGCCCGGCTGA
This sequence comes from Streptomyces sp. NPDC005483, assembly GCF_040606035.1. Lineage (NCBI taxonomy): Bacteria > Bacillati > Actinomycetota > Actinomycetes > Kitasatosporales > Streptomycetaceae > Streptomyces > Streptomyces sp. NPDC005483. Next base: position 106,461 of record NZ_JBEXEA010000020.1, read on the forward strand.
TGGGCGTGCAGCTGGTCGAGGGCCACGACCTGGTGTGCCGGGGCAACCGGGTGTGGATGCGCACGACCCGCGGCGAGGTGCCCGTCCACGTCGTATACCGGCGTCTGGACGACGACTTCCTCGACCCGCTGCACTTCCGCCCCGACTCGGTGATCGGCTGCCCGGGCATTCTGGGGGCGGCCATGGCGGGCCATGTCACCCTCGCCAACGCGGTCGGCAACGGCATCGCGGACGACAAGCTGCTCTACACGTACGTCCCGGACCTGATCCGCTACTACCTCTCCGAAGAACCGGTTCTTCCCAACGTGGAGTCGTTCCGGCCCGACGAACCTGGGCAGCTGGAGGCCGTCCTCGACCAGATCGACCAGCTCGTCGTGAAACCCGTCGACGGGGCCGGCGGCCAGGGCATCGTCATCGGGCCGAAGGCCGACCGCGAGACACTCGACCGCACCCGTGCGGCGGTCAGAGCCGACCCCCGCGGCTTCATCGCCCAGCGCCCGGTCGCCCTGTCCACCTCCCCCACCCTCGCGGGCGAACGCATGGCACCGCGCCACATCGACCTGCGCCCCTTCGCCGTCAACGACGGCAACGACATCTGGGTCCTGCCCGGCGGCCTGACCCGGGTCGCCCTCCAGGAGGGCAACCTGATCGTCAACTCCAGCCAGGGCGGCGGCTCCAAGGACACCTGGGTGCTCGCCGAGGGGCCCGCGGAACCGCCCGCACCCGCGGACAGCACCGCCCGCCTGGACATCGCGCCACGTCAGCACGGTCCCGACGGCACCGCCACCGTCGTACAGGAAGGGGCGCAGCAGCAGTGAACGACGTGATCCTCTCCCGGATAGCCGAGGCACTGACCTGGACCGGCCGGTACGTCGAACGGGCGGACAACACCGGGCGGATCCTCGACGCCTACCTCCACCGGATGCTGGAGGACCCGTGGCGCGACGAGGACGTGGCCTGCCGGTCGCTGTACGCGATCCTCGGCGTCGACGCGGGCGGCACCCGGGTCGACATGCAGCAGGTCCTCGACCAGCTCGCCTTCGACGCCCGCTCGACCTGCTCCATCGAGGGCGCGCTCGGCGCGGCCCGGCTCAACGCGAGGAGCGCCCGTGAGGCCGTCTCCTCGGAGATGTGGGAGTGCCTGAACTCCACCTGGCACGCGCTGGCCGACCAGCGGCTCGCGGCCCGCCGTACGGGCCCCTACGCGTATCTGGAACTCGTACGGCGGCGCGCGGCCCTGTTCTTCGGGCTCGCCGACTCCACCATGAGCCGGGACGACAGCTGGCGTTTCGTGGTCCTTGGCCGGTCCCTGGAGCGGGTGGACATGACCGTGCGGCTGCTGTCGGTGCGAGTTCTGGACGCGGCCCACGCGCCCGACTGGCCGACCCTGCTGAGCGCTTCGGGCGCCGACGAGGCGTACGCGCGCCTGTACGGCGGTTTCGGCGACACCCCGCGGGTGGCCGAGTTCCTGCTCCTGGACCGGGACTTCCCGCGGTCCGCGCTGCACGCACTGACGACGGCGGAGAAGTGCCTGACCGCGCTCGGCCGTCCCCGCCAGGACCCCGCGCGCGGCCCGATCGGCCGGATGCGCACCCACCTCGAATACCTCGACCTGCACGCCCTGGAGGAGCAACTCCCGCTGCTGCTCCGGGACCTGCAGACCGCCTGCATGGTCTCCGCGGAAGCGGTGGCGGAGCGGTTCTTCCCGTACCAGGGGCCCGTCGAGTGGGCCCAGGAAGGCGCGTGAGATGACTCGCCGGCTCCGCATCAAGCACGTCACCGAGGTCTCCTACGCCCAGCCCGCGGCCTCGTCCCACAACGAGGTCCGCATGACCCCGCTGACCCTGCCCGGCCAGACCACCCTGGACGCCCGGGTCACCGTCAGCCCGGCCACGCCCACCTGGTCGTACTGGGACTACTGGGGCACCCAGGTCACCGGCTTCGACCTGGCGGACCCGCACGGCCATCTCACCATCACGGCCTCCAGCCTGGTCGAGACGTCACCGCCGGGCCCGCTGCCGGCCGCGCCCACCTGGACCGAGGTGGGCGAACGCGTCGCGCGCTCACGCCTGTTGGAGTTCGCGGGCCCGACGGGCCGTACGACGGTCCCGCCGAGGCTCGCCAAGAAGGCCCGGAAGGCGGCGGCCGGCCTCGACCCGCACGAGACGGCGGTCGCGGTGTCCCACCTGGTCGCCGACCGGGTGTCGTACCTCCCCGGCGCGACCAGCGTGAACACCTCCCCGGTGGAGGCATGGGAGCAGGGCGCGGGCGTCTGCCAGGACATCACCCACCTCACCATCGCCATGCTCCGGGGCGTCGGCCTCCCGGCCCGCTACGTCTCCGGCTACCTCCATCCGGAGCGCGAGGCCGAACTCCACCGGCCCGTCGCGGGGGAGAGCCACGCCTGGATCGAGTACTGGGCGGGCGACTGGTGCGGCTACGACCCCACGAACCGGGTCCGCGCCGACGAGACCCATGTGGTGGTGGCCCGGGGCCGCGACTACGACGACGTGACCCCGCACAAGGGGATCTACCGGGGTGCCGCGGGCGGGTCGCCGGAGGTGACGGTGGAGTTCACGCGGGTGGCGTGACAGCGGGGAGGGGCCGAAGGGGGATCACCCTCCGGCCCCTCCCCGTCACCGGCTACTGCAGGCCCGCGGCCGCACAGGCGCTCTTGTAGTCCGAGGTGCAGATGTCCTTGATGGTGTAGATGCCGTCCTTGACGACCGTGCTCTTGACGTTGTCCTTCGTCAGGGCGACGACCTGGACGAGCTGGGCCGGGATGTCCTTGTTCGTGGGGCTGTCGACTTTGTCCGTGGCGAGGGCGTCGAACTGGATGCCCTTGCCCTGGATCTTCGTGACGGCCATCTCGGCGGCGGCCTCGGCCTCGTCCGGGTAGGGCTTGTAGACGCTCATGTACTGCTCGCCCGAGACGATCCGCTGCACGGCGGACAGCTCAGCGTCCTGGCCCGTGATCGGCGGGATCTTGGTCATGCCCGCGTTCTCCATCGCCTGGATGGCGGCGCCGGCCATGGCGTCGTTGGCGGAGTACACGGCCTTGATGTTGCCCTTGCCGAGCGCACTGATCGCCTCGGACATGTTCTTCTGGGCGGTCTCCGGCTTCCAGCCGTCGACGTCGTAGCTCTTGGCGATGGTCACCTTGCCGTTGAGCTCGGACATCGCGCCCGCCTTGAACTGACCGGCATTCGGGTCGGACGGCGAGCCGTTGATCATCACGATCTTGTCGGAGGTGTCGATACCGGAACCGAGCGCCTCGATGAGGGAGCGGCCCTGCACCTCGCCGACGAGTTCGTTGTCGAAGGAGACGTACGCGTCGATCGGGCCCTCGGCGAGCCGGTCGTAGGCGACGACCGGGATACCCGCGTCCTTGGCCTTCTGCACCATGCCCGCGATGGCGTGCGAGTCCACCGCGTCCAGCAGGATGACGTCGACCTTGTCGTCGATCATCTGCTGCATCTGCGTGGCCTGCTTCTTGGCGTTGGCCTCGCCGTTGGCGTAGACGGTCTTGCCCTGGTTGTTCGTGAGCTGGGCGACCTTCTTCTTGATGATCGGGTAGTCGAACTCCTCGTAGCGCGTGTTCGTCTTCTCCGGCATGAGCACACCGACGGTGACGTCGTTGCCCTTGGTCGGGCTCGCCTCGCTCCCGCTCGCGGCGCCGAGCGCCCCGCAGGCGGCCAGCGAGAGGGTCATCGTGGACGCGGCCACGGCTATGGCGATACGACGCATGGGGCTGCTCACTTCTGGTGCTTTCCGGGACGCGGGCGCGGCATTGCGGCCCAGGTGTCTGAAAAGACAACGCGGGGCCGCCCACCGGCGTCAAGCGGAATCACTTAACGAGTGCGCAACGCCACTCTCCGCCGATGGTGTGAAGACTTGGCGCGAACACTAGTACAACCAACTTCACACCTGGTGAGTCGTGATCACAGCAGCCCCACAACTGCTGTTCCATGTCCGACCAGAGGATCGAATGAAGTCAGCCAGCCGGACGACTGCCACCGCCGTCGTCCTCGCCACCGCCGGCACCCTCGTCACCCTGACGGCGACCCCCGCCTCGGCGACCGTGTCGTGCGCCTCCCCCGTGTTCAAGCGGCAGTTCTACGCGAACACGAGCCTGTCGGGCACCCCGAAGAAGACCGACTGCGACAACGCGATCGACCAGAGCTGGAGCGGCGCCCCCCTCTCCGGCCTCCCGAAGGACAACTTCGGCGTCCGCTGGAGCGTGACCCGCGACTTCGGCTCCGGCGGCCCCTTCGCGCTCAACGCCACCGGCCTGGACGGCATCCGCGTGTACGTCGACGGCGTCCGCAGGATCGACCTGTGGAAGAACACGTCCACGACGGTGGGCAAGACCGTCAACACCACGATCCCCTCCGGCAAGCACACCCTCCGCATCGACTACGCCAACTGGACCGGCACCGCCAAGGTCAAGGTCACCTATACACCCCGCACCTCGGCGAGCGTCGACAAGGTCAAGCCCCTTGCCCCGACCGGCGCTTCGGTGTCCTACGACAAGACCACCGGCAAGGCCGAGCTCACCTGGGCGACGAACAAGGAGATGGACCTCGCCGGGTACCGGGTCTACCGGCGCGGCAAGGGCGGTACGTTCCCCGTCAAGCCGCTGGCGACGACCGCCTCGGCCTCGTACACCGACACCACCCTCCCGAAGGCGGGCACGACCTTCTACTACGAGGTCCGCGCCTACGACAAGGCAGGCAACGAGTCGGGCGGGACCGCCGACCAGCCGGTCACCACCGTGGACCGGACCGCGCCGACCGTCACCGGGCTGACCGTCGTCGCGGAGTCGGCCTTGTTCGGGGTGACCTTCACCTGGTGGCCCGGTGAGCCGGATCTGACGACCCAGCTGCTGAGGTCCGCATCGCCCGACGGGCCGTTCGAAGTGGCCGAGACGAACCTGGGCAGCTCCGCGGTCCACGAGACCGCCCCGTACGGGGAGACCTCCTACTACAAGATCGCCTCGACCGACGCGGCGGGCAACACCGGGTACTCATCGGTCGTCCCGTTCGCCCGGCCGCTCGCCGAGCCCTACTTCTACAACCTGCAGAACCGGCCGGAGAACGGCGGCGGCGTCGACCTGTTCTGGAAGGTGTCGCCGCACGCACCGCAGGAGTTCCGGGTCCACCGCGTCGAGCAGCGCTACGACAGCGCGGCCGGCAAGGATGTCGTCGTCGACGCCCGGGTGGTGCCCTGCGCTCCGAAGCTCACCGACACCGCCTACGGCACCCAGAACACCTACACCTGCACGGACAGCACGGCCGTGCCGGGCGGGATCTACACATACGGCGTGACCACCGTGGACGCGCTCGGGCGGGAGTCGGAACAGTCCACCCAGCCCTCGATCACCCACTCCGACGGCACCGCCCCGCCGCTCGTCACCGGGTTCACGGCCACCGCCACCGAGTACGGCACGGTCCTGGACTGGGACGACAGTCCGGCCGCCGACATCGCCGAGTACCACGTGCACCGGCTCAGCACGGTGGACGACGGCACCCGGTACACCTACGTGGGCCGGGTCGAGGCGGGGACCAGCCGGCTCGTCGACTCGGCGAACCTCCAGGACGGAGAGACCCTCACCTACTTCGTGGACGCGGTGGACACCTCGGGCAACACCACCGACGTCTCCGCGGAGACCGAGGTGTCCACCACCGTCACCGAGTACGACCTGCGACCCACCGTCCAGACCCCCGTGGACTGGCTGGTCGACGCCGACGCCGAGCCCGCCGCCAGCGGCACCGGGGTCGATCTGACGTGGCGGCTGTCCACCTCCTACTACGGCACGGACATCACCGGCTACCGGATCCACCGCTGGAACCCGGCCACCGCCGCCTACGAGCCGCTGACCGCCGAACCGGTCACCGGCCTGTCGTACACCGACACCACGGCCGCGGCCGGCACCACCCACTTCTACTGGGTGAGCGCGGTGCACGCCGACGGCAGGGAATCCGCCCCCGACGACGCCTGGGTGGCCCTGGCCCCGCCGTCCGAGTGAACAGGGTGTGAGCACGGCGAAGGGGCCCGGAGATCTCTCCGGGCCCCTTCGCGCAGTGCTGCCTAGTCCTTCGCCCTCTTGGGCCGCCACACCACCAGCGCGCTGGTCTGCTGGACCTCCTGGTACGGCACCAGGTCACGGCGGTACGACGCGTGCACCGCCGCCTCACGCTGCTGGATGGCCGCCGCGGCACCCTCGACGGCCGCCTGGAGCTCGGCCACCCGGGACTGCAGCGCCGCGACCTGGTTCTCCAGTTCGATGATGCGCTTGATGCCGGCGAGGTTGATGCCCTCGTCCTGCGACAACTGCTGGACGGTGCGCAGCAGTTCGATGTCGCGGGCCGAGTAGCGCCGGCCCCGCCCGGCCGTGCGGTCCGGGGAGACCAGGCCGAGGCGGTCGTACTGGCGCAGGGTCTGCGGGTGCAGGCCGGAGAGCTGGGCCGCCACCGAGATGACGTAGACCGGGGTCTCCTCGGTCAGTTCATACGGGTTGCGTCGACGACCGTCCACTCGAATCATGCTCCCTTCGCGGCCTGGAACAGCTCCGCCCGTGGATCCTCACCCACGGTCGCCTCGCGATACGCCTCCAGCGCGTCACGAGCCTTCCCCGACAGCTCGGTCGGGACACTCACCTCGACGGTGACCAGCAGGTCGCCCCGGGTGCCGTCCTTGCGGACCGCGCCCTTGCCCCGCGCCCGCATGGTGCGGCCGTTGGGCGTGCCCGGGGGCAGTTTCAGCGTCACGGCGGGGCCGCCCAGCGTCGGCACCCTGACCTCGCCGCCGAGCGCCGCCTCGGAGAAGGTCACCGGGACCGTCACCGTGAGGTTGTCGCCCTTGCGGCCGAAGACGGGGTGCGCGTCGACGTGCACGGTGACGTACAGGTCGCCCGCGGGGCCGCCGCGTTCACCGGGCGCCCCCTTCCCGCGCAGCCGGATCCGCTGGCTGTCCGACACCCCCGCGGGGATGCGGACCTGCATGGTGCGGGAGGACTTGGCCCGCCCGGAGCCCTTGCAGATCTCGCAGGGGTTCTCCGCGATCAGGCCGCGGCCCTTGCAGTCCGGGCAGGGGTCCGTGAGGGAGAACCCTCCGCCGGAACCCCTCGCCACCTGGCCGGTGCCCACGCACGTCGGGCACACGCGCGGGTTGCCGTTGGCGTCGCCGGTGCCCGAACAGGCCTTGCAGGGGGCCTGCGAGGACATCCTGAGCGGGACCGTCGCGCCCTCGATCGCCTCGGTGAAGCTGAGGGTGACCTCGGTGTCGATGTCCTGCCCGCGCCGGGGCTGGACGCGCGTGGTTCCGGAGCTGCCCCGGTTGAACAGGCCCCCGAAGACGTCTCCGAGTCCGCCGCCGAAGCCGCCGGCTTGCTGGCTCCCGCCCTGGGCGCCGCCTCCGAAGAGGTCGCCCAGGTCGAAGTTGAAGGAGCCGCCCGCGCCGCCCGGCCCCGGGCGGAAGCCGCCGTTGCCGAAGAGGGCGCGGGCCTCGTCGTACTCCTTGCGCTTCTTGGGGTCACCGAGGACGTCGTTCGCCTCGGAGATCTCCTTGAAGCGCTCCTCGGCCTTGGCGTTGCCCTTGTTGGCGTCCGGGTGGAACTCGCGGGCGAGCTTCCGGTACGCCTTCTTGATCTCGGCCTCGGTGGCGTCCTTGGGGACGCCGAGGACCTTGTAGTAGTCCTTCTCGATGAAGTCCTTGGTGCTCATCCCCAGCGTCCCTCCTTTCGCTCATCCCCTACGACGTCAGCCCTCCTCAGGGCCGTTGTCCTTCTCCTCGCCGGCCTCGGACTCGTCCTTGACCGTCTGCGCGCCCGGCTGCGGCTCGGCCACGGCCACCCGCGCGGGGCGGATGGTGCGCTCGCCGATGCGATACCCAGGCTGCAGAATCGCCACGCACGTCGTCTCGGTGACGTCGGGCGCGTAACTGTGCATCAGGGCCTCGTGGATCGTCGGGTCGAAGGGCTCGCCCTCCTTGCCGAACTGCTGCAGCCCCATCTTCGCCGCGACGGTCTCCAGGGACTCCGCGACGCCCTTGAAGCCGCCGACGAGTTCACCGTGTTCCCGCGCGCGGCCGATGTCGTCGAGCGTGGGCAGGAGCTCGGTCAGGAGGTTCGCGATGGCGATCTCCTTGACCGTGATCCGGTCCCGCTCCACCCGGCGTCGGTAGTTCTGGAACTCGGCCTGGAGCCGCTGGAGGTCCGCGGTGCGCTCGTCGAGCGCCTTGCGGGACTGGTCCAGCTGGGCCGTCAGGCCGGCGATCTGCGCTGTTGCGTCCCCGGCCGGGGCCGCCCCTTCCTGGGGGGCGGCCTTCGGCTCGGCGTCGTCGGGGGTGGCGCCGGAGGGGACGTCGGGCTTCTCGTCGAAGCCCGGGGTCTCCTCCGTCACGCGGCACCGTCCTTGCGCTCGTCGTCCACGATCTCGGCGTCCACGACGTCGTCGTCCGCCTTGGCCTGCGAGGCGCCCTCACCGGTCTCGTCGCCGCCGGCGGCCTGTCCGGCCTGGGCGTCGGCGTACATGGCCTGGCCGACCTTCTGGGAGACCGCGGCGACCTTCTCGGTGGCGGTGCGGATCTCCGCGGTGTCCTCGCCCTTGAGCGCGGCCTTCAGCTCCTCGACGGCGGCCTCGACCTCGGTCTTGACCTCGCCGGGGACCTTGTCCTCGTTGTCCTTGAGGAACTTCTCCGTCTGGTAGACGAGCTGCTCGCCCTGGTTGCGGGTCTCGGCGGCCTCGCGGCGGCGGTGGTCCTCCTCCGCGTACTGCTCGGCCTCCTGGCGCATCCGGTCGACCTCGTCCTTCGGCAGCGAGGAGCCGCCGGTGACGGTCATCTTCTGCTCCTTGCCCGTGCCCAGGTCCTTGGCGGTCACGTGCATGATGCCGTTGGCGTCGATGTCGAAGGCGACCTCGATCTGCGGGACACCGCGCGGGGCCGGCGGCAGACCGGTCAGCTCGAACATCCCGAGCTTCTTGTTGTACGCCGCGATCTCGCGCTCGCCCTGGTAGACCTGGATCTGCACGGACGGCTGGTTGTCCTCGGCCGTCGTGAAGATCTCGGACCGCTTGGTCGGGATCGTGGTGTTGCGCTCGATGAGCTTGGTCATGATGCCGCCCTTGGTCTCGATACCGAGGGACAGCGGGGTCACGTCGAGGAGCAGGACGTCCTTGACCTCACCCTTGAGCACACCGGCCTGCAGGGCGGCGCCGATGGCGACGACCTCGTCCGGGTTGACGCCCTTGTTGGCGTCCTTGCCGCCGGTGAGCTCCTTGACGAGCTCGGCGACGGCGGGCATGCGGGTGGAGCCACCGACGAGGACGACGTGGTCGATCTCGTTGATGGAGACGCCGGCGTCCTTCATGACGTTGAAGAACGGGGTCTTGCAGCGCTCCAGGAGGTCCGCGGTCAGCTGCTGGAACTGAGCCCGGGTGAGCTTCTCGTCCAGGTGCAGCGGGCCCTCGGCGGAGGCCGTGATGTAGGGCAGGTTGATCGAGGTCTCGGTGGAGCTCGACAGCTCGATCTTGGCCTTCTCGGCGGCCTCACGCAGACGCTGCAGCGCCATCTTGTCCTTGGCGAGGTCCACGCCGTGACCGGACTTGAACTGCTGCACCAGGTAGTCGACGACACGCTGGTCCCAGTCGTCACCACCGAGGTGGTTGTCACCGTTGGTGGCCTTCACCTCGACGACGCCGTCGCCGATCTCCAGCAGGGACACGTCGAAGGTGCCGCCACCGAGGTCGAAGACGAGGATCGTCTGGTCGTCCTTGTCGAGGCCGTACGCGAGCGCGGCCGCGGTGGGCTCGTTGACGATGCGCAGGACGTTCAGGCCCGCGATCTCGCCGGCCTCCTTCGTCGCCTGACGCTCGGAGTCGTTGAAGTACGCCGGGACGGTGATGACCGCGTCGGTCACCTTCTCGCCCAGGTAGGACTCGGCGTCCCGCTTCAGCTTCTGGAGGATGAAGGCGGAGATCTGCTGCGGGTTGAAGGGCTTCCCGTCCAGCTCCATCTTCCAGTCGGTGCCCATGTGCCGCTTCACCGAACGGATGGTCCGGTCCACGTTGGTGACCGCCTGGCGCTTGGCCACCTCGCCGACCAGCACTTCGCCGTTCTTCGCGAAGGCGACGACGGACGGCGTGGTCCTGGCACCCTCGGCGTTGGTGATGACGGTGGGCTCGCCGCCTTCGAGAACGCTGACGACGGAGTTAGTCGTGCCCAGGTCGATGCCGACCGCACGTGCCATGGTTGATTCCTCCAGCTGACTTGAGTGGAACAGGCTCAAGTGTGCACGACGTCCCCGGCTCGGTCAACAGACCTGAGTCGTACGGGCTCAACTCTTATCCGTTCCTTACACGCAACTGGGCTCTGACCTGCGTCGATACCGGACGCGAGGCACTGCTGGGCTTGATGCGAAGGAGTACGAGTACGACGACCAGGGCTCCCCCGGCGACCCAGAGAGCGCCGGTCGCGGCGAGCCACCCGAGGTCGATCAGGACCCCGACGAGTACCCCGCCGAAGGCCGCCGTACCAAGGACCACGGACACCCCCTGCGGAGTGAGCCCGAGCCGCCGCAGCCGGTGGGCGAGATGGTCGGGGGCGGCCCGCAGCAGCGGCCGCCCGGACAGTCTCCGGGCCAGGACGACGAGCACCACGTCGGCGCTCACCACCGCCGTCAGCGCGAACAACACCCCTGCGCCGGAGCCCAGTTCCTGCCCCGCGCGGGTCGTGACGGCCGCGGCGGCGAGCACGAAACCGGTGAACAGCGCGCCGCACGCGCCGAGTCCCGCGCGCGCGGGATGCCAGTTGTGCATCAGGAACCCGGTCAGCGCGGCGGCCAGCACGCTCAGCAGTACGGCGAGCCCGTCCATCACCTCGGCCGCCGCCAGGGCCCCCGCCCCGAAGGCGGTGACGACACCGACGGTCCCGGCGAGTCCGTCGGCGTGGTCCAGCGCCTTGAACCCGAGGGCGACGAAGACGATCCAGCCGACCGCGAGGATCCCGGCGGGCACCCCCGTCTCCTCGTACGGCACCACGCACGCCGCCGCCACGGCCGTACCGCCCACGAGGAACCGCGCCTTGACCCGCCGTACGTCGGCGACGAGCCCGAGGAGAGCCACGCAGGCCCCGGCGAGGAGCAGCCGCCCGACCTCGGGCCCCAGCGGGGTGACGCCCCACCAGTCCCCGACGAAGGCCACACCACAGGTGGCGGCCACCATCGCGACCCCGCCGGAGAGCGGCATCGGCCGTCGCCATCGCCGGTCGACGATGCCGAGGCGCAGGGCGGCCACCCGCAGCACGGCGGTGAGCACGGCGGCGAGGAGCAGGGCGGAGGTGGCAGCAAGGATCCCGTAGAGCACGAGCCTAAATTAGCGCCGTATGTACCAATTCCTCACGAATAACACGATCGGGTTTTAAGGTAACCCTCAGCGATTCAGATCACCCCGTGCCCGGATACATTGCGACGGATGATGGGGGTAGTCTCAGACGGACTGCATAAGTTACCGCTTAGTAATCTCACCCTGATCTTGCTCGTAGAACCCCTCGCAGGCCCGAGGAGCCCCGAAATGCAACTCGCCGCGATCATCGTGTCGCTGGTACTGACCGTGGTCGGCGTGGCACTGCTCGCACGCGCCATCGGCCAGTTCGTCCGGTACTTCAAGCTGGGCCAGCCGGTGCCCGCCGGAAGCAGGACCGACAACCCCTACGCGCGCAGCGTGACGCTGGTGAAGGAGTTCCTCGGCCACACCCGGATGAACCGGTGGGGCATCGTCGGCTTCGCCCACTGGTTCGTTGCCGTCGGCTTCCTGACCCTGCCGCCGACCCTGGCGCAGGCGTTCGGCCAGCTCTTCAAGGCCGACTGGGTACTGCCCGTCATCGGCGACTTCCTGCCGTTCGAGCTGTACATCGAGTTCATCGGAGTGATGACGACCCTCGGCATCCTCACGCTGATCGTCATCCGCCTGCTGAGCCTGCCCTCCCGCCCCGGCCGCAAGTCCCGCTTCGCGGGCTCCAAGGCGGGTCAGGCGTACTTCGTCGAGTACGTCATCCTCACCATCGGCCTCGCCATCTACGTGCTGCGCGGCCTCGAGGGCGCGCTGCACCACGTGGACGGCTACGAGGCCGGGTACTTCGCCTCGTACCCGCTGGTCCTGGCCTTCAAGGGCCTGAGCACCGCCACGCTGCAGAACCTCGTGTACCTCGTCGCGACGATCAAGATCGGCACGTCCTTCGTGTGGATGATCGTCGTCTCGCTCAACACCAACATGGGTGTGGCCTGGCACCGCTTCCTGGCCTTCCCGAACATCTGGTTCAAGCGCGAGGCGACCGGCGGGACGGCCCTCGGCGGTCTCCAGCCGATGACCTCCGGCGGCAAGCCGATCGATTTCACCGACCCCGGTGACGACGACGTCTTCGGTGTCTCCCAGGTCGAGCAGTTCTCCTGGAAGGGCCTGCTGGACTTCTCCACCTGCACCGAGTGCGGCCGCTGCCAGTCGCAGTGCCCGGCCTGGAACACCGGCAAGCCGCTCTCCCCCAAGCTCCTGATCATGTCCCTGCGCGACCACGCGCACGCCAAGGCCCCGTACCTGCTGGCCGGTGGCGGCAAGACGATGGAGGGCGAGGAGAAGGCGTCCGAGGAGCAGCTGGCCGGTGTGCCCGCCGCGGCCCTCGCGGAGGCCGAGCGCCCGCTGATCGGCACTCTCGAGGACAACGGCGTCATCGACCCGGACGTCCTGTGGTCCTGCACCACCTGCGGCGCCTGCGTGGAGCAGTGCCCCGTCGACATCGAGCACGTCGACCACATCGTCGACATGCGCCGCTACCAGGTGATGATCGAGAGCGCGTTCCCGTCCGAGGCGGGCACGATGCTCAAGAACCTGGAGAAGAAGGGCAACCCCTGGGGCCTGGCGAAGAAGCAGCGCCTGGAGTGGCTCAAGGAGGTCGAGTTCGAGGTCCCGGTCGTCGGCCAGGACATCGAGGACCTCACCGAGGTCGAGTACCTGTACTGGGTCGGCTGCGCCGGCGCCCTGGAGGACCGCGCCAAGAAGACGACCAAGGCGTTCGCGGAACTCCTCCACATCGCGGGCGTCAAGTTCGCGATCATGGGCGGCGACGAGAAGTGCACCGGTGACTCCGCCCGGCGTCTCGGCAACGAGCCCCTGTTCCAGGAGCTCGGCATGGAGAACGTCATGGCGCTGAACATGGCGTTCGGCGAGGAGCTGGACGACGACGGCAAGGTGGTCGCCGAGTCCGCGAAGCCGAAGTCCGCGAAGAAGATCGTCGCGACCTGCCCGCACTGCCTCAACACGATCGGCAACGAGTACCCGCAGCTCGGCGGCGACTACGAGGTCATCCACCACACCCAGCTGCTCCAGCACCTCGTCGACGAGGGCAAGCTGGTCCCGGTGACCCCGGTCGAGGGCATCATCACCTACCACGACCCCTGCTACCTGGGCCGCCACAACAAGATCTACACGCCCCCGCGCGAGATCATCGCGGGCGTCCCGGGCCTGCGTAACGAGGAGATGCACCGCCACAAGGAGCGCGGCTTCTGCTGTGGCGCCGGTGGCGCGCGGATGTGGATGGAGGAGCGGATCGGCAAGCGCATCAACAACGAGCGCGTGGACGAAGCCCTTTCGCTGAACCCGGACATCGTCTCCACCGCCTGCCCGTTCTGCCTGGTCATGCTCACCGACTCGGTGAACGGCAAGAAGAACGACGGCAAGGCGAAGGAGTCGATCCAGGTCGTCGACGTCGCCCAGCTGCTGCTGCAGTCCGTGAAGACCCCGCTCGACCCGCAGGACACGGCGGAGACGGAGAGCGAGCCGGAACCGGAGCCGGTGAAGTGACGCCGGTGGAGTAACGGTCACGACGGTGCTGTTCGGCGCCCCCAGGTCCTGCGGGACCTGGGGGCGCCGTCGTCGTTCCGGGACCTCCAACACGTCCTCCGCGTCCAGCACTTGCCTCCTCGGCCGCCCGTACTCGACGGCTCGCGGCGGGTGTTGACCCGGCCTTCAGCTCTCCCCGATGCTCCGCCCCGCCAGGACCATGTGGGTCAGGACCAGGACTCCGAAGCCGCACACCCCGAGAAGCCCTCCGCGAGGCTCGCCGGGTGGCCCAGGAGCAGCGGGCGCCAGCCGAGGATGACGGCGGTGATCAGGACGGCGTGGACCGTCTGGACCGGCGCCGACCACGCGAGCTTCTGCTGGGCCCCGGGGGCCCACCGTGAAGGTCAGGACCAGGGCGCCGGAGGTGCGGCCGGGGTGGCTCGAACTCCCGTACAACCCCTGCCTCTTGCCGGAGGTCTACTGATCGCGATCGGAGATCCGTCGGAGATCTTCTGGTCGCCACGTCGCGACGTCGCGCGATCCCGGGATCAATCAACGCCCCATGGAGTCCTCTTGACCCCCCGCACCCGCCCACTCCTCCTGGCCGCCGCCCTCCTCGCCACAGGCCTGAGCCCCCTCGCCCTCGCCGCCCCGGCGGGCGCGGCGGCCGCGAAGTATCCGGACGACTTCAACGGCGACGGCTACCGCGACCTCGCCGTCGGCGACCGCACCGCCACGGCCGGAGGAAGGAAGGAGGCAGGCGCGGTGGTGGTCGTGTGGGGCACCTCGAAGGGGCTGGACTTCACCAAGCGCACGGTCGTCACCCAGAACAGCCCCGGCGTCGAGGGCGCGGCGGAGAGCAAGGACTTCTTCGGCACCAAGGTCACCACGGCCGACGTGAACAAGGACGGCTTCGCCGATGTCGTCGCCACCGCCCCGGGCGAGGTCGTGGGCTCCTCCCACCGCGGCACCTTCACGATCCTGTGGGGCTCCAAGACCGGCCTGAGCGGCGGCAGCGACTACGCGATCCCGGGCGGCTCGGACAGTTTCGCCAAGGACGTGGCCGTGGGCGACTTCAACGCCGACGGCAAGGTCGACGTGGTCTCGGTGGGCGGCGACTACGTCTGGTTCCTGCGCGGCCCGTTCACCAAGTCCGGCTCCCGCGGCAAGGCCACCAACCTCGACCCGGTCGACGGCGAGGACATCAGGCCCGCACTGGTCGTCTCGGGCAAGGTCACCAAGGACGGCACCGCCGACTTCGCGGTGATCGGCGAGGACTGGAGCGCCCACCAGCGCGTCTGGTTCTTCCGCGGCGGCGCGAGCGGCCCTGTCGCACCGCCCAAGAAGTACGACCTGCCGCTCCCGGGCGAAGCCGACCTCTCCTACGCCGCGTCCGCCACCATCGCCGACTTCGACAAGAACGGATACGGCGACCTGGCCGTCGGAGCGGCCCGCGCGGGCAAGGGCGAGGCGGTCCACCTCCTCAACGGCACCGCCACCGGTTTCAGCAGCACGGTCAGGTCGCTCACCCAGGACACCGCGGGTGTACCGGGGGTGCGCGAGACCGGCGACGACTTCGGCTTCGACGTCTCGGCCGGGGACACCAACGGTGACGGCTACCCGGACCTCGCGGTGGGGGCCCCGAACGAGACGCTCGGCAGCGAGTTCATGCGGGCGGGCGCCGTCACCCTCCTGCGCGGCGGAAAGTCCGGGCTCACCGGCACGAACGCCCGCCAGATCGACTACACCACGGCCGGCTTCCAGCGCCCGGCCGACGAGAACGACTCCTGGTTCGGCGCCTCGGTCCTGCTGCGCGACTACAACCGCGACGGCCGCGCCGAACTGGTCGCCGCCGCACCGGAGATCGGCCGACTGCACCTCTTCCCCGGCACCGCCTCCGGCCCGGCGGGCACGGGCTCGGCCACGCTGACGGTGAGCGGCCTGGGCCTGGGCAACCGCCCGTACTTCGGCGCCGCGCTCGCCGACTGAAGGGCGTCGCCCGGGGTGCGGAAGCCCCGTAGGGGACGGATGGGAGCTCCCTTAAGGGATGTCACAGCTCGGCAGCAAAGCCGTCCCCGAAACGCCCGGCCGCGCCCGTCACTCTCCAGGACCAGGTACGTTCGAAGACGTGGCTGGATTCAGGATCGGACGCGGCCGGGACAACGGCGCTCCTCACGCGCGACCGCAACAACCTCCGTACGGGCAGCAGGCGCCCCAGGGACAGTCGTACGGCTATCCCCCCGCGCCGCAGCCCCACCCGGGCCAGTGGACCCAGGGCGGCGGCGGGGGCTACGACGAGCCGGAGTACTTCGGCGACGGCGCCGGCGCCCCGCAGGGCGGGCACGACCCGTACGCGGCGAACAACCCGGGCCACACCCAGGCGTTCTCGGTCGGTGAAGACCCGTACAACCAGGGCGGCACCTACCGCGCGGGCTCGGCCCCCGCGGCCCCGGTGGGCCCCCGCCTGCACTGGAAGGAACTCCTGAAGGGCATCCTGCTCTCCCCCAGGCAGACCTTCCTCCAGATGCGGGACTACACGATGTGGGGCCCGGCCCTCGTCGTGACCTTCCTCTACGGCCTGCTCGCGGTGTTCGGCTTCGAGGGCGCCCGAGAGGACGCGATCAACGCCACCCTGTCGAACGCGATCCCGATCGTCCTGACCACGGCCGTCGCCATGGTCCTGTCGGCCTTCGTCCTGGGCGTCGTCACCCACGCCCTGGCCCGCCAGCTCGGCGGCGACGGCGCGTGGCAGCCCACGGTCGGCCTCTCCATGCTGATCATGTCCCTGACCGACGCCCCCCGTCTGATCGTGGCCATGTTCTTCGGCGGCGACGCGTCCTTCGTCCAGCTCCTGGGCTGGGCGACCTGGGTCGCGGCCGGCGCCCTGCTCACCCTCATGGTCAGCCGCAGCCACGACCTCCCCTGGCCGAAGGCCCTCGGCGCATCGGCAATCCAGCTGATCGCCCTGCTGATGATCGTGAAGCTCGGCACGTTCTAGGTCTGACGGCCACCGGACACTTCGTAACGCAGAGTGAGCGTTTTCGCGCGTTCGAATCGGGCGAACGGGTTACATTCCGGGCATGTCACCCGCTTTATGTAACTGAGAGTCATTTAACCACTCCTACACCCTCTGTAAGGAGTGCCCAGTGTTCGTGAGATCTCGTTCTGGTAGGAGCAGGGGAACCGTGCTCGCGGCCGCTGTGCTGGCCACCGTGATGGCGGCGATCCTCCCGGGATCGGCGGTCGCCGACGGGAGCGGCGGCGGAACCACGGATCACTGGGGCGTGCTCGCCCGCAACACGATCGGCTCCCCCGTGGCCGAACTGCGCAACGGCCCGTACGTCTCGGGTGTACCGGCCGCCTTCGCGAAACCGCCGTTCGGGCGGGGCAGCCTCGGTATCGAGGTGCGATCCCTAAGCTGCTGCCCCCCACATACACTGCGTTACATGCACGTTACGCGTATGGCTGAAGCAGCCGATAACGGGTCAGGTCAGAGCGCTTCCTTTGACGGGGTGATCGGCTCCCCCGACCTACGTACTACAGGCAGAACGCTCCACGGGAAGTTGATCCAGTCGTCCGTCCGCTTCCAGACGTACTCGCACTTCACCAGGGACTGCGACTTCTCGTAGATGACCGCGGAGCGGACCTCGGCGACGGCGTCGAGGCAGAAGTCCCGAACCAGTTTGAGCGTCTTGCCGGTGTCGGCGACGTCGTCGGTGATGAGGACCTTCTTGTCGGAGAAGTCGATGGCGTTGGGGACGGGGGCCAGCATGACCGGCATCTCCAGGGTGGTCCCCACGCCGGTGTAGAACTCGACGTTCACCAGGTGGATGTTCTTGCAGTCGAGGGCGTACGCGAGGCCGCCGGCGACAAAGACTCCGCCGCGGGCGATGGAGAGCACGACGTCGGGCTCGTAGCCGTCGTCGGCGATGGTCTGCGCGAGCTCGCGGACCGCGGTGCCGAACGCCTCGTAGGTCAGGTTCTCGCGTACGGCGCTCATACCTGGGTCCGGTGGAAGTTGAGGAAGGAGCGGGAGGCGGTGGGGCCGCGCTGGCCCTGGTAGCGGGAGCCGTAGCGCTCACTGCCGTAGGGGAACTCGGCCGGCGAGCTGAGCCGGAACATGCACAGCTGGCCGATCTTCATCCCCGGCCAGAGCTTGATCGGCAACGTGGCGAGGTTCGACAGCTCCAGGGTCACGTGTCCGCTGAAGCCGGGGTCGATGAAGCCGGCGGTGGAGTGGGTGACGAGGCCGAGGCGGCCGAGGGAGGACTTGCCCTCCAGGCGGGAGGCGAGGTCGTCGGGGAGGGTGATGACCTCGTACGTCGAGGCGAGGACGAACTCCCCGGGGTGCAGGATGAACGGCTCGTCGCCCTCCGGCTCCACGAGCCGCGTGAGATCGGCCTGCTCGACGGAGGGGTCGATATGGGGGTAGCGGTGGTTCTCGAACACCCGGAAGAAGCGATCGAGGCGCACGTCGACGCTGGACGGCTGCACCATGGATTCGTCGTAGGGATCGATCCGTACCCGCCCGGCGTCGATCTCGGCCCGGATGTCCTTGTCTGAGAGAAGCACGCCCCGAGGATACGCAAGGCGCGCGGACCGGCCACCATCGGACGGACCCGCGCGCCTCCTACCGATCTTTCAGTGCTTCTCCGAGGTCACCTGAACGACACTGCGAAGCCGGGCACAGCGAGGACACCGGACGAGCCGTCCGGGACCGAGGCGCTCGGCCTGCTGCATCGGGAACGAAGCGGTGCTGAACACGTGTCCATCGGCACAACGGACGACGGTGCGCTCCATCAAGTCCTGCTCCATCAAGTCCTGAGTCCCTTCCCCAAGAGCCGCGTCGGGCTACTGCTCAGCTGACGACAAAAGGCACATTACGGGATGGACGGGACGGCCCTCCAGGCGGCACTCCGGTCCCGCCCGGACCCTCTTCCACCCCTCCACCGTACGCCCCAACTCCCGTGCCCCGCAGCCCCGTCCCACCCCGCAGACGCACTCAGGCCCCACGGCTTCGTCGCCGGGGGCCTGGGATGAGGTAAGGTAACGTTGCGTTCGACACCGGTTCCGTCCGGCGAATCACGCGGGTGTAGTTTAATGGTAGAACATCAGCTTCCCAAGCTGAGAGCGCGAGTTCGATTCTCGTCACCCGCTCCATGACTAAGGCCCAGGTCAGAGACCCGGGCCTTTTTGCTGTCCATGATGATCAGCGGTCGTGTGCCAGATTCGTGCCAGAACGCTGATCGTCCGCCGTACCCGGTGGATCATCCGGCACACCAGCAGCTTCCTGGCGCGCCCTCCGTACGGTCGCGTCGAGGCCGGCTGCAACTTCCTGCTGCCGATCGTCGTCGGAGTGCTGATAGATCAGCGCGGCCTTTTCGGAGGACTGGCCGGCACGAACCATCGTGTCCTTGAGGGTGGCGCCCGAGCGCGTCGACAGCGTGTGCCCGGTGTGACGAAGGTCGTAGAACCGGAAACCCTCGGGGACGCCAACGACGGTACGAGCCTTCCGCCACTTCCGGCCGAAGCTGCTGCGCCGGAAGGGAGCGCCCTTCTCGCCGAGGAAGACCAGCCCGTCAGCACCCTTGCCCGCGAACAACTCCATATGGACGCGCAGCTCCGAGCGGAGGAACTCGGGCAGGTGGACGGTCCGGGTACCGGCTTCGGACTTGGTGTCACCGGGGGCACGACGACCATTCGTACGCTCCGGCTCGGCGAGGCGGACCGTGATCTTCAGTCGGTCGACGTCGATGTCACGGCACCGGAGGCCCGCAAGTTCCTCGGGGCGGAGAGGGCCGTAAGCGCCGAGGTACACCATGAGGCGCCAGCGGGGACCGAGCTGGTCGGCGAGGGCGTCGACCTGGGCGACGGTTGCGATGCGACGTTCGGCCGCCTTCTCCTTTCCGGCACCCTTGATCCGGCACGGGTTGCGCTTGAGGAGGTCGTCGTCCACGGCCGTCTCCATGATGCCTTTCAGGAGCCGGTACGCCTTGGCGGTCGTGGTCTTGGCACCGGTCGTACGGAGGCGTTCGGCACGCCATTCGCGGACGCGGGGTGCGGTGATCTCGTCGAGGTCCGATTCGCCGAAGGTCGGAAGGACGTGGTCGTTGAGGAGGTAGCGATAGAGGTCCTCGCTGAGGATCGAGAGCTCCCGTTCCTCCACCCACTTTTCCGCGTACACCTTGAAGTTGACCGACCCAGCCTCCGGGGCACGCCACTCCCCCCGCCTGATCTCCGTCTGCTTCTCAGCGAGCCAGTCGTCAGCGTCCGCCTTGGTCGCGAAGGTGTCGGGTGCGGGACGCATCACGCCGTCCGGGCCCGGATAGCGCGCCTGGTAACGGCCGGACGGAAGCCGTCTGATCGCGCCGAAGCGGCGACGCCTCCCCTTGCTGTTGGCCATCAGGCAGCCCTCCTGTAGCTAGGGCGAGGCCGCCTCAACGGCTGAACGGTCCGGGCCTGGATGAACTCCTCGACCGCGCTCTCCGGGATGCGCACATGCCGGCCGAGCTTCACATACCGAATGCGCCGCTCCTCGATCAGCCGCCGAGGGAAGCGGGCGGTCGTGCCGAGCAACTCGGCGACCTGGTCGACGGACAGGTAGCGATCGGTCATGCGGTGGGTTCCCCTTCCGTTCCGGGGGCGCGTTCGAGGGATGCGGACAGCCAGGCTTCGGTGTCGGAGAGGCCGGTTCCGGCGAAGACCCAGTGGGCGAGGACGTACGTCGTCTCGGTCGCGCGGTCAGGTGTGGTGGCTGCTGCTTGGGCGCGGCGATATTCGGCGCGGGCGGTGCGGAGGGCGCCGAGGGTGGTGGAGTAGCGGCGGGACTTGGTGGAGAAGTGGCCGCGGAAGCCGAGCATGTGGGCCCAGGCGCGCAGGCGGAGGTGTTCGAGGCTCTTGCGGGCGCCGAGAGTCCAGGCGGTTCGGATGAGTTGGCGGGCGTGGTCGCTGATGTCGAGCTGGGCGAGTTCGGCGACGAACTTGAGCGGGCGGTCGAGGGCGCCGGTCGCTGTTTCGGCGCCCTTGGTGGCGTACTTGGCGATGTAGGCGGCGACGGCTCGTTCGGTGAGTTCCTGGCCGTCGTTGAAGTCGGCGGATCGGATGGTGCGCACGTCGAGTTGGCGGCCGAAGGTGAAGGTGTGGGTGCGGCCGTCGATGGTCGGGCCGTCGACACGGGCCTTGTCGGCGGCGGTTTCTATGGCGTCGGTGAGGAGTTCGGCCGTGGCCCAGGCGGGCGGTGCGGTGTTGCCGCCCCCCGGGCCGTCGATGCGGATGACCGCGTGGAAGTGGACAGCTCCGCGCTTTTGGTACTCGGCGACCTTGGCGAAGGAGACGCGGGCGTGGTCGCGGAGGCGGCGTTGGGAGAGGCCCGCGCGCTTGGCGACCTCTCGGCGGAGGTAGATCGAGAAGCGTCGCCAGAGAGCCCCCGCGTGGGCGTTCCAAAGCACGGCGGCTTCGTAGTCGTAGGTGTCGGGGTTGAGTGGGGTGCCGAGGGTGTTGTCGTCCTGGTCGTGGTGGAGGCCGCAGCGGCAGGGGCGGCCGTCGGTACGGCGGTTGTGGACCGGGCCGAAGCCGGGGGCGGTGAAGGTGGCGAACACACGGGGGTGGGTGCCGACCTGCTCGGGGGTGCCTTTGCCGCCGCGTAGTCCGGCGGTGATGAGGTGGAAGGTGTCGCGGCGGTAGACCTCGGCGCAGGCCGGGCAGCGGGTGGTGCGGCGGTTGTTGCAGCGGACGAGGAGTTGGCCGGCGGGGAGGCCGGTGGAGTCGAGGTGCTGGAGGATGCGGCCGATCTCGCCGGTGGTGGTGTCGAGGTCGTATTCGGTGCGGTGGCCGTCGAGGCGGATGGGGTGGGTGCAGCCGCCGAGGACGGAGAGTTGACGGAGGATACCGGGGAGGGTGCCCTGGGCGGCCAGGTTCGCGAGTTCCGGCACGGGGGCCGGGGTGGTGCGGGTGAAGATGGCGTTTCCCTTCTGACTGGCTCGGTCGGGAGGAAGGCCCCGGGGCGGCGTAATGCTTGGTCGTGTGCCGTCGCCCCGGAGGCCGGGCGGGATCTAGCGGCGGTGCTGGTCGCGGAGCATGGAGCGCAGAACGATGGCGGCCACGGCTACCGAGATGGCCGTGACGGCGACGGCGGCCAGGAGCGCGGTGAGGACGACTCCGCCGACGACCAGGGCGGCGACCGTCTTCTGATCGATGGACACCGAGGGCAGCGAGCGGCGAGCGGGTGCCGGGTCGGTCGTGGCGGTGTGGGTATGCGCGGGCGGCGGGGTGGGGTTGTCGGGGTACTTGGGCAGGAACACGGCGGAGCCCTTCTTATCTACTCGTCTAGATGTGCTAGGCCGTTTATGACAGTCACGCCGGAACGCGTGCCGGACTCGATGGCGGGGGCGAGGAAGGTGTGGGAGAGCCAGAAGCCGAAGAGGGCGATCAGCACGACGATCCAGGTGCGGACGCCGAGGAACTTGACCGCTCCCCAGGCGAAGAAGCCAAGGACGACGACGAGGGGCAGGCTGACGGTCACGGGAGGGCGGGTCCTTTCAGCGAACGGGGCAGCGGTGGGTACGGGCGGCCAGTTCGGCGGCGGCGCGGCTGTCGTAGTCGGCGGAGAAGTTGCAGCGCGGGGCGGTGCAGGCGGCGGTGTGCTTCTCGCGGCCCCTGCCGTCATACGAGGTAGCGACCTGGACGGGACCGATGCGGGTGACGTTGCGGAAGCGGCGGTTGGCTGGCACAGCCGGTTTCCTTTCCTTTGTTTGGTTGCCTGGGGCGCGCGGCCGTGTGTAAATCAGCGGCATGTCACAAGGTGCGCGGCAGCTGGCCGCCTTCGGTTCGGCCGCGTTGGTACTTGGGCTCGCGGGTGTCGGGGGAAGGTGGTGGTTGGGCGAGTCCTGGGCCACCGTGATCACCATGTGCTGCCTTGAGGCACTGATCATTTCGGCCGCTATCGGAACGCGGCGAGTGATGCGGAAGCGGTAAAGCCCCCGACAGGGCCCGCCTTCAGAGCTGGGCGGCGATGGCTTCGGCCATGGGTGCAGGAACGCCGAGGCGGGTGCGGAGAGTCGAGGTGTCGATCGGGGCGCCGGTGCGGGTGTGGTGTTCGGCGGCGACCTTGCGGGCGTGGTCGACCAGGGCGACCGGGACCGAGACGGACGGTGTCGGCGGGGTCGATTCGGTGGCGGGTTGGACAGGCGGGCCGGGTGTGGCTTCGGGCTCGTCCTCCTGGTCCTCCGAGACCTCTGGGCCGATCTCGTCGGTGGTCTCCTTGGGCGCCGAGTGCGCGAGAAGGGTCCCGCCGAGGAAGGCAACCGCGGGCCAACCTGCGACGAGGATGCGCAGCCAGGCCGGCACGTCGGCCATATCGAGCAGTCCGGCGGTGGCGACGTTGGCGCCGAGGGAGGCGGTGAGGGCGATGACGAACCAGCACCAGGCCGCTGCTTTGGCCGTACCGGTGCGGAGTCGGCGCCATGCGGCGACGAGCAGCAGGTCAACGCTGATCGGGTATGCCCACGCTTTCCATCCGTCCTGTCCGGCCGCCGCAGCGATGTCGTGGATGTGGGCGAAGGACAGGGCGGCGGCGATGAGCGCCTGGACCAACACCGCGTCGACACGGGCCAGATAGGCGCGCACGGTCCGGCTCCTTTCGGTTTCGGGCATGGCAGGGGTAGGGACGTGGCGCGAGGCGGTCACGCCGACCGGATAGAGGTGAGCGTCAGTCGGTTACCGGGTGCGGCAGGACTGCCCGTGCCGGGGCCGCGACGAGGCGCACGGGGATGGCGGGCCGGAAGGGCTTTAGCGCCGGCAGGTCGGGCACCAGGTGCGCCGATTCCCGGCAGATCTCAGCGGCGTCGCCGAGGGAGAGGTACGGGGTTCGGATGCGGGACCAGCCGCCGGAGGTGTCGCCCGCGACGGCGAGGCCGGGCAGTTCGGGGGCGATGGCGCAGGCGGCATGCACCGCTTCCGGGGCGATGTCGCCGAGGGCCATCTTGGCGGAGGCTTCGTCGTTGACGCGGTGGCAGACGCGGCCGGTGAGCTGGGCGCGGAGCATGGTGGCGCCCTTGCCGAGTTCGGCGCCGAAGCGCTGCCCGCAAACCTCCAGGTAAATGCCGGCCGCACGGCCGAGCTGGGCGAGACGGATGAGATGGGTGACCATCTCATCCCGCCGATCTTCGTCCTTGCGGGTGGCGGTGAGGAAGAGTTCGGCGACCTCGTCGACGAACAGGACGATGGGCACGGGCCGTTCGTTCTCGGGCAAGCCCCAGATGTCGGAGGTGATCTCCTCGTCCGGGGTGCCGGGCGCGATGCCCTGCCGCGCCTTGATCAGGTCGTAGCGGTCCTCCATTTCCTTGACCAGGACGGGCAGGAGTTCGGCGGCTTCGTCCGGGTCGGTGGCGAGGGCGGAGAGGCGAGCAGCGAAGGGCGCCAGTTCGACACCGCGTTTGCAGTCGATCCCGACAAGGGCGACGGGCTGAGCAGCCAGTCCGGCGATGAGGTGTCGCAGGTACATGGACTTGCCCGACAGGGTTGCGCCCAGGGTGAGTTGGTGGGGAACCGTCCGGTAGTCCCGTACGAACGGAGTGGCATCCTCCCGCAGAGCAACCGGCACCTTGAGCAAACCGGAGTCGGCCTTGCGCGGCATCCGGACCCGCCGCAAGACGTCATAGCCGACAAGCCGCAGTTCCACGACACCCGGCTTGACGGTGCTGACGTAGACGGCGTGCACACCCCAGGCGTGCCGCAGCCGTTCGGCTGAGGCCGCGACGTCAGCGGGTTCCTGCCCGGGGGCGAGCCGCAGCCGGATGCGCAGCACGGTCGAGGTGGGCCGGATGATGCCCCGGCGGGGCGGGACCGGCCGGACCTCCCGCCGGGTGGTGGCCTTGACGGCGAGGACTCGCAGCCGCGAGGGTGCGACGGTCAGGCCGCAGGCCTCCATGACGGAGCTGTACGAGCTGAGCAGGCGGGCGGTGGATATCGGGCCGCCGATGGCGGACCAGTAGAGCGCCGGGTGCTTGGCCCGGGTGTAGGCGGTCCCGCCGCCGAGCGCAGTGAGGGGACCACCCACCTCCAGGAGTGTCGTCAGGTCGGTCATCAGGCGGTGGCCCCCATGGCGGCCGGGAACGCGGCCGGGGTGACGGCGGCGGCCCGGTAGGCGATGCCGTGACGCTGCTGGCCGTTGAACACGGACTCCCACGGCCGGGCGATGAGCCCCGGCAGCGAGACCGGAGCACCGAGGTTCAGGCCCTCGGAGACACCGCCCTCCGGCACGGTGACCTTGATCAGTGAGGACTCACCGTCCTCGATGTACACGACGCCCAGCGTCATCAGCGCCTCACCGCTGACGGCGTCCTTGGCAATCTCGCCGGTCTGACGGTCGCGGACCTTGGGCTCAGGAGCCTCGGTGAGGAGGATCGTGGCGGCGGAGGTCTCAACACGGATGGTGCGCAAGACGGTTTCCCTATCTACTCGTCTATACATGTAGCGATCTGCGAACCCGATCTCCCGGGCTCACGACGATCACCCTGCCACACAACTTGCCCACTCGTCTATACGAGTATGCATGCTGGGGTGTACGAGTTCGGGAAGGCGTCCCCGCGCACCACCGCAAACCATGACGATCAGGTCGCCGGAAGCTGATACGACAGCACATACGCGTCCGCCGCCATGACCGTGTCACAGACCTCGACCGCTCGCCCCTCGGTGTCGAAGGCGGTGCGGATGAGGTGGATGACGGGCACGCCGGAGGCGAGCCGGAGTGTCTTGACTTCGTCCGGTGAGGGCATCCGGGCTCGGATCTCTTCCTCGAAGTGGTCGAGGCGGTGGCCGAGTTCTTCGAGGCGGGCGTAGATGCCGCCGGGTCCGGGGTTGGGTTCGGCGATCTGCGTGCCGCGGGCGATGTCGAGGGGGAGGTAGGAGGTGGCGTACTCGACCGGCCGTCCGTCGAGGAGGTATCGCCGGCGCCGGGCGAGCACCCGCCGTACCGAGCCGAGCCGCGTGGAGATGTCCTGACTGGCCTTCTCTTCCTTGACCTCAAGGCTGTCGACCTGCGGATGGCTGCCGACCGTATCTGCCTCGACGATGAACGCGGACTTGCCCTGCTCGCGATGCCGGCGGGCGAACCGGTCGGAGGCGAGCCGCCGCACGGGCGGGCGGGGCCGGACGAAGACGCCCTTGCCGTGCTCGGCGTGGACGAGTCCTTCCCCCTGGAGGATGGAGAAGGAGTTGCGGACGGTCATTCGGGATACCCCGTAGTGGTCCACCAGCTCCGCCTCGGAGGGCAGCTTCTCGCCCTCTCGGAACCGCCCACGGTCGATGGCCTCGCGCAGCTGGTCGGCGATCTGCCTAAAGACCGCACGATCGCTCGTGGGGTCGAGATCACCGAGCTGGCCGGAGGGAAGAGCAGGGGTCACGAGTGCACTCCTTTAGGTATCTAGACGTGTGGGCGAGTGTTGTTGCTACGGTGGAGAGCCTAGCCATCCGAGAGGGCCGAGGAACGTGAGCACAGAACGCCCGCACTCCGTGAGCGTGGCCGGAGTCGTCGTCGACGACCTGGGCCGGGCCCTCCTGATCCAGCGCCGGGACAACGGCAAGTGGGAGCCCCCGGGCGGTGTCCTCGAACGCGGGGAGACCGTTCCCGAGGCCCTGCAACGCGAAGTCCTCGAAGAGACCGGCATCAAGATCGCCCTTCCGGCGACCCTGACCGGCATCTACAAGAACATGACGGGCCTGATCGTCTCCCTGGTCTTCCGCTGCCAGGCCGCCGACGGCACGCCCACCACCGGCGACGAGACCCGCGCACTGCGCTGGGCCACCCGCGAAGAAGTCTCCGAGCTTGCCGACGAGGCATACGCCATCCGCGTCCTGGACGCGATGGACGCGGCGTCTCCACCTGCCATCCGCGCCCACGACGGCGTGAAACTCGTCTAGCCCGAACCCGCTGCACATGGCGGCCTACCAGCACGAAGGAACTTGTATGCACGAGTATACGAGTACAGCCCGGGTCTGGGGGCTCACTTGCCCAGGTTTCCCGGAAGAGGTCAGCCGGGCCCGCCGCTGGACCCGCGACATCCTGCGCGGATCGCCACTGGCTGCGGACGCCGAGCTGATCGTGAGCGAGCTGAGCGCAAACGCCATCCTCCACACCGCCAGCGGCCAGGACTCAGGCAGCTTCCATCTGGCACTGGCGGTATCGGCACAGGCCATCGCGCTGTCGGTCACGGACGACGGAGGCGCCGGCACCGCTCCGAAGATCGAGCGCCAAGACCAGGACGCCGAGCACGGCCGGGGCCTGGGCATGGTCAGCATGATCGCTCACCGGGTCGTGGTCCACGAGAGCGACGTCGGCCACACGATCACCGCGGAGTTGTTCACGGCCCCGCCCCTGGGAGGTCACCCGTGCTGATGGACAAGCCGCAGCGGGGCTACTGGTGCGAGTGCTGGACCCAAGACCTCACAAGCGAGACGCGGCCGATTCTGCGGGCGTCCTTCGACGCGTACTCGGCTCCGCAGGCCGACAGATGGGTAGCGATGGCACTGCGCACAATCTCACCGGCACTGGACCCCGACGCGTCCCAGGAGGCGTGGGAGTGGCTGTACGACGGCCGCATTACGACAAGGAGAGCCCTTGTACGTGCCAAGGCATGCACGGTGTCGCTCACGCAGGCCGGCACCCGCATCACATGGACGATCCGACCAGTGCTCTTCCTGCCTCTCGCACACCGCCAGGGCCTCGACAGCCCAGCCTGCGCGCACTAGTTCAAGCCCCATACAGGGCCTTCAACAGACACTGCTCCTCAATAGAGTGCCCGCATGACCGACTCAGACGCACCCGGTACGAGACGCAAACCCAGACGCATCGAAGATCTCACCGACGTGTACGACTTCCTTGAGGAAGTACGACTCCGCCCCGGCATGTGGGTCCGCAACAACTCCTTGCAGCACCTCGACTCCATGCTCACCGGCTACCGCGTCGCGCTAGGCATCCACGACATCGCCGAGCCGTTCGACTTCTGGACCCCAGGCAGCCCGAGCCACTTCTCCGAGTGGCTATGTCAGCGCCAAGGCCGCCCTTCCTCCCTCGGCTGGGCTCCAGAGATCGAACGTGAAGCAGAGCGGTCCGGCAGGCTCGCCATGGAGATGTTCTTCGAGCTCCTGGACGAGTTCCGAGCCGACACCAAGCCCGTCAAGCACTCTCAGACAGAGACCCAACAGGCCCACGCTGCAGACTGAGTTACAACTTTCTCTACTGGTTCAAGGCCCGCGCACGGCGCGGGCGCGCGCCGCCTCGACGGCGCGGCCTGCCTCTGTCTTCGCCCCGGCTGGCCGCGCCACGGCGGCGCGCTGCGTGCATGCGGGCGAAGAGCGGGAAACCCTCTGTGGCTGGGGCGGTCGGCTCCGCGGCTTTAGACGACGTTTCCTTTGGTGTCTCCGGTCGTTGCTCAGGGCATGGCGAGTCTTGTCGAGCGTCTGGTGCCGGATGAGCTGTGGTTGCTGTTTCGGCGGGTGGTACCGCCGACCGAGATCAGGCGCCCGCAAGGTGGGGGCCGGCGACGAGCCGGTGACCGTGAAGCCCTAGCAGCGATCATCTTCGTGGCCACCTCGGGCTGCACCTGGCGGCAGCTCCCGCCAGTGTTCGGACCGGCCTGGCCCACGGTGTACCGACGCTTCGCCCAGTGGAGCCAGGCGCGGGTCTGGGCGAAGCTTCACCGCGTCATCCTCGACGAGCTCGGCGCCCGCGGTGAATTGGACTGGTCGCGGTGTGCGATCGACTCCGTCAGCGTGCGCGCCGCAAAAGGGGGCCGCTGACCGGACCGAATCCGACCGACCGCGGCAAGAACGGATCGAAAATCCACCTGATCACCGACCGGAACGGACTGCCGCTGTCGCTGGGCATCTCCGGCGCCAACATGCACGACAGCCTCGGGTTGAAGCCGCTCGTCCAGGGCATCCCGCCCATCCGCTCCCGACGTGGGCCGCGCCGAAGACGCCCGGCCAAGCTCCACGCCGACAAGGGATACGACTACGACCACCTGCGCCGATGGCTGAGCGAGCGGCGTATTCGCCACCGCATCGCCCGCAAAGGCATCGAGTCCTCCGCGCGGCTGGGCCGCCACAGGTGGGTGGTCGAGCGGACCGTATCCTGGCTGGCCGGGTGCAGACGCCTGCACCGACGCTACGAACGCAAGGCCGAACACTTCCTCGCCTTCGTCGGTATAGCCGCGGCCTTGATTGGCTACCGCCGACTCAGCGCATGACCCAGCTCACCTCAGGCTGCACACTCGGCAGCCCCCACGGCTCCAGCGCGCCACTGACCAGATCAGCCACGAACTGGACCGCCCCGCCCGTGTAGTGCCACCAGCCGCCGTTCCGGGAGGCGACAGTGACCGTCCATTCCCGGGAAGCGGTCGGGCCCGTCTCCCAGAGGAAGATGTCGCCCTCGTTGGAAGCCGCCCAAGGCAGCAGACCACCTGCGGCCGGATACGGCTGGAGCGGGACGGCCAAGTCGGCATCAGCGCACCACTCCGCGACGATCTCCAACTCCTCGCGAGTGCCCTGCACCCATGCCGCCTCCGTGCCAGGCTGAGGTCCGCCGAGAAGCAGGAAGTCTCCCAGCGCGAACGCTGGGAACAGCTCGCAAAGCAGCTTGTAGTCGTCCGGCAGCCCTACGCCGAGATCTGCTTCGACCATCGCCCAGTTGATGTCTACGGGGACTGAGCGACGGTGGCCAACCAGCCCTGGCACCGTACGCTCCAGTTCCTCAACGGCATCGACTGGTGCGTGCAGGCGACGGCGTGGTGCCTGGGTGCCGATGAGATCGTCCACGAGAACACCCTGCCAGACCAACATGCCGCTCTGGGGCGACGGCCTGAACACGAAGCCAAAGGAAACGTCGTCTTAGGCAGCCACTTTGGGGCGAGCCTCTAAGATCATGGCCCCAACGTCGTGCTTTAACGGGCAGGTCCACAGACTGCCCGACTCGCCGGAAGCTTACGGGGCCATGATCACTCGCCCCAAAGCAGCTCCAGCCCAAAGCCGCTCCGCCGACCTATTGCGCTAGCTTCGGCTTGCATCGTTTACATAGGCCTACGGAAGATGCGTCGACCTGATCGGCTGCCCTTCTTTTAAAATCGGGCCGGACAAGAGAACAACTCCGCAGGTGCAAAGTTCCCGATTTGGGATTCTCGTAAAGAATCAAATCCGAAAGATGCCACCCCTCCGGGATCTCCATATTTCTCGTCATGGAAACGTACGCTGAGGTGCCGCGCAGAGGCTCAAGCAAGGGCCATTCAATTATATCCTCAAAACCAATATCGCCCGCCGCGTAAAGCGACTGCAAGACGTTCATCGCGGCATCTTTTTCGCCTAGCAGGCAATGTTTGGCCAATTTATACCTGGGGCTGAGTGCGCGCACATCCCAATTCTCTACCTCGGACTGGACGGAGCTATCAGAAAGTCGCTGCCTTGCAATCCACCTGTTTACTCGGAAGGTGAGCTCGTCATTCATGTTCTGAGTCCCCTCTTCTCCGTAAGACGCACACTTATTAACCAGTTCGTTCCGACCCTTCACGAGGTTTCTGTACATGAAATGGTGAAGGCGTGCAAGGAAGTATTCTCTCTCACTCTTTGCCAGTTTTATTCCTACTGCGGTGCTTAGTAGGAAGCCAAAGGTCAGGAGCTCATGGGTTGCGCGCAGCACGTAGTCTTGGTCGACCTCCAAGAGGTCTCCCTCGCGAACACCCTCAGAAAACCTTGAGGCGACGCTTCTTAGGTAACGCTTGCTGGCCCGCCCACCGTTGTGCACGATAACGTGACGGCGCTGAAAGATCTCTTGAAGAACCTCCCAGTCTACTGCGTAGTCGTCAAACTTGAGATTCATCTTATCGATGAAGAATTTTCGCCACTCACCGAAGCTTCCGAACATTAGCTCGTCAACGCGCCGGGTGATAGCCATATCGACTGCATCGTCAATGCTGGCCATTTCCTTGAGGTCTTTGAGTGAGAACTCCTTTTCCTTTTCCCGCGAGGTGGCCTCTAGCGCCTGAGGGGTAGTTTGGTAATACTGATAGGCTAGCCCAGATAGCAGTACTTCGAAATTGCTCACGGCTGACACTGTCGTGGACTGCAGGAGGATCGGGAGTCTTGGGGGCCTTCGAAGCGCTTCGTGGAGGTATCTCATGAGAGTTGGCCCCCATGGTTCGGCCTTCACTTCCTCCCACATTACTGCCATGAAGTTTAGCGACTTGCCGCTCTCTTCATTCTTTCCGTCGTGATACTTTTTGAAAGCTGCCACAACTTTTTCAACACTGCCCCCGCTGAGGCTCGACATGAGTTTCGTTACGGTGGACGAAGCTTCGTCTGATGAATCAAGCTTCTCGATTTCTGGGAGGGATGCTTCCATCACTTCCAAAAGGGCATCCAGATGCCACCAGAATGCATCCTGCAACTGAGTTATGTGCGCGGCAAAGAGCTCGGCCTGAGTGGGTGCTGCGTCCGCGGAGGCTTCATTCTGTGACATGGGTCACATTATAGATGGAGTGATCTCGCCTGTGGCATGGATTGACGATTTGTCCTACGAGGCTGGGCGGCAACCATTGCTCTGCCCGTGGGGGCCCAGATCGCCGGAGAGGTCATCGGGCGCCAGCCGTTCGGGGTCCTTATACGTATAGATAGATGCCGTGGCGCTTGCCGAGATAACGGCCATGCCGCACGGGATAGATCCGCCTGGCCTCGGGGGGTGCCATCAAGGGAGAGGTCCTCTGGCACGCCCACAACCATCAGGTGCGGGTCCGGCTCGATGAGTGCCGGGAACCTTCGGAGTGATCGCGCTCGGGCCGTCCCTGGGCCGTTCAAGGCTCCCCGACGCCACGCGACGACGACCGACAGTGACAGTCGATCTACAACCGCCAGCAGCGAACCCCCAGGTCACAGCCCCCCGACCAAACGGGTTACCACCCGAGGGTGGACCTCAGGCAAGATGGGGTGTTTCTTGCCGTCGGTGGTGAAAACGCTCCTTCTTAGATCTCGACGGGATCGTACGTACCGTCATGGAACTTGAAGGTCTTAACCTCGATGTCGTACTCGTCGCGTATGTAGCCGCCGTAGCCCCGGCGCGCGACGTGAGGAGCGATCAGCTCTAGCAGTGCGTCGAGGTGGAGCGTGAGGTCATCGACCCAGTAGATGCGCACGAACAGCTCCCACTCGTACCGCTTCCCCGATGACGTGAACTCCTGCACCGTGCGGCGTAGGGACACGATGTCGCCACCAGGAAGCCGGCCCTGGCCCGAGAGAAGCAACGGGTACGGATGATCGTCTGGGTCCAGGTCATCCGGACCTTCGTCGTCCATGCCCATATGCCAGCGCAGGGCCGCCAGAACCGGGGTCGGCGTGTCGTCGCGGAGGAAGCAGGAGAAGACAACCTCGTAGTGATCACTCATGGCGCGCATTGTGTCCGACCGCACTGACATCACCATGTGGTCGGTGACAGGACGCGTGCCAGACGCGTGCCAGGTCGTGCGGGGAACCACGGGGAACGGCGGGGACCAGGTCGCCGACCAGTCAGCTGCCGTAGCCTCTCCGCCGCAGGTCAGCCGAGCAGCCGCCCATAGAAGACCCAAGCTTCCCAAGCTGAGAGCGCGAGTTCGATTCTCGTCACCCGCTCCATGATGAAACCCCAGGCCATCAGCCTGGGGTTTGTTTGTTGTCTAGACCAATTCGGAGGTGGCATGACCTCCGCGTGCCCTAAGTCGAGACCGAAAGGCCGTTGCAGGCACGCATGTTCTCCTCGCCGGTGATCAGCCCGTCGACCGCGGAGAAGTGGCCGGTGACCCCGATCGCACCCGCACTGCCTGCGGGTGGGCGGCGAGGTCGTGGGCCACTACCTGGGCCTCGCCGCCGTCGGTGGAGATCGGAGTGGAGAGGATCTTCACGGCGGCGGTCTTGCCGGCGCCGTTGGGGCCCAGCAGGGCGAACACCGACCCGGCCGGAATGTGCAGATCGATGCCGTCGAGGACGGTCTTGTCTCCGTACGACTTGCACAGGTCGGTGGTGGAGACGGCGGCGGGGGGAGGAGTGTTGACTGGATGTGGGCATGACAGAAGGTTCTCAGTCTGCCCTGTCCAGCACGACAGCGGCCCGCCTCGACGAATGCCGCTCCAACCAATTGTCTGAGCGGCGCCCAGGGGTCCTCCCTGATCTCCGGCACAACGACCCGGCCGCGGCGCATCCAGCTGCCGCGCCGAGTGGGCGAAGCGCTGCAACAACGACCGCGCCTCACCGGTCCAGGAAGACAAGCAACCCGTGCGGATTCGCTTCGGCTCAGGTGCGGGTGCTGGACGGCCCCGAGCGGTGGGGTCTCACGAAGGGCTCCCGGGGCGGGCCGTCAGGTAGGTCCACTGGCTCCATACGCTACCGGTTTGTGCGCCCGTGGCCGGCGGCGTGTAGTGAGCCCGGATGCGGTAGTGGTCGTTGCTCACGAACAGCTTCAGAGCCCGGCCGTAGCCGTACCAGCCGTCGGAATACAAGGGCACGCATCTCTGCGAGGTCACCTGGTGCCAGGCTCCCGAGTAGTAGTGCTCGAGGTACACCGACGTGCAGCCGCCGGACTGGTGGGGGGTGACCTGGACGTTGAACCCCAGGTTGACTTCAGACTTGTAGAAGACCTGGTAGGTGGTGGCTCCGATGCGGGTGGTCCCCGTCGGCCACTGCATCTGCGTCCGGGCCGTCGGCGTGAGGATCGCACTGGTGGTCACCGTGCGCGGCTCGTAGCGGTAGTCACCGGCGAAGGCCGCGCTGAGGACGGTGTTGCGGGTGATCTTGTAGTACGCGACGAGGTTCCCCTGCGCGTCGACCTTGCCGGTCTTGAGCTGCGTCCGCGACTTGCCCGCAGGTTGGTCGTACAGCGTCACGAGACGTGAGTTGTACGTCGTCCCCAGATGTGCGGTGACCTTTACCGTCGCGCCGGAGCGGTACGACTTCGCGTCGGTCGCCACCCTCAGGCTCGGAGTGGCTCGGGACACCTGTACCTTCGCCGACGCCGTGACCGGGAGGTAGGACGTGCCGCCGTCGTAGGTGAAGGCGTACGTGTTCGCGCCGCCGGTCTGCGGAGTGTCGTGGAAGACGAAGCTGCCGTCGGCGGCGAGTGGCACGGTGCCCGCCGAGTAGCCGACGGGGTGTGCCAAGTCGGTCTTGACGACGTGGACCGCGCCGGTCGCCACGTGCGCATGCGGCCAGGTGAGTTGCCCGGTGACGGTCATCGGTGTGGCACGGTCGCCGGCGGAGGGAGCCGTCAGCGCCATGGTGGGCGCGTACTTCGCGACGGGGAGGTCAAAGGTCTGGCTTGCCGGGGCGTAGTGGCCGCTGCCGGAGTAGTCGACGCGGAAGCTCAGTGAGCCGGTGAGGGGGGCGGTGCCGGCGACGAGGTAGGAGCCGAAGAAGTCGACGGGCACGCGTGCCGGGGTGGTTGTCCGGTCCGGGATGAGCACGCCGTCCGGATCGGCGTCGTCGTAGCGCGTGATCCGTACCGTGCCCGGAATCATCGTTTCTCCGGCACTGAGCCTGAGGGGGGAATCGAAGCCCGCCCGGAACGAATAGGCCTCGCCGGGTGCCAGCGGAGTGGTGGTCGAGCTTCCGTGGAGACGGACCCACGCGGTTTCCGGGGTGCGAGTGATGTGGAGCGTCGGTGATCCCCCGGAGGCGTCCACGGCCACGCCGTAGACCCGGCTCTCGTCCGGTGCCCAGGCAAGGCCGTGTGCGGCCAGGCGCAGCGGATAGGTGTAGCTGTACTCGGTGTAGTCGCCCTCGCCCGTTTCCGGAAATGTGAGCAGGCCGCCGTCGCCGCTGGACATGGTCCCGTCCGGGGCCACGGCGACGGTGGCGTACATCCCTTCGGCGAACCGCCCGTCCGCTGCGAGATCAGAGGTTCGGAACCGTCGGGTGCTCGCGTTCAGGTCCTGCTCTGACGAGACCGCCAGATGCTGCCCGTCCGCGGTGACCGCGAGGTCGCTGAGATCGCGGAAGGGCAGCGCCTTCGCGGCTTGCCGGGTCAGCGCACCGCCCTCCGCCCGGTACGTGACGAAGGCGGAGGTGTCGCCCGTCTGCGCGGCGGCCGCGAGTACACCGGAGGGCGTCGGGGTCGTCGCCAGCATGGGCGGTGCTGCCCAACTGCCCGAATCCTGCGGCAGAGTGACCGTGCCGACCGCGTCGACGGATCCGACGCCGCCGGTGCCCGCCGTGCCGTACCCGAACCAGAGAGTGCCCCCGGCGACGGCCAGCGAGTCCGGATGGGTGGCCGCGCCCGTGCCGTAACGAGCAGACTCCGTCAGGTTGTCCGTGCTGATCGCCGCGATCGTGTCGTGGTCCGGCAGAGCCGCGTACAGGGCGGATCCGTCGTCGGAGAGGGCAAGACCGGTGACCCCCGGCTCGCCACTGATCATCGTCGGGTTCCCGCCGTCGAGGTCGGTGACGAGAATGCCGTCGGTGCCGGAGCCGCCGCTGATGAACAGGTGGCCGTGCGGGGCATCCACCACCATGTGCGCGAAGTGCGCGATCGGCAGTGGTACATCCGACGCCGCGTACGAGTCGACCGCACCTGGACCGATGGCAATCGTCAGTCCCAGGAACAGCGCTGCGGCGGTTGGCGGCGAGAAGCGCGCCAGCTTCATGAAAGGCCCCCACACAACCTTCACGATCAAGGGGCGCAACCTAGCACGGGAAGGTCGGTCATGGACATGCTGTTAGGCTCCCGTCACGCGCGTGGGGGGAGCGGCCGGGGGGCCGGGGGAAGCGCCAAGGTGTTGCCGTACGTCCCGTCATGCCTTCTTCTTGCCTTTCAGGAGGAACGGTGGCTCGACTCGGCCGACGCCGACACAGACCAGCTCATGGTTCACGCTCAGCACGCCTCGGCACATCGGCGACACGTACCGCCGCCGCCCTGGCGACGGCACTGAGCCTCGGCCTTCCGCTCGCCGCTGTACCGTCCTCGGCGGCAGCCGCTCCGCTGTCGGCAGCCGCGGCCGACGAGACCGTGCTGCCCGCCGCCCCGCGCGCCGTCCCCAGGGCCACCCAGATCCTCAACGCGGGGACCAGCGGATTCCTTTGGGCCCAGGAGGGCGACGACCGGTTCCTGTGGACGGACTACGCCACCGGCACCACCACCGCACTGGAGAAGCGGCTGGACGTCCCGGTGCAGTACGACATCGACAGCGGCTACTTCCATGAGGCCGCGTCCTTCCAGCCCGGCTACTACGGGGACGGGTCCGACACCGTCGCCCTCTACTCGGAGGAGGACTCCCGAGTCACCCTCCTCCAGGGCGCGGGCACCTCGGGCAGCACCGCCGTGGTACCCGTGCCCGACTACCACACCTACCGGGGCACCTTCGGCAGTACCGTCCTGACCAGCACCAGCGGCATCGGCGGAAACCCGAACGCCTACCAGCTGTGGCGCGTCCAGGACGGGGGCGGGGTCGCTGAGACGCCCGTGACCGGGCTGCCGGAGGGCGCGTCCGACGTGGTGGTCGAGGACGGCGACGCCCGGTCCGTCATCCTCCGCTACAACACCGGCGACAGCGAGCAAAGCTGGGGCCACTGGGGCATCGTCGACCTCGCCACCGGCGCGCTCAGCGCGCTGCCCGGCCCGGTCGACCCGGAGGACGGCTGGGAGGTGACCGGCTTCCGGCTGGGTGCCGACTCGGTGGTGCGGCTGCGCAGTGGGCGCGGCAAGGTGGACGTGTACGACCGCGACGAACTGTCCGCCGCGCCCCGTACCTTCGATACAGGCGCCCTGACCTACCAAGCCGCGTACGGGATCGTCGGCGACAAGCTGCTCGGCGTCGAACCTGTGTCGCCCGGCGACAACAAGTACCGGGGCCAGCCGCTGTGGGCCCTCACGTCCGACGGCACGGACACCGACCTGACCAAGGTCATGGACCCGGCCGCCCATCAGATCGTCCAGGCGCCGGACGGCTCCGTCCTCGTGGCCGGCGCCGCGCAGTACGTCGAGCAGGGCGACCTCGACTGGGGCGTGTACCGGATCGCCCCGGCCGCCGACGGCTCGGTCACCCGCAGCCGCTTGACCGCCGTGCAGCCGATGCCCGCGCAGATCAACGGCCTCTCGCTCGGCAGCGGCATCCTCACCACGGCCGACAACAGCACCTTGTACGAGCCCCACACGACTCTCGGCGCCTATCGCAGCACCTGGCTCACCACGAGCGGCACCCCGAGCGTCGCCAAAACCACCGTGGACGGGCTGGTCAGCGGGTGGGACGGCGACTGCTCCGGCGGCGCCACCCGCTGCATCCCGATGTTCGCCGACGGGACCGGCCACCACGGCCGCCGCGACGCCACCGAGTCCGGCCTGACCATGCTGCGCACCAACGGTGCCACCACCTGGGGCCCCACCCTCGACACGGGGGACGACAGCCCGCGGCTCAAAGACCTCTCCGGACGGTACGCGGTCGTCGACGGCGCCTCCTCCGGCACCCAGTACATCGGCGAGTTCCCCG
The DNA here is from genome assembly GCF_040606035.1 of Streptomyces sp. NPDC005483. Taxonomy (NCBI): domain Bacteria; kingdom Bacillati; phylum Actinomycetota; class Actinomycetes; order Kitasatosporales; family Streptomycetaceae; genus Streptomyces; species Streptomyces sp. NPDC005483. Next base: position 143,782 of record NZ_JBEXEA010000020.1, read on the forward strand.
ACGCCTCGGCGGGCAAGGTCGTGCAGAAGCGCGACCGGGTCGCCGCGGCCGTCTGGGGCAACACCCTGTGGAGCGGCGCGGCCACGGGAGGCAAGGTCACGGCCACCCGGCTCCCGTCCGGCACCGCCGTGGAGTCCTTCACCACCCGCAACGGCTGCACCCCGTCGGACCTCCAGGCCGTGGGCCGCTGGGTGTACTGGACCTGCGAGGACGCCTGGGGCGACGACCAGGGCTCGGGTGTCTACGACCGTACGACCAAGCTCACCGCCACCGCCCCGGCCAGCGAGGTCCTCCTCGGAGACGGTTACCTCGTCCAGCACGTCGGCGGCACCGACTCGGACAGCGGGCTGACGCTCATCGACCTGCACGGCGGTCTGCCGTCCAGCGGGTCCTCCACCGACCTGCCGAGCCGCAAGCTCGTCAACTGGACCGAACTCGGCCGGTACGGGACCGGGGTCAGCGGGGTGCGCACCAGCTGGACCGTGGACCGCTTCGGCGGCGGTGTCGCCTATGCCGACGACGAGCAGCGCGTCCACCTCGTGAAGACCGGCGTTCCGGCGTCCGCTCTGTCGGCCATCGACTCCACGGCCACCCCCGGGGCCGCGAGCTGGTCCGGCACCTGGTGGCTGTCGAAGCCCGCCGCCTCCTGGAAGGTGACCGTCCGCCACAAGGCGTCCGGCGCCACCGTGCGTACCGTGACCGGCTCCGCCGCCCGTGGTCTGCTGACGGCCGCCTGGGACGGCAAGGACTCCGCGGGCCGCCTGGTCCTCAACGGCACCTACACCTGGACGCTCACCGCCCAACCCGCAGACGGCCAGGGCGCCGCCCTCAGCCTCTCCGGCAACCTCGCGGTGACGGCCGGTGCGGCGGCACCGCGCGACTACGCGGGCAACGACGGCGTCGGCGACGTCCTCACCCTCAACTCCTCCGGCACCCTCACCATCCGGCGCGGCACCGACACGGGCACGCTGGGCAGCCAGGTCTCCGGTACCGGCTGGCCGACCACCGCGAAGTTCGTGCCGTTCGGCGACCTCAGCGGCGACCGGTGCAACGACGTCCTGGTCCGGCTGAGCAGCGGCGCTCTCCGCGCCTACCGCCCCTCGTGCGGCAAGGCGGCGACGCCCTCGACGCCGTACACCTCACTCGGCACCTCCGGCTGGAACCAGTACGACGTGCTGACCGCGCCCGGTGACCTGAGCGGTGACGGTCGCCCGGACCTGATCGCCCGCAACGCCTCGACCGGCACGGTCTACCTGTACAAGGGCACCAGTACAGGCAAGCTGTCGGCGCGCGTGAAGCTGTACGACAACTGGAAGACGTACAAGAAGGTCGTCGGGGCCGGTGACCTGAACGGCGACGGCATCGGCGACCTCCTCGCCCAGGACACGTCGAACAACCTGTACCGGTACGACGGCACCGGCAGCGGCACTTTCAAGGCCCGCGTGAAACTGTTCGGCAGCTGGGGCGGCTCGTACGACACGGTCGTCGGCGCCGGCGACATCACCGGCGACGGCAGGACGGACCTCGTCTCGCGCGACACCAGCGGCAACCTGTACCGCAACAGCGGTGACGGCAAGGGGTCGTTCGGCGGCCGTACGAAGATCGCGACAGGCTGGCAGGGGTACAAGGCCGTCGTATGAGGTCGCCCGCTGCCAGCCCCAGGTCCCTGGGCCCGGGCCCGGCAGTTCGCCCGCTCTGCGAACCGCCGGGCCTCCGCCTGCGGGGCAGGTTCCCCAGCGTTGCACCCGTGTGGGAGCGGGATCGGCCCTGGGCTGACGCCGGCACGAAGACCGTCAGCACGGAACGCACGGCAATCGGGAGCGGGCGCAGAACTTCGGCGTAGCCAAGTGCACCTGGACAGTGCGGACTTGGCGCCTCAAGGCGTCGGCCGCACGCACGTCCCGAGTCTCAGCCGACAACGGAGAGCCCAGTCCACCCAAGCGCTGTCGCTTCCCCAGCTGAGAGCGCGAGTTCGATTCTCGTCACCCGCTCCGACAAAGAAACTTCTTGCGCGGCTTCCCGTCAGCGCGCCTTGCCAGGGCTCGCGCAAGCGCGGGGCGGCCCAGGCGGTGTCGAGCAGACGCGGCCCGTGGCGGACGGGATGGGAGCGGGGGTGCGTGGTGGGTTGTTCTGGTGGCCTGTGCTGCGGGGATCATCTCGTCGCGCACCCAGCCAGCTGACGATCTTCTACGGCCTGCCGTCAGCGCGAGGTGTGCCGTACCAGCGCCACTTGGTAAGGCGCGGCCGACCAGGGAGTTCCGCGCGACCGGTGGCCCAGAGAAGGGTTGGCCACCGGTCGGTATCGGTCGGGGCCTCGGGGAAGAGCCGAGCCAGCACGCGGTCACACAGACCGGCGGGCGGCGTCCAGCCGATGCCAAGGCCCTCAGCGACGTCGTAGGTATGCACCAGGGTCTCGACGATGCCCATCGCGGCGAAGCCTTCAGGGTCGGCTGAACCGAAGATGTGGTGTGCCCGGACCGTGGACGGGGTCGTGCGGACGATTGCGGTCAGCAAGGCGCCGCTGGCATCCAGTACTTGCAGCAGACCAGCTGGACCAGCCTCCCGGTCGGCGAAGACAGCATTCGCCGGGCCGCCCGGCCTCTTCCGACTCCACGCGAACGGGACATGGGTGTCCAACGGCGGGTTCGCTGGGCTCAATTGGACGGCATAAGAGAACAGGTCGTCGGCGAGGTGCTCGACGGTCTCCCAACAGTCCCACTCCAGGGAACCGGCCTTGACACTCCAGTCCGGCGCGTCCGCCCCGCGCAGAGCGGCGAGCGCCAAACGGACGGCCTGCTCGACATCGGCCGCGGTGACCGGGCCGCTCGGTGATCCCTGCGCTTCAGCCATGGCGGGACCGTATCAATGATCACCGACGCCAGGGAGCTGTGTTCGACCAGGCAATCACCGGAACATAGACAGGGCTGGTTGGATCTGCGGCTGGGCCAGGGCTCCGCCATGCTCATGGCACGATGCCCCCTCAGCCACGCCGTCATGGGGGGAACCATGCGCACCACCACCGCCGTACTCGCGACCGCCTCCGCGCTCCTCGCGCTCACCGCCTGCTCGTCGTCCGACGACCGCGCCGACGCCCCAGCAAGCAGCAGCCCGGCCACCGTTGAGGAGCCGACCGCCACACCGACGCCGGCCGACGTCGCCGCCGCAGACCTGGAGCGCGTAGCGGACACGTATACGTCGCTCTACTTTGCAGGGGTCGGAAAGAGCGCGTACGCCTTCCTGTCGAAGCGTTGCCAGGCCAAGGCAGACCCGGCCCTGTACACGGCCACCGTGGAGCAGGCCGCGAAGGACTACGGGCCCGACCACCCGGCGACGGACCTGCACGCCACCGTCTCAGGGAGCATGGGCCGCGTCTCGTACAAGGTGAAAGGCCTGCCGAAGTTCGACCAGCAGGCGCAGCCGTGGACGCTTGAGGGCAGCGCCTGGAAGTACGACGCCTGCTGACACACGGCTGGCCCGAGGCCCCCGTCGACCGGAACCGGCGGGGGCCTATGCGTGCGCTCTCGCTCGGAGTGCCGTGCTGGTCATGGCAGCCGAACGCGTATGCCCGCGCTGCGACGCTCCGCCAGGCCCTCCGCGCGGCCGGGGTTGTGTCCCGCGAAGCGACGGAGGCCCCGGCCGGGCGGACCGGCCGGGGCTGCATTCCGTCGCCTCGCAGCATCACTTGGTGCCGCGGGTGCGGGAAGAAGGGTCAGTGGTGGTGGCCACCGCCGTGGTGGCCACCACCGTGGCGGTCACCGCCGTCCCGGTGGTGGCCCCAGGAGGCGTCGTCGATGAAGCGGCCGTGGTCGTTGCGCAGGGTGGCGGTGTCGGAGTAGTTGTCCCACACGTAGTTGTGGCGGTCCATGTAGAGGTCACTGTCGCTGTCGCGGCCCTCGCCGGTGTGGATGCGGACCGTGGCGCGGCCCTCGAGGCGGTAGTGGTCGAAGGTGTAGGTGCGGCCGTCCTTGTTCGTCAGGGTCCAGCCGTCGAGGTTGACGTCCCGGCGGCCGGTGTTGGTGAGTTCCACCCACTCCTTGTTCAGTGAGCGGCGCGAGCGGTCCTCGGGGCCGGGCGAGTCGTACTGGACCGCGCTGATCTCCACCTTCTGCCGGTCGGGCCGGGCGTGGTGGTCGGCGGCCGACGCCGGCAGCGCCACCGCCCCGACGATCGCGGCGGCCGCGAGCGCGGCAGCGGAGAGACGACGGGCGGTCACCGTGGAAGAAGACACAAAGCCCCCAGGCTGTACGAGCACCCTCACGTCCCTGGCCAACGGGCCGGGTGGGACGGGCTGGTGCGGTGTGCGGGTGGCGGCCGGTCGGCCGCACATCCACACCATGGCCAACCCGTGCAGGTTGTGAACGCGATACGAGCACTCCGTTACTGTTCGCCCACATTGCCGTAACTCTCGCCTGTAACGTCCATCCATGCGTCGAATGCACCAGGTTGACGCTCTCGCCGGCCGCTATCCCGTGCAGGTACTGATCACTCAGCCCTGGCCGCCACGCTGCGCCACCCCGGCCCGTCCGAGTGGCTCACCCGAAAGTGCGTCACAGAACGCGGAGCACGGCGCGCACAGGAAGGGCGCCTCGGACCCCGCCGGACGTCAGCCGGCTGCGCCGCGGTGGCATGGAAGCGATCCGGCAGGTTGAGGGACCGGCCGGATCCTGACGGAGCAGGCCGGGGCGGATCTCGGCGAGGTCGAAAGCCTTCTTCAGGCCCTGCACGAGAGCGGGCTCGATCCGGCGGCGGACCGCACGGACGCTGGTGAGCGTCCCGCCGATCCTCTTGGGCTCGATCGGGGTCTCCGGACGGCCGGCGAAGTGCCGCTGGATGTCGTCGTAGGCGGCGGTGCTGGATGTCGAAGCCCGCCCGCGTCAGCTCCGCGCCCGGGCTCCACCGCTCCCCGTGGGTCTCGGCGGTGTGCGCCTGGGCGATCGCCGGCCGGAAGAGGGCGATCAGGGCGCCCGGACCGTCGTCGGCCGGCTCCGCGGAACAGCGCGGACGTGCCGCGGAGGCCCTTGACACAGCTCGCCGGTCGACCCGGTGTGTCCCTCACCAAGGGGAGGATCCGTCACTGTTTGAATCGTCGGCATGACTAAGCGCGACGACGCGGCTCTCTTCGGCAACCGATTCCTGACCGTGCCCGCCCCCTCGGAGACCTTCCCCGAGGAAGGCATGGCCGCGACGGACGCCATGAGGCTGGTGGGCGAGGACCTCGCCATGGAGGGCGACCCACAGCGCAACCTGGCCACCTTCGTCACCACGTGGATGGAACCGGAGGCGCAACGGCTGATCGCCGAGAACCTCCACCGTAATTTCATCGACCACGCGGAGTACCCCATCTCCGCCGAGATCGAGCAGCGCTGCGTGCGCATGCTCGCCGACCTCTTCCACGCGCCGCCGGGCAAGGCCACCGGATGCCGAACCCAGGGCTCGTCCGAGGCGATCATGCTCGGCGCGCTGTCGCTGAAGTGGAAGTGGCGCGAGCGCCGCCAGGCGGCCAACCTGTCGGTCGACCGGCCCAACCTGGTCTTCGGCGGGGACGTCCACGTCGTGTGGGAGAAGTTCTGCCGTTACTTCGACGTCGAGCCGCGGATCGTGCCGCTTGCCGAGGACAAGTACACGATCGGCCCGGAGGACGTGGAGCCCCATCTCGACGAGAACACGATCGGCGTCGTCGCCGTCCTCGGCACCACGTTCACCGGCCACAAGGACGATGTCGTCGGGATCGACAAGCTTCTGCGGGACGTCCGCAAAAAGCGGGACCTCGACATCCCGATCCACGTCGACGGCGCCAGCGGTGGCTTCGTGTGGCCCTTCCTCTACCCGGACTCGCAATGGGACTTCCGGCTCGAGCAGGTCCGTTCGATCAACGTCTCCGGACACAAGTACGGTCTGGTCTACCCCGGCATCGGATGGCTGGTCTTCCGCGAGGAGTCCGACCTGGCCGGTGACCTGGTGTTCTACGAGAACTACTTGGGCAAGACCGACGCGACGTTCACGCTGAACTTCTCCACCGGCGCGGCGATGGTGCTCGCGCAGTACTACAACTTCGTGCGGCTCGGCCGCCAGGGCTACACCTACGTCATGAAGATGATGCAGGAGAACGCCCACGCGCTGGCGGGCAACCTGCGCGACAGCGGCCGCTTCGAAGTGATCGGCGGCGATCTCGAGCAACTGCCGCTGGTCGCTTTCCGCCTCAGCGGCAGCAACGCCTACGACGAGTCCGACATCGCCTGGCAACTCTCGGCCGAGCGCGGCTGGATGGTGCCGGCATACACGCTCCCGCCCAACGCGCAGCGGGTGAAGATCCTGCGCGCCCTGGTCAAGGAGACCCTGAGCCGCGAGCAGATCGACCGTCTGAGCCAGGACATCGCCGACGCGTGCCGCACTCTGGACGACAAGGGGGCGGCCCACGGGATCGAGCGGGCCCAGGTCAAGCGCGGTACCGGCTACTGACGCACGCTCCCAGGGGGAGGGCGGCGAAGCCGCCGCCTCACTACACGGGTTGTGGGGTGAAGGGGAGCAGGTCGTCCTCCCCCTTTCGCCCCACCACGCCGTAGCTGCTCTCGGGGACCTCGTTCCAGGCGCCGGGCAGATCACCCAGCGGTTCGGACACGATGAGACGGGTCTCGTCGGACACCTCCCGCAGGAACGCCATGTCGGGGTGGAGTGCTCGCAGCGCCTCCACCTCGGTGCTGTAGTACAGCGAACGGGAGGCTCCCTCGCTGGAGTAGCGGAACGCCCACGTCTGCTGCCCGTTGGTCACGGCGACCGTCATCTGCAGGGGGAACTCCACCCCATGCTCATGACCGGTCCGTTCCACCATGCCGACCATGCGCGCGACGGCGCCCGGCGGGTCCTGCTCCAGACCGAAGGTGAGTGCCAGGTAGAACATCATCTCGGAGTCCGTCGATCCCTCGATGTCGAGGAAGAGTTCCGGATCGACCGCCAGGGCGAGTTCACGCCGTATCCGGTGGAAGTCGGTGATTCCGCCGTTGTGCATCCACATCCAACGGCCGTGACGGAAGGGGTGGCAGTTGGTCTGCTGCACCGGGGTGCCGGTCGTGGCCCGGATGTGAGCGAAGAACAGCGGGGACCGGACGTGGTCGGCGATCTCCCGCAGATTGCGATTGCTCCATGCCGGGCCGATCTCCCGGACGATCGCGGGGGTGCCGTTGTCCGGTGCGTACCAGCCGACGCCGAACCCGTCGCCGTTGGTCGTTTCGACGCCCATCCGGGAGTGCAGGCTCTGGTCGATCAGCGAGTGGACCGGCTTGTAGAGCACGGTGTCGAGCAGGACAGGCGTTCCTGTGTAAGCGAGCCACCGGCACATGGGGCCACCACCTTCCTGGTGTTCGAACTACGCCGCAGCAGGTCATCCCCCGACGGAGGGCCGGCTGCTGCTCCTCAGGGTGCTTTCCACTGTGGGCCCGCTGGGTGCGGTTCCGCATCGCCCAGGACAGGTGAGTGACGAGAGAACGGGACGAGGTGTACTGGCCGCCGCTTCTCGGCTGAGGCACGTATGGCCTGCCCCTCCGGCGGCCGCCTCGGGGTGGCACCGACAGCGGGCCGAGCGGCGCGTCGGCTGGACCATTGGCACGTCGAGGTGAGCCGTTGGGGCGAGGTGCGGCCGACTGCCCGGAGATCACTGCTCCGCTGCCCTTGGTTTACAGACCTGCCAGGACGGCGGCCACGCACAGCGCAGAGCACGGTCACTTGTTCTTAAGGTCTCGTCGCCGCCGGCCGGTTTCGACGGCCTTGACCACCACCCGGGCCGCGACCCCGACGAGCAGGATTCCGCCGGCCATCTGGATCATGGTCATGACGCGTGCCGTTTCGGTCTGGGCGGTGATGTCGCCGAAGCCCACGGTGCTGATCACGGTGAGCGCGAAGTACAGGGCGTCGGTACGGGTGAGGGGCTCCGTGAAGCTGCCGGGTGTGGCCCGCGCCAGCAGGAAATACGAGGTGGCGAAGAGCAGCGCGAACAGAGGGACGACGACGGCGAGCGCCTCCACCGCACGCAGTCCGGGATACGGGGAACGTACGATCGCGCGAACCTGCCAGAGGAACAGCGCCGTCACCGCGATCAGGCCGACGACGAGGCCGGCTACCGTGCCGCGGTCGAAGGGCGCGTCCATGGGCAGCAGGTAGTAGGCGACGACCAGTCCGGCGGACAACCCGATCGACCGCGCCACGGCCCACAGGGTCGCGCGCCTGCCCGGTCCTGCTCGGTCATCCCCCATGTCCCGCAGCCCTCCGGATCGTCGTCAGGGCCAGTCGCCGCACCCGATGCCAGTCCATCGGGGGTCTGCCACGCGCCACTCCGGGCCGGTCGCGGGGGACCCGCACCCGCAGGGCGCGTTGCTGGACACGGCATCGCACCGGAGTCGGCAGGGTGAGTGCCTCGCCGTCCACACCGACCGGGATCGCGTCGGCATCGGCGTCGACGACCACCTCCTGGGCGGTCAACTGCGTGAGCCCGGGTGCACGGTGGCCTCGGAGCATCCCCGCCGCCTGCGCCGCGCTGTCGACCTTGACGCCGAGCACCCCGAGGTTGCCGGAGTCCAGCCGGTCCCGGCGACCCAGACCGGCCGGGTCGTCCGTCCGGTAGGGGTTGTTGCTGACCAGTACCGCCTGCGGCTGCTCGACGGTCGTGCTCCCGGCATGCACGGCGAGGCGTGGGCCGTGGTGATGTGTCAGCAGATCGGGCAGCATCTGCAGGGTGGTGTGGACCTTGTCGTCGCGGTAGGCAGGGCTCTGGACGACGGCCGCGTAGGCACCGAACGAGGCGTTGTTGACGAACACACGGTCGTTGATGAAGCCCAGGTCGATGCGGACTTCGACGCCGTCCGTGAGTGCGTCGAGACAGGTCGACGGGTCGTCCCTGTCCAGTCCCAGGTCCAGGGCGAAGTGGTTGCGGGTGCCGGCGGAGATCACCATGAACGGCAGGTCGCGCTCCGCCGCCACGGCCGCGACCAGGGCCTGGGTGCCGTCGCCTCCCGCGACGCCGAGCAGATCGGCGCCCGCGTCGGCGGCCCGGCGGGCGAGCGCGGCCACGTCCTGTCGGCGCGTCACGTCCAGGACGAGGACCTCGGCGCCGAGTGCCTCGGCCTTCTCCCGCAAGCGGAATCGGCCGACCTTCCCGCCGCCCGAACGCGGGTTCATGATCAGGTACGGCCGCCGCGGCGGCTCCTCCGGACGTTCCTGGGCCGGTGCCGGGGCGGCCTCGGCGCCTGCCAGCGCGACCCGGCCGCAGAAGACGGCCAGTACCCACAGCGCGAGCGAGACGAGCACCACCCACAGCAGCCCGGCCACCACGTAGAGCACGACGACGGCGGCGGGAGCGGCGAAGGCCAGTGTCGCGGCCAGCAGTCTGACCAGACCGGTGTGCACCAGCGCCCACCAGACGCCCGCCGCCGTCACCGCCAGTCCGGCGGCCCCGACGAGCACGAGCAGCAGGCTGTCGAGTCCGCCGAACAGCAGGAGCACGATGATCGCCCCGGCGCCCGCGGTGACAGCCATGCGTGCGGCCCAGCGCGGAGCGAGCGCGGAACGGCTACCGGACATGTCGACCTCCCACGAGCGGGGTGCGCTCGGACCATGTCACCGCGCTTCCACCCGGTCCTCCATCACCCGCTCCGGGGGATTCTTCGGACCGAGCGTCCCTCGCAACGGGCGGTAGCGGCCAGCGCGCGGGCCGGTGGGTACGTGGCCCGGTCCGGTGGCGGCTCAGGGCGGCTCGGGCGGCTGTCAGGGGTCGGTGGCCGGTGGCAAGGGTGTCCGGTGACAGACAACCGGCACGTCGTGTGTCGGGCAACTGACGAGAGTGCTCCGCTGCTCCGCTTCCGACATGCACCCGAGCGCGGCGGAGAACCACGGCCACCGCGCGGTGCGGTCCGGCACGGGTTCGCCGGGCGGGCACTGATACCGACGGGCCTGGACGGGTTCACCGGGCCGCAGCGATGTCCGGCCCCTGAGCGCAGCCGAGCTCGCCGTCCTCTTGCCGCTCTTCCCCTTGCTCCGCCGCGCAGCCTCCGCGGCGCCGGAGGGCCCGGCCGCCGGCCGTTCACCGTGGGGACGGGCGTCGGTGGTGCGGGCTTCACAGCGTCCAGATGACGAATGAGTACAGCGCGATCAGGGCGATCGACCACGCCGGGTAATCGGGGATGGACCCATGATGCCGCGGAAGATGCCGAGAACGCCGGAGATGAAGACCATCACGGCGGCGAAGGTCACCAGTCCGCCGGCGGCTGCCGCGGATGTCTCCGATCGGCGGGGAGTGGCGGTTGTTGTCATGGTGCGTCCTTCGATCCCGCTTGGGGCCACCGGCTTCGTGGCTCCTCGTTTCCACCCTGCGTCGCCTGAGAAAGCGGGGCCACTCGGGTGAGTGAGGCAGGGCGGACCGGCCGTCGGTCCGCTGGAAGACGTGACATGCGTCGGCCGGAACGCGCGATGGCATGTGTCACGGAATCGGCCACGGCTGTCCGGGATCAGGCCGCTCCGCTTTTCATACCGTCACCGGCCTTTCTGGGGTGGGCGGCGACCGAAGCCACCCTTTCGGCGGGCCACCGGGATCGAGATGGCGTCGTTGGGGACGATATGACGGTGCGGCACGGTGGTCAGCGTCGGTGGCAGAGCGGGGGCCGCCGTGCCGATGTCGGCAGGTGACCAGCTTTGCCGGGGTGAGAGAGCTTGCCGCGAGCTGAGGCTCTGGCCGGACCTCGCCGACACCCGGTGCCCGTGCATGCGTGATGTCGTGCTGGTCGCGGACCGGGTCGTCGCATCTGACGGACAGCGTTCAGGGCGGGGTCGCCCGGAGGAGGTGTGTATGAGTGGTCCGGACGGACCGACCTGGGCTCCGGAGGGGCGGGCGGGGGCCTGCCGGCTGCTGCGTGACCAGCTCGTCGAGACGATCAACGTCATCCGCTCGCAGGCGGCGGTCATGCCGTCGGCCCCGGGCCTTGCACCGGTGAGGGAGAGCCCGGTCGAGGCGCCCCGGGGCTGAGAGGGTAGGTGCGAAAGCGCTGTTCGCCGCCGCTCCGAGCTGTTTCAGCCGCCTGCGATCTGACCTGCCGACTCGTCCGCTCGGGTGCTCTACGCATCCGATCAGGCGCAGAGTGACAGCGCGTCGCCGACGACTTGCGGACGCCAGGGCCGAAGGTGCTGTATGCCGGGTCGGCGCGGGAGAGCGCTGCCGTCACAGCTGCGTGGGCTTTACCGCCCCTGGGCTCTGTCGCCGACCCGGCCCATGCCCCAGCCGGTGCCCTGTCGCGTCGGATTCGGACCGATGGAGGCGCCCTGCCCGGTACAGCGGCGACCGCACCGTCGGCTGAGCGGGCCGATTGAGGGGAAGCCCCGGGCACTTCCGTCCTGGCGTGGATCGCCCTCCTTGGCCTGGCGGAATTCCTCGTCGGCGATGGCGCCTCTGCCCGGACGTCTCGCGGATGTAGAGGTCCGTCTCTTCCAACTCAGCCCTGCTGTAATCCTGTTCACGCCTGCCGGACCCGCCCAACATGCGCCTCGCCCAGTCGGGTAGTCCGCTGGATGAGAGGGGTGTGGTTCTCACCGTGCGTATGCCGGGCGCCAAGACTGGATCCGAGGCCGCGTTACCCCGGAACCCGCTGACGCTTCTGCGGAGCCGCGCGTACCTGCGCAACGCCCCACCCGCGACCCGTTCTAGGCGTCAGACGCGGACTGCCACGCCCGTACACCCGCTCGGGACGCCTCCTTGGCCTGCTGCCACTTCGCGGCCGCCTGCTGGGCCGGGGGCACGTCCATGTCGCGGAGCATGCGCCGACCCGCCGTGAACACAGCGAAGGCCCCGATGGCCATGCCGGCGCACGCCAACACGGCACCGGTCGCCGTGAGCACGACACCGGCCGTGACGAGGCGGGTGTCGATCTCGATCGCCCCATGGGACTGGTGATGGTTCATGACTCCACTGTCCGACGGGGGAAATCACCTCGCATCCCGAAGTCCGGCTACCACTCCACAGCGTGACCGTCGGTCTGGCGGGCGAGCGCAGGGGAAAGCCGACTTGAACGTCCGCATAGATGTTCACCCGTTCGGCCTTGTGTGACGCTCCCGCCGAGGGCCTGGCGGTCGCTGCGGCGGCAGGCTGGCGGTATGCAGCCAGGGACAGGAGCCGGAGGAGGCCGCCCGGACCGTCCGTCACGCCGGGCGTCGCGGCGGGAGCGGGTCGCCTCAACGAAGTCCCGGCTCAAGGGAGTGCGGACCCGGGCCGAGACACGCTTCCCGGTGATCACGCATCTGCTGTCGCACCTGATCTCGGTGAACGTACTCGACTCGGCGACTCGGCTGGCAGCCCAGACGTTCCTCACCGCCGTCCCCCTGCTGTTCGTGGTGGCCTCCATCGCCCCGCAAGCCGTGCGCGACCAGCTCGTCAGGTCCCTGCACGACACCTTCGGACTGTCCGGGAACGCGGACACCGAACTGAGCAAGGCCCTCAAGGGCACCGGCAAGCCGTCCGACGAACTGCGGCAGACCACCGGCGTCGTCGGCGGCCTGATGGTGCTCGTCTCGGCCACCGCGTGCAGCCGCGCCATGCAACGGCTGTGCGAGCGCGCCTGGAGCCTGCCCGGGGCGAGCGCGCGGGTGGCCGCCTGGCGCTGGCTCGCCTGGCTCGCGACCTGGCTGGTCATGTTCGGACTGCAGGGCAGCCTGCGCAACGGCTTCGGCCTCGGCCTGTGGCTCGGCGTGCCGCTGCTGCTGGCCGCCGAGGTCGGCATCTGGTGGTGGACCCAGCACCTGCTGCTGACCGCGCGCGTACCGTGGCTGCCACTGCTGCCGGGCGCACTGCTGACCGGAACGGCCCTGAGCGTCCTCACCTCCACCGCACCGCTGTACGTGCCCCGGGCCCTCAACCACAGCCTGGACAAGTACGGCTCGCTGGGCGCGGTCTTCACCCTCTTGTCCTGGCTCATCACGCTCTGCGTGGTCGCGACCCTGTGCGTCACCGCCGGCGCGGTCATCGCCCGCGAACCCTGGGTCACCCGCCGACTGGGCACACCCGAACCCCCGGCACCCCCCTCCGGCCACCCACCCGGCACCTCGTCACCGAAATAGCCGCCCTGCCGAGCGATAGAACTACGCAGTCATGCGGACCGCGCCGGCCATCACCCGTATGACACCGGATGACGCTCGTCACGACCGTGGCGACGTCGAGCCGGCCGTCTGATCGGCGGGCCGCTCGGGGGGCGCCGGGATGGGCGGGCCCAGCGGCAGCCACTGGGTGATCACGAAGGACACGACCGCGGCAAGCACCACCAGCGCCACCGTGTCCACGTTTCCCAGCAGGAGCACGACCAGGACGACGCTGCTCACGGGCAGTCGCAGGGCCGCGGTCACCGAGGCCGCCATCCCCATGGCCATCGCCGGCACCAGCCCCAGACCGGGCAACGGCGCCAGCAGCGCACCGGCCGCCCCGCCCAGGAACAGTGCGGGGAAGACGGGGCCACCGCGCAGGCTGCCCAGACACAGCGCGTACGCCAGGCCCTTGAAGGCCAGTACCGCGATCAGAGCGCCCACCGGCCAGGCGTGCGGGTCCTTGGCCAGGGCGGACAGGGTGGCCTCCCCGGACAGGGCCGCCTCGGCCGGCGAACGGCCCGTGGTGACCGCGTAGAGAGTGATGCAGCCCGCCACGCCCAGCCCGCAGAGGGTGGTGTTGCGCACCGTCCGGGTCGCCACGAAGCGCGCGGTGAACCGTCCGCCCACGAAGATCCAGTGGATGAGGAACGCGAGGGCGGGTGCCAGGACCAGCACCCACGGCACGTCCCCCCAGTCGAGCGGCGGCGGCTTGGGCAGGCCGATGTCCAGGCTTCCGGTCTCGAAGCCGGTCCAGCGGACGAATCCGGTGAAGATCAGGTCGCCCACCCCGCTGGCCAGCAGGCCCGGCAGCATCACCGCGAACAGCTGCGGCCCGCCGACCCCGGCCACCTCCATCAGCAGCACCGCGCCCACGATCGGGTTCCCGAAGAGCGCGGAGATGGCGGCCGCCGCCCCGGCCGCACCGAGCAGCGCCGTGCTCGCCTGGGTCTGGGGCGCCCGGGCCAGCCTCGCGAAGAGCAGGGCCAGTCCGCCGCCCAGCGCGATCAGCGGTGCCTCGGGCCCCAGAACGACACCGAGCGGCAGACCCACCAGAGCGGCGACCAGGACTCCCGGCAGTGCCTGCCAGGTGATGCCGCCCGAGTGCAGGCCCCCGGCCGGAAGATGTCCGCCCCGGCCCGGAAACCGCGCGACCACCAGGCCGACGACGAGACCGGCCACCGTGAGCAGGGGCAGAGCCCACCACCAGGGAGCCCGTTTCCAGCCCAGGTCCTTGGGCCAGTCCGTCCAGATCAGCTGTTCCAGCTGGTTCAGCGCCACCAGGAACCAGAACGCGATCAGTGCCACCGGGACACCGATCAGCCCGCAGAACAGCAAGGCCTTGCGGTATTCCGGCCGGCCCAGCATGGTCCTCAGCAGGTCGGCTTCCGGGGGCTGACTCCGCGCGGCGGCCCTGGAGCCGCTCTCCGACGTCGTTCCGGCGATGGGTCCTCCCGGGTTCGGCGCCACGTCATGTGGTCGCGTCGGTCAGAGCGTCCGCCTGGGACGGGTGACGCCGTCGACCGCCCGGGCCGCCGGAGCATCCCGACGGCCAGGACTTCCCTCGGCCCTCAGTCTTCCCGGCGCACGACGCACAGCGCCCAGATGACGAAGCCGTACAGCGCGATCAGGGTGAGCGACCAGACGGGGTAGTACGGCATCGACAGGAAGTTGGCGATGACCAGCAGCCCCGCGATGCCGACCCCGACGACCCGGGCCCAGGTGGCACGCGAGAAGAGGCCCACGCTGACGGTCATGGCGATCACACCGAGGACCAGCTGGATCCAGCCCCAGCTGGTCAGGTCGAACTTGAAGACGTAGTTGGGGGTGGAGAGGTACACGTCGTCGTTGGCGATGGCCATGATGCCCCGGAAGAGGTCCAGGACACCGGCGATGAACAGCAGGACGGCGGCGAAGACCGTCAGTCCGCCGGCGGCGGCCTCGGTGGTCGCCGAGTGGCGGTGGGTCGTGGTCGTGGCCATGGTGCGTTCCTCACTTTGTCGGTGACTGAATCCGAGAGTGCCGTCGCCTTCTCAGGCAGCCTCGGCCGGCAGTTTCCCGGCGGCGACGGCGTCGACGAGTGCCTGGTGGTCCCGTTCGTTCTGGTCGGCGTAGAGCTCGGCGAACGTCACCAGCGCCCGGTCGAAGGAGTCCCCGCCGCCCAGGTACGCGCCGATGGCGATGCGATCGCCGGACCGGGCGTGGGCACGAGCCAGCGTCGCGCCGCACAGAGCGCCGAACGTCCGCATGCCCTTCGGCACCATTTCCTCGGCGACGGCGACCCCCTTCCAGTCCCGCAACTGCCGTACGTAGAAGTCGCGCCGTCGGCCGTCGATGCCCTCGACCCGCTCCCAGCCCAGGAAGATGTCGCTGGTGGCCTGCATCAGTCGCTGCCCGGAGACGACCCGCTCGCCCTGCGTCGGGTACTCGGTGTTTCCGACGTGGGGCGCCAGCACCGACCGGTCGGCCTCCTTGGCCTGGAGGAACAGTGGATCCTGGCCGTCCCGCCCCAGCAGGAGCACGATCCAGCACCGGGTGCCCACGCTGCCGACCCCGACGACCTTGCGCGCTATGTCGGTCACCCGGTACTGCTCCAGCAGGAACCGCCGGTCCGACTGCAGGGTCCTGCCGTAGTGCTCGATCAACCGGCTGATCTCCTGCTCCAGTCGGCCGCGCCGATCGTCGGGCAGCAGGTCCTCGAGGCGGGTGATGAGCGGCGGGTCGGGAAGGATACGGCGCTTGCCGTCGATGACCCCGGTGAGCTTGTCGAAGACCTGGAGGGTGTCGTGAGAACGCGCCTTGGTCGCGGCACGCGCCCAGCGTTCCTGGCTCCGCGCCGACAGGTCCGGTCCGAACCGGTCCAGCACCCACTTCTCGTCGAACTGGGCATACCAGACACCCAGGTTGCCGATTCCGGCGAACGTGCGCATGTTCTCGCGGTACGACCGCACGGTGGCCCGTACGATCGCGGCCCGTTCCTTGGTGCTGAAGCCGTTGAGCCGGCCGGCGATGACGAGGCTGGCAGCCAGGCGTTTGACGTCCCACTCCCAGGGGCCGGGCAGTGTCTCGTCGAAGTCGTTGATGTCGAACATGAGGCGGCGCTCGGGCGAGGCCAGCAGGCGGAAGTTCAGCATGTGGGCGTCGCCGCACAGTTGGGTCCTGAAACCCGTGCTCGGCGTCTCGGCGAGGTCCGACGCCATGATGGCGGCGGCCCCCCGGTAGAAACGGAAGGGTGACTCGGACATCCGGCCGTAGCGAACCGGTACGAGCTCGTGCAGCCGCGTCGCCGACTGCTTCTCGATGATCTCCAGCGGATCCGGCCGCTTGCGTCCCGGCGCGAACTCGGCGTGGCTGGAGCGGGGCACATCGGCCCTCGCCGCCTTGCCGAGCGCCGCTCGCTCCTTGGGGGTACGGTGCCGCATCGCGCGGCCGTCCACGTGGATCTCGGTCATGGCAGCGGCTCCCGGGGGTTGGCCACCTCCGCACACGGCGGTGGCGACGGGCCGCCGACGGAGGATCGATCGCTCCGGGTCACCCGCGGGCCGTGGGCCGCGTCGCGGCCAGGGCGCGGCGGGGCGGGCACTCTCGGAGCGTGTTCCGCCTTCGCCGTGGTCGAGCTCCAGCACCCACGGGACGGCCGGTTCACAGGCTTCCTCAACCAACGTATCCCCGGGGGAGGCACCCGGCGAGCCGAGTCAGCGCGCGGCGGTGGCACCGCCCGCGGAGTCGGGGTCCGAGGGCGGGGTGCCGCCGTCGTAGTCCAGGAACTCGCGGATCGCCAAGGCCACCAGCGTGATCACCGCGGTCCAGACCACGACCGCCGTCGTCGGGTAGCTCCAGGCGAACAGGACGATCGCCGCGACCACCAGGACGGCCACCCCGATCCAGCGCTTGAAGCGATGGACGAACCGCCCGAGGGCACCGAGCCGAAGGCCCGCCGACGTCGTCACGTCACGCAGTGCGCCGATGCTCCTGCTGCAACCTGTGCGCGTGACGACGGCGATCCGGGACGGCCCGGCGAGGAAGGCGCCGGCGGCGGTGAAGAGGGCGACCGCGGCGAGGGCACGTACGCCGGCCCGCAGGAACTTGACCAGGGCGTCGTACACGGATCCCGCGGCGGCCTGGGATGCGCCGGGGGGCAGATGGTTGAGGTAGACATCGCGGGCGACGGTGAGACCGATGCCGAGAACCAGCATGGCGAGGAACACCGCGAGCGCGGCCCCGATCAGCGCGTGCCGGCGGTTGAACGCCACGTACACCCCCGCGGCCGCGATCAGCAGCGCGATGACGGGCAGCCAGCCGCCGAGGATCTCCAGCACTCTCACATAGGTCCTGATCTTTCCGGCGTCCTTCGAGGCGAACACCACGAAGTCCGTGTGAACGGCCGGGATCTTCGCGGCGGGTGAGAAGCCGGCCGCGACCAGTCGGTCCTTGACGTCGGCGACGATCGGCCCCAGGTCGATGACGACCTGGTTGTTCTTCAGCTGGACAGGGCCACTGGCCTCGCCGGTCAGGGCCTTGTCCAGCGCCGTGTGCGCCCTGCGGTTGGCGTTCACCCAGACCTTCTCGAAGGCGCTGCTGGTGACCACCCGCTCCACCGCTCCGCTGACCAGCGTCTTGAGTCCGCTCTCGATCGGGCCGTCCAGATCGCCCAGCAACTTGGCCGCCTTCGGCGGCACACCCTTCTGTGCGGCGGCGTCCGTCAGCTGCTTGACGATCGCGTCCACGTCGACCTGCGCCAGCACGGCGGCGGTGACGCGGTTGGTGACCGCCTGCTGCACGTCGGGATCACTCGCCAGCGGCCCGACGGTGTCGACGTAGCGGTCCGTGTCCCTCACGATGCTGTTCGCCCACACCGCGACGACGGAGAGCAGCGACAGCAGCGCGGCCAGGAGGATCAGCAGGACCGAGCCGAGCGAGCGCAGCGGGTGGTGCCGCGCCGGTCTGGGTGGTCCGCCGCCCTCCAGGGCGTGGACCCGCTGCCGCAGTTCGGCCAGTTCGCCGCGCTCCTGGGCCGAGAGTTGTTCGTCACCGCTTCCGCTCATGGTGACAAGCGGAGCTGTTCGGCGAGGAGCCCGCGATCCGGGCGGGCCGGTCGGGTGAACGACGGACCGAGGTGCGGGGGCCACGCCCCGGTGATGCAATTGGCTCAGGGGTTTCGTGGGGGACGACAGCCACGAGCACCAGAGGTGACGCCGTGAGCGACGAATTCGAAGAAGTGGGTCCGATCGACTACCTGGTCGTCGAGTTCCCCGGTAACCGGATGACGGGCGAGGGCTTCCCCATCCTCGTCGATCTCGTGGACCGCGGACTCATTCGGATCCTGGACCTGATGTTCGTCAGGAAGGACGACGACGGTTCCGTGACCGGCATGGAGATCGCCGACTTCACCGGTGACGGCGAGCTCGACCTGGCCGTCTTCGAGGGAGCGTCCTCGGGGCTCCTGGGCCAGGACGACATCGACGAGGCGGCCAAGGCGCTGGAGCCGGGGAGTTCCGCCGGCATCCTGCTCTACGAGAACCGGTGGGCCGCGCCCTTCGCCGCCGCCCTGCGCCGCGGCGGGGCCCGGATGGTCGCCTCCGGGCGGATCCCGGTGCCCGCGCTCGTCGCCGCCCTCGACGCGGCCGAGGCCGCTCAGTGAACAACGATCGATGACGCCGACGGACAGAAGGGAAAGAGTCATGCCAGGTCTCCTGCGCGGGGTCGCGCGCACCGCGGTCGTCGCCGGCACGGCGACCGCCGTGTCGAACCGTGTGTCACGCCGGCAGCAGGGGCGGTGGGCAGCCCAGCAGCCGTACCAGACGCCCCCACCCCAGGCGGCTTCCTACGCCGAAGCGCCGGCGCCTCCGCCGGCCCCCGATATGTCCAGCAAGATCGAGCAGCTGAAGCAGCTAGGCGAGTTGAAGGACCAGGGCGTACTCACCCAGGCCGAGTTCGAGGACCAGAAACACAGGCTCCTGCAGGCGTGACCGGGCCTCGTCCCGGCCCACCGCTGTTCGGCGAGCACGTCACCCGCTCTTCTTGAAGCCCCAGGCCGGCGGCCTGGGGCTTTCGCATGGGCGGGCCGTGTGCGTCCCGGCCCCCTCCGCGGCAGTGTGCGTCGTTTCACGCATCGAAGAACCTCCCAAGTTGCCCAGACCACAGCGCACATGCCCGTTTGGCGTCCATGCTCGAAACGGATTCGGAATACCGAACTGGAGCGCACTGTCATCAACTTGGATTGATCACTCCTAAGTGGACCATGACGCAGCGTTCGTGACGTTCCATCTCGTTCTCTGCAGAAAGGTGCCGCTCATGGCCGCTTACCTCTGTCCGCCTGCCGTGATACACGGCGAGCACGCCGTCCGGACCAGCCAGATCGTGGACGAGGTGCGCGGTCGGCACCCGCACGCGGCGTGGGCGCCGCGGATCGACGGCATCGCGGCCAGTACGGGCATCGAGACCCGCGGGTGGATGCTGCCGTTGGAGGCCGCCGTCGCGGCCGGCAACGGGAGCGGCCTGCCGGCAGCCGGTGTCGGGCCGACCCGGGAGACGCTGGCCGCCGAGGGGTTCACCGAACACGACGTGGATCGCGTGATCGCCGCCCTCGAGTCGATACCCGCGCCGCAGACCGTCCAGGAGCGCACCGCGCCGGCCTGGGCGGCCGTGCAGTCCTGCGGGGAGCGTGCGGCGCGCGGGGCCCTGCAGATCGCCGGGCTGGACGCCGCGGACGTCGACTGTCTGATCACCAGTCACTCCACCACCCCGGCGCTGCCGGGGCTGGACGTCTCGCTGGCCAACAGGCTCCCGCTCCGGGGCGACGTGATGCTGCTGCCGGCCACACAGTGGGCCTGCATAGCCGGGACCCGCTCCCTGGCGCTGGCGGCGGATCTCGTGGCCGCGGACCCCGACCGGGTCGTCCTGATCGTGATCGCGGAGGCACTGAGCACGACCTACCAGCCCGCGGACGACACTCTGGAGTCCCTGATCGTCCGGTTGCTGTTCGCGGACACCGCGGTCGCCGCGGTGGTCACGGGCCGCCCGAGGCCCGAGTCGGTGCTGCGGCTGGACTCAGCCTGGCACCACACGCTGCCCGGCACCCAGGACCTGCACCGCCTGGAGACACGCGAGGACGGCACCCACTTCGTGATGGACCGGCGCGGGCCGCGCGCCGTGCAGCAGACGGTCACCGCGATGTGGGAGTGGTTGCGCCTCCGTTACCGGGACGACCCCGACTCCTGGCACCCCGACGTTCTGCTCGCGCACCCCGGCGGGACGCGCGTGCTGGAGTACATGGAGCAGACGATGCCCGACGGCTGGCCCTCGGGGCTGCTGGACCACAGCCGGGACAGCTACACCACCGGCAACCGCGGAGGCGCCGCCGTGTTCGACATCATGCGCAGGGCCTACGACGCGGGGCAGAAGCCGGGCAGCCGTGCCGTCCTGTACGCGGCGGCCCCGGGCCTCACGGCCACCGCCCTGGAAGGGCAGTGGCTGTAGCGCGAACTCGCGCCACGCGTACCGCCGGTGGCGAAGGTGGCGCAGGTGGGTGGCACCGCCTGACGAACGCACGCGCCGCCGCCCGGCCGAAGCCGCGTCACCGCTCGACCGACGCCCAGACCACCTTGCCGGTGTCCGTCCACCGCACCCCCCAGCGGGTGGTGAGCCCGTGCACGACGTGCAGGCCACGGCCACCGTCGTCGAGGAGCCCGCCATGGCCCAGTCGTGGTCTGCCGTTGCCGGTGTCGCCCACCTCGCACAGCAGCCCGTGGCCGGTCCTGATCAGCCGGACCGTGATGGGTCCGTCGGCGAAGCGGACCGCGTTGGCGACCAGTTCGTCGACCACGAGCAGCACGCTGTCCCGGGTGTCGGCTCTGGGGCCCCATCGCCCCAGCAGCTCGGAGACCAGCGCGCGGGCCCGGGCGGCCGCGTCGCCGCGAGCGGGCAGACGCCAGGTCGCGGTGTCCCCCTTGCGGTGACCGATCATGCGCGCGAGCAGCAGGGTCACGTCGTCGCGCCGGCGTCTCGGCGCCAGCGCCGAGACCATGCCCCGCGCGGCCTGCTGCAGGGCGTCCCAGGGGTGCACCGCGGACACGGCCACGGTCAGCCTGTCGATGCCCTCGTCGATCGACAGGGCGGGATCCTCCACCAGGCCGTCGGTGTAGAGGGCGAGCAGTGAGCCCGGGGGTGCGGAGAAGACGTGCACGTCATACGGCTCCCGCAGCGCGAACTCGGCGCCCAGCCCGGGGTGGGGGCGTATCGCGACCGGGCCGGCGGGGCCGTTGGGGGGTACCAGGACCGGAGGGAGATGGCCGGCGCTCGCCAGCGCCACGTGGTGGCCGACCGGGTCGTACACGGCGATGCAGCAGGTCGACCCGAGGGCGCTGTAACCGGCCGCCAGCCCGGACTCCGCGTCGTCCAGCAGCGACACGGTCTCGTCCAGGTGCTCCAGCACCTCGTCGGGCGCCAGCCCCGCCGACAGCAGCGCGCGGGCCTCCATGCTCAGCTGCCCCATGGTCGCCGCGGCTCCCAGACCGTGCCCGACGACGTCACCCACCACCAGCGCGGTACGGCCGTCCGGCAGCGGAAAGCTGTTCACCCAGTCCCCGCCGACTCCCGCGCTGTCGGGGGTGGCGGGCTGGTAGACGCTGGCCGTCTCGATGGTGTCGCCGCCGGACCGTGGCAGCAGCCGGCGCTGCAACGCCAGCACCTGCGTGTGCTCGCGCTGGTGCTGACGGGCCAGGTCGACGTGGTGAGAGGTCCTGGCCACCAGCTCCTGCAGGTCGAGGAGCTCGCTGTCCGCGAAGGGGCGGTCCGCCCGCCGCCAGACCTCCGCGACACCCAGTACGACGGGCGGCGCTCCCTCCAGGACCAGCGGTATGCACGCCACACCCGCCGCCTCGTCACCGGGCACCAGGGCACGCACCAACCGCGCGCTGCCGAGCACCCGCTCGATCGTCCTCCGGTCGGGTATGACGAGGGCCTGCGCGGCGTCGTCCCGCCGTATCGCCTGCGCCAGCAGGCGACTCGCATCGCCGGGAAGATCGTCGCCCGGCGTCACGTAGCCGTCGGGCCACGCCCGGTCCGGCACCAGGGCCGCCCGCCGCAGCCGGATGCGCCCCTGCGGCTGCTCGGTGGCCACCTCGCCCGTCCACACGGCGAAGTCGAGGTCGATGGCGGTCACGTCCCCCCAGGCCAGCAGGGACTCCGCCAGCGACTGGGCGGTCTCGCCGATGTCCAGCGAGGTGCCGATCGCGGTCTCGGCGGCGTACAGGTGCAGCCTTTTGGCCATGGCGATCAGGGAGACGGTCAGGCCCTCCGCGGGCGCCGCGGCGGCCAGGATGCTCATCGAGACCACCAGCTGCGACCCGTCGCCGCGCCGCAGGCGCTGGACCCGGGCGACGTGCGGCTCCCCGGTCTCGAGGACCTGCCGCAACCGCCGAGTGACCGTCGGTACGTCCCAGGAAGGCAGGAGGTCGACGAAAGGGCTCCCGGGCAGGGCCTCCACCCCTGCGAAGACGGGGGCGTCCAGATTGCAGCGGGTGATTCTCAGATCGCAGTCCAGATTGACCGCGCCGAGGATCTGCTCCTGACGGGCGGGGGGCGCATCGGCGGGTATGGGTCGGCGGGCGGCGTCGTCTCCCCGCGGGTCGGCGGAACCGGCGGCCGCTGCCGCTGCGCCGACTGGCATGTACTGCCCCAAGGCGCTGCTGACCATGTCGAACGGTGACGCAGACGAGGGGGGTGGGGTGGAGTCCATGCGGCTCTCTCAGCTCGCTCGCCAGCCCCGGCGCCACGCCGGAGCCGTACCAGAACCCGGGCGGCAGAGTCCCGGGATTCCTGACCGCAAACCTCATTCAATAACACCCGGGGCCGCTTCGCCCACACCAGCGGACCGCACGGTCGGCGCGGACAGCGGGATCCGGTTTCCGGGGGTCCGCGCGGTGTCAGTGTCGGTCAGCCGGTCCAGCCCTCGAGGTCGGCGGCCGGACGCCGACGTGACCGGCGCGTACGGCAGCTCACCGTACGGGCCGGTCGCGAGCGCTTGTCGGGTTCTACTTCGGGTCGCGGTCGAACAGGGACCTGGACCAGGCGTAGCCGAGCGCGGCCAGCCCCAGGCACCAGGCGACGGCGAGCCAACCGTTGTGGCCGATCTCGGTGCCGAGGAGGAGGCCGCGCAGGGTCTCGATGGCCGGGGTGAAGGGCTGGTACTCGGCGATCGGCCGGAACCAGCCCGGCATCGCGTCGACCGGGACGAAGGCACTGGAGAGGAGGGGCAGGACCATCAGGGGCAGGGCGTTGTTGCTGGCGGCCTCGGGGTTCGGGCTGGACAGGCCCATGCCGACCGCGATCCAGGTCAGTGCCAGGGAGACGAGGGCGAGCAGGCCGAGCGCCAGGAACCACTCCAGGAAGGTGGCGTTCGTGGACCGGAACCCGATCGCCACGGCGACGGACCCGACGAGCACCACGCTCAGCACGCACTGCAGCACACTGCCGACGATGTGGCCGATGAGCACCGAACCGCGGTGGATGGCCAGCGTGCGGAAGCGGGCGATGATGGCCTCGGACGCCACGAGCCCGCTGTCGAAGCTGCACGCCCTGACGATCATGTCCGCGGAGCAGCAGACCATGAACTTCTACATGAACACCGGCCCCACCTACATGGAGCCGATCGCACGCCAGCTCTACCAGGAGATCGGGCTGATCGAGGAGGAGCACGTCACGCACTACGAGTCGCTGGTCGACCCGGGCGAGACGTGGTGGGAGCAGCTCGTCAACCACGAGTACAACGAGTGCTACCTGTACTACTCCTTCATGGAGCAGGAGAGCGACCCGAAGGTCAAGGCCATCTGGGAGCTGCACCTCAACATGGAGCTGGAGCACCTGCACACCGCCTGCGACCTGATGCGCCGCCACGACGGCCGGGAGCCGCAGGAAATCCTGGCACCGGAGCTGCCCGACGTGCTCACCTTCGAGCCGAACAAGCAGTACCTGCGCGAACTGCTCGACACCCAGATGGACCTGACCACACTCGATACGGGCTACGTACGTGAGGCCCACGAGCGGTTCGAGAGGATGCAGGAGCAGATCCACGGCGGCGAGGCGCCCCCGAGCGACCGGGTCATGACCGAGCACGACGCGATGTTCGGGCCGGAGTACCGCGTCCAGTCCGAGGGCGAGCACCCCGACCCCGCGATGCGTGAGAAGTGAGGCAGCCGACCATGTCCGAACTGCACACCCCGCACGCCGGTGACGACCACTCTCCCGACATCGACGTCGTCGGGCTCCTCATGCGCCAGCACGGCGGCATCCGCAACCTCTTCGACGAGGTCGAGCAGAGCGGGGGCGAGGAACGCCGCGATGCCTTCCACCGGCTCGTACGCCTGCTGGCCGTGCACGAGACCGCCGAGGAAGAGATCGTCCATCCCTTCGTCCGGCGGGCGGTTTCCGGGGGCAAGCAGATCGTCGAGGACCGGCTCGCCGAGGAGAAGGCCGCCAAGGAGACCCTCGCCCGGCTGGACGACATGGACACCGACGACCCGACGTTCATGCCCCGGCTCATGAAGCTCCGCAAGGACGTGCAGGAGCACGCCCGGGCGGAGGAACGCTACGAGTTCACGCACATCCGCCGCAGCACCGACGTCACCAACCTCGCCGCGATGGCCAAGGCCGTCAAAGCCGCGCAGGCCATGGCCCCCACCCGGCCCCACCCCGGTGTCGAGTCCGGCGCGGCCAACATGGCCCTGGGCCCCGTCGCGGCCCTGATGGACCGCACGAAGGACGCCATCCGCAAGGCCGGCAGCAACGGCTGACCCCGGCAGCCGCCAAACCGGGCGCCGCACGGGGTGCCCCGGGCCGGCGGGACGGCACGGCACCCACGACCAGCAACCAGAGGCCTGGCGAACCTGGCGTGCTACCTACGGGCGGGACGCCTGATGCCTGCGGGCCACCGACCACGCAGCGTGCCCTCGCGGCTGTCGTGTTCCGCGCGTGGGGCGATGGTGTGGCTGGTGGTCCCCGGAAGGTGCCGACTCCGAGTCCTACTCGGCGAGTTGGGCGTACAGCCCGGCGATGTCGCCGGCCAGGCCCGCCTTTACCTGCCGTGAGATGTCGTCGGCGAGTACCTCGTACGCGCCCGTCTCGACCCCGTCGAGGGCGAGTGCGGCGACGTCACGGGGGTTGGACTTGGGTGCCTCGACGCCTGCCGCCAGGTCGGTGTCGACGTATCCGACGTGCAGTCCGGTGACGGAGATGCCGCGCGGCTGGAGCTCCAGGCGCAGGGAGTTGGTCTGCGACCACAGGGCGGCCTTGGAGGCGCTGTAGGAGCCGCCGAGGGCGATCCAGGAGAGCACGGAGTGCACGTTGAGGAGGTGGCCGCCGCCGTTGCGCTCGATGACCGGCACGAAGGCACGGGTGAGAAGCAGTGGGCCGTAGAAGTTGGTCTCGAACTCCCGGCGTACGTCGTCCACCGGGGAGTCGAGGAAGGAGGCGCCGACCGAGGCACCTGCGTTGTTGATCAGTACGGTGACGTCCTGCGCCTGCGCGGCGGCGGCCGCCACGGAGGTGGGGTCGGTGACCTCCAGCGCCACCGGGACCGCGTCGGGGTGCGTCACACTGCGCGGGTCGCGGGCGGTGGCGTAGACCTTGGCGGCCCCTCGCGCGTACAGCTCCTCCACCAGCGCCTTGCCTATGCCTCGGCTGCCGCCGGTGACGAAGACGTTTGCGCCCTTCAATGCGGTCATGACTGCCTCCAGAGAATGTGAAACCGACCGGTTTCCGAGCACTACAGTAAACCGATCGGTTTCCCAGTGCAAGCTCAGGACCGCGAACAGTCGCGGGAGGCGGCTTCAGCGCGGCGTTCCGCATCCGCGGACCCCTGGGGCGGTGAGCTCTCCACTGGCCTGCCCGGCCCGCCCGGCCGACCTGCATGACGATGAGGGCGCGGCCATCTCAAGATCGCGGATCGCGACGGCGGCCGCGGAGAACTTGAGCACCCGCTTGAGCCCGGCCGCCGTGTCCACGGTCACCACACCGCCGAAGACGAGGCCGTGCGGTTCGAGGCGGCCCCTTCATGTTTCATGGCTCGCCCTGGGGGCCTTGAGTTCGCTGTTCCCCGTGCCGCAAGGGACTGCACCACATCCCTCCTTCCCGCCTGAGCTTGCATCCGAAAACCGATCAGTTTACCGTAGTGGAAACCGATCGGTTTTCGATGAGCTCGGGAGTCGGCATGACGACAGTTCGACCGGTGGCACTCGTGACGGGCGCCTCTTCAGGCATCGGCAAGGCAACCGCGCTCGCGCTCGTCGCAGCGGGTTTCGACGTGGTCGGCACCAGCCGGGACCCCTCCCGCGTCGCCCCGCTCGACGGCGTGACCTTCGTCGCCCTCGACGTCGCCCTCGACGCCTCGGTCGCCGCGGCGGTCCAGGAGGTCAGCGAGCGGTTCGGTCGGATCGACGTCCTGGTCAACAACGCCGGCGTCGGCTCGACGGGCGCGGCGGAGGAGACCTCCGTCGAGCAGGCCCAGGCCGTCTTCGACACCAACGTCTTCGGGGTCATGCGCATGGTGACGGAGGTCCTGCCCCACATGCGCGCCCGGCGAGGCGGGCGCGTCATCAACATCTCGTCCGTACTCGGGTTCATGCCCCAGCCGTACATGGCCGTCTACGCCGCCTCCAAGCACGCGATCGAGGGCTACACCGAGTCCCTGGACCACGAGGTCCGTGAGCACGGCGTCCGGGCCCTTCTCGTCGAACCCGCCTACACCAGCACCGGATTCGAGGCCAACAGCGGGAGGCCGGACACGCCTCTGGACGCGTACGCGAAGCAGCGGCAGACCGTCGGCCGCGTGCTGGCGGAGGCGACCAGGGAAGGCGACGCCCCCGCCGTCGTCGCCCGAACGATCGTCGCGGCGGCGACCGACGCCCGGCCGAAGCTGCGCTACACCGCCGGCCCCACGGCCGGACGCGTGAGCACACTGCGCCGTCTCGTGCCCGCCCGGGCCTTCGACAAGCAGATCCGCAAGATCAACCACCTGGCCGGCTGACGCGCGCCCCCAGGCGGAGACGGCCCACTGGCCCTTCTGCACAGCTGCCCCCCAACACCCATACCCCCCGCACCCGCACCCCCACCCCCACCAGAAAGAGGACACCCTCATGCCAGAGCGCCATCCCATCCTGATCACCGGTGCCGCCGGCGAAATCGGTGGTGTGAGCCGGACGATGGTCGACATGCTGCTCGGACAGGGGCACCCGGTACGGGCGTTCGTGCGACAGGACGACGAACGCGCCCACGCGCTCCGCCAGGCCGGGGCCGAGGTCTTCGTCGGCGACCTGCTCACCATCGCCGACGTGAGCGCCGCGCTGAAGGGCGTGAGGCGCATCTACTTCAGCATGAGCCTTTCCCCGTACTACACCGACGCCGTCAGCCTGATGGCCGCGGCCGCGCGGGCCCAGGGCGACATCGAGGTGTTCGTCAACATCTCCGAGTACGAGCAGTCGTTCATGACCTTCGACAGGATGACCGCGCCGGAGGAGGAACGGCGTGCGCGGCTCGGCGGGCTCGTCGCCGACTGGTCGCCGCAGCAGCGTGCCCACTGGGTCGCCGAGCAGGTGCTGGAGTGGTCCGGCCTGCCGACCGTCAACATCCAGGCGGCCTTCTTCGTCGAGAACCCGATCATGACCTGGCTGGCCCTGGGCGCACTGGCCGACGGTGAACTGCGCCTGCCCTTCGGCGACCACCGGCTCACACCCATCGCCGGTCACGATGTCGCGGAAGTGTGCGCGAAGATCCTGGCCGACCCGGCGCCGCACATCGCCAGGTCCTACGCGCTCACCGGCCCGGAGCTGAAGGACATGCACGGGATCGCGGAGGACTTCGCCGCCGTACTGGGACGGCCCGTCACGTATGTTCCCGAAGACATCGAAACCTGGAACCAGACCTACGTGGACACCCACATGTCCGCGTACCCGCACATCGCGGAGCACCTGAAGACCCTGACCCGGATCATCGGCCGCGGAGGATACGGCGGCATCACCGACGAGCTGGAACCCCTGCTCGGGCGGCCGCCGAAGACCGTGCGGTGGGCACTGGAGAACCACCCGCGGCTCCAGAACCTGGCGACCGCCTGAGCCGCGGGGCAGGCCGGCGCGCAACGGTCGTCCCGCACCGCATGACGGCCGGTCAGGCCGCCGCGCGGACACGCCCCTCGCGCTGTGACGCGGCCAGGTAGGCGACGAGGCCCAGGATGGCGAGGGTCCACGCCAGGGTGACCGGCTCCAGCCCCAGCGCGAGGCCGCCGCGGGAGCCGTTCACCGCCATCCAGTCGGCGAGCGAGGCGCCGAGGGGGCGGGTGATGACGTACGCGGCCCAGAAGGCGGTCACCGCGTCGAGGCCGCTGAAGCGGTGGGCCAGGGCGGGCACGCAGATCGCGGCCGCGAAGAGGAGGACCGAACCCAGGTAGCCGAGGCCCGCGGTGGCGGTGAGATCACCCGCCGCGGTACCGAGGGCGAACGTGGCGAGTACGGCCGCCCAGTAGAACGTCTCGCGTCGGCGGGTCCGGACGCTATGGATGGACAGCGTGCGCTCGCTCGCGTACCAGAGGACGAAGACGGCGGCCAGGACGGCGAGGAACGCGGGGGTCGAGACCGCATAGGGGACGCCGAGGCCGACGTGCAGGACGTCGGCCGCCATCGTGCCGAAGACGCTGACCATGACGACGGCGGTCCAGTAGACCCACGCGATGTGACGACGGACGGTCAACTGCATCGCCAGGGAGGCCACCAGGGCGACACCGCCGACGGCGACCGCCGGTACCGGGCCGAGCACCCGGGCCAGGAGGTCGGACGCCGTCTCCCCCATGCCGGTGGTCAGGACCTTGATGATCCAGAAGAGAACCGTCACTTCGGGCACCTTGTTCGCCATCGGGCGCAGGGGATGGCGGGACCGGTCGTCCAGGCCGTCAAGGAGGTGCTGTGTCGTCATGGGCCGCACGATGACACGGTCAACCGCCCCTGCCCCAGACCGCTTTGCCATAGTTTTTGGGCTTCTGGTGGGTAAGTTTCCTTTTGGTGGCCGGTGTTGTGGAAGGCGCGGGCGGGGGTCAGCGGGACTCCTCGCCCTGCGCCACCTCCACCTCGTGGTGGAAGGTGACCACGCCGGCCGCCGCGGCACAGGCCGAGAACGCGGTGCAGGCGGCGAGGAGCAGGGCGATCCAGGACGCCGTACGGGGGCGCCGCGCGGGAGGGGCGAGGAGGGCGGCGACGCGTTGCGGCACGGGGCCGGTGGTCGCGGCGGCGGCGAAGTCCGGCCGGGTGGAATCCGAGGCGTGGGCGGCGAGGGCGGCGCGGGCGATCGCCCGCGCGGTCAGGCGCCGGTCTCCGACGGCGGTCGCGGCGGCCTCGTCGGCGACGCGTTCCGCGGCGAGTCGGACGGTGTCGCGGAGGCTGCGCAGGCCGGGGTGGCAGTGGGCCGCGATCTCCGCGGCGAGCAGGAAGCGGTGGTGGCCGCCCGTGTTGTGGGCGCGCTCGTGGGCGAAGAGGGCTTCGCGCTCGGCGGGGCCGAGGCTGCGGAGCATCGCGGTGGTGACGACGATGCGGTGCGGCCGACCGGGCAGGGCGTACGCGTCCGGGTGGGGCGAGTCGATGACGCACAGGTCGCCCGCGGTGGGGCTGCGATCCGCCTGCCTGCGGGCGGAGCGGAAGGCATGGAACTGGCGCACGGCCGAGCGCAGCAGGGTCCACGCGCTCACGGTGAGAACGCCGGTGGCCGCCGCGGCCACGGGCAGGACGAGGGTGTTCGGCGGTGTGGGAAGGGGGCGGACGAGTTCGCCGAGCGCGGCGAAGAGGGGCAGTTTGAGCAGGCCCGTCAGGACCAGCGCCCCGAGCGCGGACACGGAGGCGGCGGCCAGTACGAGCGCGCTGAGGGTCAGCGTCCAGAGCGCGGCGACCGGGTGGAGGCGGTCGAGTGCCCGCCCGGCCAGCGCCCGTACGGCGAACGGCAGGACCAACGGGACGAGCAGCAGGGCCAGTTGCGGAGCGGTCATTGCTCATCCGCCTCCAGGAGCTCGCGCAGGATCCGCTCGTCGTCGGTGCTGAGCCGGGCGACGAAGCGGGCCAGGACCGTCTCGCGGTCGGTGTCCCGGTCGAGTTCGCTGTGCATGCGGCGGGCGGTGAGGCCGGGGGCGTCCTCGACGGGGAAGTACGCGAAGCCGCGCCCCTGCCGCTCGCGGCCGACGACCCCCTTGTCGTGCAGGCGGGTCAGGATCGTCGTCACGGTGGTGCGGGCCAGGTCGACGGCGAGGTCGGTCTGCACCTGCCCCGGTGTGCGGGGCACGCCCGCGGCCCACAGGGCGGCCATCACGGTGGCTTCCAGCTCACCGGCCGGCCGTCGCTCGTCCTTCGCTTCGCTCATGGGAACGATCCTCACCCCGCCATCGTCTACAGTGCAGTAGACCGTCTACAGGATTGTAGTCGCTCGGGTGGCGTGTCCACGTGCCCCCGTCCGTCCAGTGAAACAGAAGGGGGATCGAGGGATGCTGCTCGCCTTCGACGGAGCCCCGGTCGACGGTTCCGCCTACACCGACGTGGTGGACCTCGCCCACCGCTCCCCCGCCTGGCTGGACGGCCTGGTGTCCGCCTGGTCGACGTACGGGTTGGCGCTGTTCGCCGTCCTCATGGTCGTGGGCTGGTGGCGGGCGCGCCACGTCGGCTCGCATGAGGCGGTGATCGCGCTGGCCGCACCGGTGACGGTCGTCCTCGCGTACGCGGTCGACGACGCGCTGAAACTGGTGGTGCGGGAGGACCGCCCCTGCCGGAGCCTGCGGGTGACGACGCTGGAGGCGTGTCCGGCGCCGGGCGACTGGTCCTTCCCGAGCAACCACGCGGCGGTGGCCGCCGCGGCCGCCGTCGCGCTGTTCTTCGTCTCCCGCCGGCTCGGCGC
Source organism: Streptomyces sp. NPDC005483 (assembly GCF_040606035.1). Taxonomy (NCBI): domain Bacteria; kingdom Bacillati; phylum Actinomycetota; class Actinomycetes; order Kitasatosporales; family Streptomycetaceae; genus Streptomyces; species Streptomyces sp. NPDC005483. The sequence continues at coordinate 174,805 of NZ_JBEXEA010000020.1, forward strand.
GCTCGCCGCCGTGGCCGCGCTCGCGATGGCCGCCTCCCGGGTCTGGGTCGGCGCCCACTACCCGCACGACGTGGTGGCCGGTCTCGCGGTCGGCGCGCTCGTCGCCCTGCTGCTCACCGCGGCCCTGCGCAGCCGGCCCGACGCGCTGGTACGACGGCTGAGCGCGACACGGCTGCGGCCGCTGCTGGTGGATCCGTGATCCGCGGGGATGCCGCCGACCTGGCCGGGACTACCGGCCGCGGGTGCGGGGGGCGTCGTACTGCTGGTCGGTGACCGGTTCGGCCCAGGTCGTCTCGGGGGTGCCGTCGCCGGTGACCTCCCACAGGACGATGTGCTCCTCCACCTGGTCGACGACGAGCGCGGCTACCTCTTCCAGCTCGCCGGCAAGCCCGGCCCCCGCGCCAGGCGCCGCAGCCGGCAGAAGGTCCAGCCGCAGCTCCAGCGGGTCCTTGACGACCTCACCGCCACCCCGGCCGTCGTCCAGGGCCGGCACGGGGACGTCCTCGCCTGGAACGCCCTGGCCGCCGCCCTGGTCACCGACTTCTCCCGCCTCGCGGAGAAGCACCGCACCTATCCCCGGATCATCTTCACCGACCCCGCCATGCGCACCCTGTACGCCGGCTGGGAGACCTCCGCGCACATCTCCGTGGCCCAGCTGCGCATGGAGGCCGCGAAGTATCCCGACGACCCCCGCCTGATCGAGCTGGTCGGCGAACTGTCCATGCGGGACCAGCAGTTCGCGCGCTGGTGGGGCGATCACCACGTCGCCGCCCGCACGGTGGTCACGAAGACCCCGCGTCACCCGGTCGTGGGGGAACTCGTCCTGGACTGGGACACCCTCACCGCCGGCACCGACCCCGACCAGAACCTGACCGTCTGGACCGCCGCCCCCGGCTCCCCCACCCACGAGCGGCTGCGCGTCCTCGCCTCCTGGGCCGCCGACCAGCACCTGCCCGCGCCGCCACCGCTCACCTGAGGGGTCCCGGCCGGGACCTCGTGGCCGTCGGCGTGGGCTCCGGGCCGTCGGCGCGCAGGGGGTCGTGTCCGGGCTTCGGGTCGGCGACCACCGCCCCCTTCCTGTGGTGGCGGGGGACCACGTCCTGGGGAAATGTCAGCTGCTGGTTCATCCACTTCAGGGCGGGGGGCATCTCCTGCACCCAGGTCGGGAAGTTGTGGCTGCCGTGCTCGGGCAGGATCGACACGACACGCATGGGTGCCCTGACGGCCTTGATGAAGGCCTGCGTCTGCGGATAACCGCGCTCACCGTGCTTGCTCTCGGCCACCAGGACGGAGACCTCGGGGACCGGCAGGTGCTTGAGCCGCCACATCAGGTCGTGGCCGTTGATCCGCTTGATGCGGCTCGGGCCGTTGCCGAAGAGATTGCCGGTCGTCGGGTCGTCCTTGACCTTGTAGTCGGGCGACAGGGCGGCGGCCGTCGTATACACGCCCGGATCACGCATCGTCAGCTGGAGGGCGCAACTGCCGCCGGAGGAGTAGCCCATGACCCCCCAGGCACTGGCGTCGTGGCCCACCCGGTAGGCGGACTTCAGGGCGTCGGGGAGGTCCTTGGCCAGGAAGGTCTCGGTCTGCGGGCCGCCCGGTACGTCCACGCACTCGGTGTCGCGCGGCGGGGCGATCGTCGGCCGGATCATCACCATGATGGTCGGCTGCATCTGACCGCTCTTCTGCAGTGCTCCGGCCGTCTGTGACACCCGCAGGTACTGGGCGAGGTTGAAGATGCTGCCCGGGTAGCCGCTGAGCGCGACGATCACCGGGAAGCGCTGCCGCTGGTACGCCTTCTGGAAGTACTGCGGCGGCAGGTAGACGAAGGCCGGGTCGACCACGCCCGTGCGGCGGCCGACGACCTTCACGGACTCCACCCGCCCGTTCACCGCGGCGGGGCCGGTGGGCAGTCCGCTGACCCGGCTCAGCTGCTCGTCGGTGGCGGGCTGCACCAGCGCCCCCTTCACGGCGACGCCGTTCACGGTGCCGGGGCCGCCGTGGTCCCCCGCCTGTGTCACCCCGACGGGGGCGGTCTCCACGTTGCCGAAGAGTTCGCCCCACGAACCGAAGAACTGGTACGACGAGTTCAGCCAGCACGCGAACGCCGCGATGATCACCACCTGGGTCGTCCCGAGGGCCACCAGGCGCCCGAGCACCTGCAGCAGTCCCTGCCGGGCGAACCGTGGCCAGCACCAGACCAGCAGTGCCACACACACGGCGGCGAGGGCAGCCATCACATACACGGTCGTCTCGCTGGTCAGACCCATACCGGTTGATCCCCGATTTCCCTACCTGTGAGGTTTCCTTCATACAGAAGGAGGGCTCTGGAATCCTCCGCGTTCCCCAATCAGTGCAAAAGGGGTGCGCTTCTTACTGCAAAAGGGGTACGGGCCGTCCGGAACAGCGGCACGGGCAGCGGTCCTCGCGTTCAGGCTCCGTCGGCCGTGTCCAGCGCCTGCCGCCCCATGGTGCTCGCCCGCTTGACGAGCCGGTGCGGCGCCCGGATCTCCATGCCGGGGACCGGCGTCGAGCTGCCGATCCGCTTGAGCAGTCGCGTCACCGCCGTCTCGGCGATCATCTTCTTGTCCGGCGATATGGTCGTGACGGGCGGGTTCGAGTAGCGGCCGTCCTCGATGTCGTCGTAGCCGACGACGGCGACGTCCTCGGGGACGCGCAGCCCGCGCGCGGCCAGCGTGTGCAGGGCGCCCAGGGCCACCAGGTCGCTGTAGCAGAAGACCGCGTCGGGCGGCTCCTCCAGGTCGAGCAGGTGCGCCATGGCGCTCGCGCCGTCGGACCGGTTGAAGCGCGGGGTGGAGATGACGAGTTCCTCGCGCACCGGCACCCCGGCCCGCTCGTGGGCCAACCGGTAGCCCTGGGTGCGCAGTTGGGCTGCCTCACCGGTGCGGTAGGGCTGGTCGCCGATCGCGGCGACGCGGCGCCGGCCGAGGCCGAGCAGATGTTCCGTGGCCTCCCGGGAGGCGGTGACGTCGTCGATGCCGACGTGGTCGAAGCCGCCGTCGCTCACCCGCTCTCCGAGCACGACCAGCGGGAGGTTGGCGTCGCGCTCGCCCAGGTCGGACTGGGCCAGGCCCAGGGGGCTGAAGATGACGCCGTCGAACAGCAGTTGCTGGGAGCCGCGGCTCAGGAACAGCTTCTCGTGCTCCGCGTCGCCGTCGGTCTGATCGATCAGGACGTTGTACCCCCGCACCCGGGCCGCCCGGATGATGCCCTGCGACAGCTCGGCGAAGTAGGGCGTGTCCAGGTACGGCACCACCACCGCGATCTGGCCCGACCGGCCGGAGGCGAGGTTGCGGGCCAGGACGTTGGGCTGGTAGCCGAGCTCGTCGACAGCCTTCTGCACCCGGGCGCGCATGGCCTCGGAGACCGGTGCGTAGCCGTTGACCACGTTGGAGACAGTCCGGCTGGAGACGCCGGCGAGCGCCGCGACGTCGCGGAGTGTGACGCCATTTGCCATATGCACACCTTCGTCCCATAGGCCGGTTTCAGCGCTGAAAGTTTCTTCCCGGTTACCTCTTGCAGCGCGGCAACTTCTCGGTTAACACTTTTGCAGCGCTGCAGAGCGTAGCAGAAGGGGGCCTGATCCAGCCGGGTCGGGAACCCAGGGACCGTGACGTCACCGCGTCGCGGACCGGACCGTAGGAGCCGCAGTGGGAACAGCCACTCAGGAGCCGGGAGCCGCACCGGCCATGACAGGGCTTCACTCTTTACTCACGGTGGTCTGACAGCGCCCGTGCGCTGATCACCGAGCTGTCTCTCACCTTCACCGACGTCACCCGCGCCCACCCTCCCGCGCCGGCCGGCGTCCGCCTCCTCACCAGTGCCGCAGTGCCCGCATGCCCTCGGCGCCACCTCACCGGACCCCCGTGTGTCCGGCGTACCTCCGCCTTGCCACCCTCGCCCCTGCCCTCGGGCACCACACCCAGGAGTTTGCTCATGTCCTCCACCAGAAGGCCCACGTCCCGTTCCGTCCGGCGCACCGCGGTCGCGGCGACCTCCGCCGCCCTCGCCGGCGTGCTCCTCGCGGCCTGCGGGTCGGGCGGCGGCAGCGGCAGCGGCTCCACGGGCAGCGGTCCGGTGCACATCAAGGTGTGGGCCTGGTACCCGCAGTTCAAGCAGGTCGTGGCCGAGTTCAACAAGACCCACAAGGACGTCCAGGTCGACTGGGTGCAGGCGGGCGTCGGCCAGGACGAGTACACCAAGCTGAAGACCGCGCTCAAGGCGGGCCAGGGCGCCCCCGACGTCGTCATGCTGGAGTTCCAGGAGCTGCCCACCATCCAGCTCACCAAGGGCCTGCTCGACATGGGCAAGTACGGCGCGAACGACGACAAGGGCAACTACGTCGACTGGGCCTGGAAGCAGGCCTCCGACGGCGACCACGTCTACGCGATCCCGGTCGACGGCGGCCCGATGGCGATGATGTACCGCGCCGACCTCTTCAAGAAGTACCACCTGAAGGTGCCCACCACCTGGGCCGAGTACAAGGAGCAGGCCGCCAAGCTGCACAAGGCCGACCCCAGCGCCTACATGACCGACTTCGGCAGCGACGAGACGGCCGCCGGCTGGCGCCAGGGCCTGACGTGGCAGGCCGGCTCCCGCCCCTACACCTACTCGGCGAGCAAGCTGCCCGACATCGGGGTCAAGCTCAACGACGACAACGCCAAGAAGGTGTACGACTACTGGGGCGACCTGGTCAAGAACAAGCTGGTCGACACCCAGTCGTACGCCACCACGGACTTCTACAACGGCCTCAGCACCGGCAAGTACGCCACGTACATCGCGGCCGGCTGGGGGCCGGGCTACCTCTCCAGCGTCGCCCAGAAGACCGCGGGCAAGTGGCGGGTGGCCCCGCTGCCGCAGTGGACGGCGGGTGGCAACGCCCAGGGCGACTGGGGCGGTTCCAGCTTCTCGGTGACCTCGCAGACCAAGCACCCCAAGGAGGCCACCGAGGTCGCCCGGGAGCTCTTCGGCACCTCCCAGGGCGCCTGGAAGATCGGCATCGACCAGGCCTACCTGTTCCCGCTGGCCACCCCGACCCTCAACAGCGAGTACTTCAAGAACAAGAAGTACGACTTCTTCGGCGGCCAGCAGATCAACAAGGTGTTCGTGCCCGCCGCGAACGGCATCGGGGCCTTCGACTGGAGCCCGTTCCAGGACTTCGCCTACAACACCGACACCAGTGAGGTGGGCAAGGCCGTCCAGGGCCAGACCCCCTGGTCCTCGGTGAACGACAACGTCCAGGACCAGGTGACCTCCTACGCGAGCAAGCAGGGATTCAAGGTCAGCAAGTAACGGACCCGAGTCCCCGACCCCCACTGCCCCCGCCGGCGCCCGCGCGTCGCACCGCCCGCCGGCGGGGGCTCCGCAAGACGCGCAAGGAGATGTGATGAGCCTGCTCCGACAGCAGGGACCCGCGACGGCCGCGCCACCGAGTACCGTCCGCAAAAAGGGACTTCGCTCCCCTGTGACCGGATCGGGCGCGGGCCGCCGGAACGGACGGCAGTCCGCCCACACCCGCCACCAGGCCATGGGCCTGCTGCTGATCACCCCGTTCGGGCTGCTCTTCGCGGCCTTCCTGGTGGCCCCGCTGGCGTACGCCTTCTGGCTGAGCCTGAGGACCTCCACCCTGGTCGGCGGTGACCACTTCAGCTGGTTCGCCAACTACAAGCAGACCTTCACCGACCCGCACTTCACGTCCGGTGTGCGCCGCGTGGTGGTCTTCGGCCTGGTGCAGATCCCGGTCATGCTGGGGCTCGCGCTGCTCGGCGCCCTCATCATCGACGAGGTCGCCGGCAAGCTCGCCAAGGTCTTCCGGATGACGCTGTTCATGCCGTACGCCGTGCCCGCGGTGATCGGCGCCCTGATGTGGGGCTTCCTGTACAGCCCGACCTTCGGCCCGGTGAACTCCCTCAGCCACGCCCTGGGCACCGGGAAGGTCGACCTGCTCGGCCACAGCCTGATGCTGACCTCGCTCGGCAACATCGTGACCTGGCAGTGGACCGGCTACAACATGATCGTCCTGTACGCCGCCCTCCAGGGCCTGCCCCGCGAGGTCTACGAGGCGGCCAAGCTCGACGGCGCCGGCCAGATCCAGACGGCCCTGCGCATCAAGATCCCGATGATCTCCTCGGCCATGGTGCTCACGCTGATGTTCACCATCATCGGCACCCTGCAGTTCTTCACCGAGCCGCGCGTGCTGGAGCCGACGGCGTCCTCCGTGATCACCCCGGACTACACGCCCAACCTCTACGCCTACAACCTCGCCTTCCAGTACTCGGAGTTCAACTACTCCGCCGCCATCTCCTTCTCGCTCGGAGCGGTGGTCTTCATCGGCTCCTACCTCTTCCTGTTCGCCGCACGCAAAAGGAGCGGACTGAAGTGACCACCGCCGCCGCCACCGCCCCCGCCGTCGCCGTCCAGGCGCCCCGCCGTACGTCCTCCGCCCGGGGACGCGTCACCGTCAACGCGGTGATGGTGGCGATGATCCTGTACTTCCTGATGCCGTTCTGGTGGCTGGTCGTCGCCGCCACCAAGGACAACGACGCCCTGTTCTCCACCGCCGCCCTCTGGTTCCACTCGCCGGGCGCCTTCTTCACCAACCTCCAGCAGCTGTTCACCTACAACGACGGCGAGTACCTGCGCTGGATGGGCAACACCGCGATCTACGCGGGCGTCAGCGGTGTCGGCGCGACCGCCGTGGCGACCTTCGCCGGGTACGCCTTCGCCAAGTACCGCTTCCCCGGCCGCAACCTGCTCTTCTCCAGCCTGCTGGGCGCCATCATGGTCCCGGCGACCGCGCTGGCCATCCCCACCTATCTGCTGCTGAGCAAGGTGGCGCTGACCAACACCATGTGGGCGGTCATCCTGCCCTCGCTGCTCAACCCGTTCGGCGTCTACCTGGTCCGGGTCTACGTGCAGGAGTCCCTGCCGGACGAGCTGCTGGAGGCGGCCCGGGTCGACGGGGCGGGCGAGCTGCGGGTGCTGTGGTCGGTGGCGCTGCCGACCCTGAAGCCGGCCCTGGTCACCGTGCTGCTGTTCTCCATGGTCGGCACCTGGAACAACTTCTTCCTGCCGCTGGTCATGCTCAACAACGACAAGCTGTTCCCGCTGACCGTCGGCCTGCAGTCCTGGTACCAGGGAGCGCTCATCCAGTCCGGCGCCAACGCGCTGTTCACCCTCGTCATCGCGGGCTCACTCGTGGCGATCCTCCCGCTGATCGTCGCCTTCCTTCTCCTCCAGCGGTACTGGCGCGGCGGTCTGACCGTCGGAAGCCTCAAGTGAGCCCAGCCCCTCGCCCCTCCCCTTTCGCGCACCTCCCCGGAGCGACCTCCATGCTGCACGCCTCCCTGACCGTCGACCCCGCCTTCCGCGTCGCCGACGTGAGCCCCCGGACCTTCGGCTCGTTCGTCGAGCACATGGGCCGCTGCGTCTACACCGGCATCTACGAACCCGGCCACGCGTCGGCCGACGAGGACGGTCTGCGCCGTGACGTCCTGGACCTGGTGCGCGAGCTGGGTGTGACCGCCGTGCGCTATCCCGGCGGCAACTTCGTCTCCGGCTTCCGCTGGGAGGACAGCGTCGGCCCGGTCGCCGACCGCCCGACCCGCCTCGACCTCGCCTGGCACAGCACCGAGACCAACGCGTTTGGCCTGCACGAGTTCCAGCGCTGGGCCGAGAAGGCCGGCGTCGAGTCGATGATGGCCGTCAACCTCGGCACCCGGGGCGTGGCGGAGGCCCTCGACCTGCTGGAGTACTGCAACCACCCGGGCGGGACCGCCTGGTCGGACCAGCGGATCAAGAACGGCGCCCAGGACCCCTTCGGCATCCGCATGTGGTGCCTGGGCAACGAGCTGGACGGCCCCTGGCAGACCGGCCACAAGACCGCCCAGGAGTACGGCCGTATCGCCGCCGAGACCGCCCGGGCCATGCGCATGGTCGACCCGGCGCTGGAACTGGTCGCGTGCGGCAGCTCCAGCTCCTCGATGCCGACCTTCGGCGCCTGGGAGGCGACCGTCCTGGAGGAGGCGTACGACCAGGTCGACTACATCTCCTGCCACGCCTACTACGAGGAGCTCGACGGCGACCTCGGCAGCTTCCTGGCCTCCGGGGTCGACATGGACCACTTCGTCGAGTCGGTCGTCGCCACCGCCGACCACATCCGGGCGAAGCTGGGCCGGAAGAAGCGGATCAACCTCTCCTTCGACGAGTGGAACGTCTGGTACAACACCCGTTTCGAGGCGCAGGGCAAGCCCACCGACTGGGCCGTGGCGCCCCGGGTGATCGAGGACGAGTACAACGTCGCCGACGCCGTCGTGGTCGGCGGACTGCTGATCAGCCTGCTGCGCAACAGCGACCGGGTCACCGCCGCCTGTCTGGCCCAGCTCGTCAACGTCATCGCCCCGATCCGCAGCGAGCCCGGCGGCCCGAGCTGGCGGCAGACCACCTTCCACCCCTTCGCCCAGGCCGCCCGGCACGCCCGCGGCACGGTCCTGCGGGTGGAGCCGGTCGCGCCGACGTATGAGACGAAACGTTTCGGCGAGGTCTCCGTCGTGGACGCCGTGGCCACCCACGACGGCGACGAGCTCACCGTCTTCGCGATCAACCGGCACCAGAGCGACAACGTCGAACTCACCCTGGACCTGCGCGCGTTCCCCGGTTACGCCCCGGTGGAGCACGCGGTGCTGAGCGACCCTGACGTCCGCGCCACCAACACCCAGGACGACCCCGACCGGGTCCGCCCGTACGCCGCCGACACCGGTTCGCTCACCGACGGACGCCTCACGGTGAGCCTGCCGCCCGTCTCCTGGAACGTCGTCCGGCTGCGTCGCGCCGGCTGACAACTCCCCTCCGACACCCGCCGCTCCTGACTCCCCCCTTTACTCCCGGGAGCGGCGGGCCCCGCACCATCCCCTCTTCGGACATCCCTTGGGAGCCGCCCATGTCCACCACCAGGGAAGGCGCAAGACTCCGCGCCATACCCACCGCTCAGGCGATCACCCTGCTGCTGGCCCTGCTCGCAGCCGCCGTCGCCCTCGTCCTCCCCGCTTCAGGCCAGGCGCACGCGATCTCCCGCGCCTCGCAGACGATGTACACCCCGCCGTCGAACGCCCCGTCGCCCGGCTCGCTCTACCCGCGCGCCATCCGTCTGCAGAACAGCGGATCGTCCAACGGCACCCTGCTCGCCACCTTCGAGCAGTACAGCTCGGGCACCCCCGTCTTCCCGATCTACCGCAGCACGGACAACGGCAACAGCTGGACCCAGATCTCCAGCATCAGCGACACCCACAACGGCTTCGGCAACCGCTACCAGCCGTTCCTGTACGAACTGCCCACCGCCATAGGCAACTTCCCGGCCGGCACGATCCTCGCCGCCGGCAACTCCATCCCGAACGACCTGTCCTCGACCGAACTGGACCTGTACGCCAGCACCGACCACGGCGTCAGCTGGTCGTACGTCAGCTCCATCGCCCAGGGCGGCAAGGCCGACGTCACCAACGGCGAGACCCCGGTGTGGGAGCCGTTCCTGATGGTGTCCGGCTCCAAGCTGATCGTGTACTACTCCGACCAGCGTGACCCCAACCACGCCCAGAAGATCGTCCACCAGACCACCACCGACGGCATCACCTGGTCCTCCGTCGTGGACGACGTGGCCATGCCGACCTACACCAACCGCCCCGGCATGCCGGTCGTCTCGCGACTGCCCAACGGCAACTACGTGATGACGTACGAGTACGGGGGCGCGGCCGAAGCCAACTTCGCGGTCTACTACAAGATCTCCTCCGACCCCGAGGCGTTCGGTTCCGTCACCGGCAACGTCCTGCGATCGACCGACGGGTACGTGCCCACCAGCGCTCCGTACATCACCTGGCTTCCCACCGGCGGTCCCAACGGCACCCTGGCGGTCAGCGCGCAGAGCACCACCGACCTCTTCCTGAACACGCAGAACGGCGCGGCGGGCTCCTGGACGCGCATCGCCTCCACCGTCCCCCGCGGCTACAGCCGCGGGATGGTACCCCTCGCCGACGGCCACAGCCTGCTGATCCTCAGCGCGGGCGTGGTCAGCACCGGTGAGAACCCGGTCACCTACGGCACGATCGACCTGGGCGGAGGCATCTCGGACGGTGCCACCTACACCATGTCCAACGCCAACAGCCACCTGATGCTGGCCATCGCGGGCGGATCCAGCACCAACGGCATCAACGCCACCCAGCAGAACGCCGACAACGCCACCGACCAGCAGTGGAAGTTCGTCCAGCAGACCTCCGGCTACTTCAAGATCTTCAACGTGGCCAGCGGCAAGGTGCTGGGCGTGACCAACCAGTCCACCGCCAACGGCGCCAAGGTCGTGCAGTGGGACGACAACGGCACCCTCGACCACGAGTGGGCGATCGCCCCGAACCAGGCGGGCGGCTTCACCGCCACCAACCGGATCAGCGGCAAGTACCTGGAGATCCCCAGCGCCTCCACCACCGTGGGCACCGCCGCCGGGCAGTGGTCCGACACCGGCTGCGCCTGCCAGCGCTGGAACCTCGCCCAGACCGCGCTGCCCACCCTGTCCACCGGCCAGTACCGCCTGGTCAACAAGAACAGCGGCAAGTTCCTGGAGATCCCCGGGGCCTCCACCACCGCGGGCAAGCAGGCGGGCCAGTGGGTGAACACGGCCAACAACTGCCAGCTGTGGTCCTTCCAGTCGCAGAGCGGCGGGGCGTGGACCGTGAAGAACGTCAACAGCGGTCTGTTCCTCGACAACAACGGCTCGACCTCGGCCGGCGCGGCCGTCGTCCAGAACGCCTCCTCCACCGCGAGCTCCCAGAAGTGGACGCTCACGGACGCGGGCGGCGGCTACTACAAGCTCGTCAACTCCGGCAGCGGCCTGGTGGCGGACGTCGCCTCGGCCTCCACCGCGAACGGCGCGCTGATCGTGCAGTCGGCGGACAACGGCGCCGATGACGAACTGTGGCAGGTCGTGCGGGTCAACTGAACCCGCAGGGGGCCCGGACCCGTCCGGGCCCCGATCTTCTGATCAAGATCCCGAACAGTGTTTGTAATACCGAACAAGAGAGGTGGGCCGCCATGCCCGAGGAACCCTGCGTCGTGGGTGTCGACTTCGGCACCCTGTCCGGCCGCGCCGTCGTCGTCCGCGTCCGCGACGGCGCGGAGCTCGCGTCGGCGGAGCACGTCTACCCGCACGCGGTCCTGGACCGGGAGCTGCCGGACGGCACCCGGCTGCCCCCGGACTGGGCCCTGCAGGTGCCCTCCGACTACGTCGACGTCCTGCGCACCGCCGTACCCGAGGCCCTCGCCCGCGCCTCAGTGGCGCCCGAGCAGGTCGTCGGCATCGGTACCGACTTCACCGCCTGCACGATGGTGCCGACGCTGGCCGACGGCACGCCCCTGTGCGAACTGCCCGAGTACACCGCCCGTCCGCACGCCTACGTCAAGCTGTGGCGCCACCACGCGGCGCAGGGCCAGGCCGACCGGATCAACGCGCTGGCGGAGGAGCGCAAGGAGCCGTGGCTGCCGCGCTACGGCGGCAAGATCTCCTCGGAGTGGGAGTTCGCCAAGGCGCTCCAGGTCCTGGAGGAGGACCCGGAGGTCTACGGCCGCATGGAGCGGTGGGTGGAGGCGGCGGACTGGATCGTGTGGCAGCTCTGCGGCACGTATCTGCGCAACGCCTGCACCGCCGGATACAAGGGCCAGTACCAGGACGGTGTCTACCCGTCCCCCGCCTATCTGGGCGCTCTGCACCCCGACTTCGCCGGTTTCGTCACCGACAAGCTGGATCAGCCGATCGGTCAACTCGGCTCCCCGGCAGGGACGTTGACCGCCGAAGCCGCCGCCTGGACCGGACTGCCCGAGGGCATCACGGTCTGCGTCGGCAACGTCGACGCGCATGTCACCGCCCCGGCGGCAGCGGCCGTGGAGCCCGGCCAGATGGTCGCCATCATGGGCACCTCCACCTGCCACGTCATGAGCTCCGACCAGCTCGGCGCCGTACCCGGCATGTGCGGTGTCGTGGACGGTGGCATCCTGCCGGGCCTGTGGGGCTACGAGGCCGGGCAGAGCGGCGTCGGCGACATCTTCGCCTGGTTCGTCCGCACCGGCTTCCCCGCCGAGTACGCCGAGAAGGCCGCGGCGGCCGGGCAGACCGCGCACGAGTACCTGACCGAACTGGCCGCCCGGCAGCAGGTCGGCGAGCACGGACTCGTGGCCCTCGACTGGCACAGCGGCAACCGCTCGGTGCTGGTCGACCACGACCTCAGCGGCCTGCTGATCGGACAGACGCTCTCCACCCGCCCCGAGGACATCTACCGGGCCCTGCTGGAGGCCACCGCCTTCGGCACCCGCACCATCATCGACGCCTTCGAGTCCGCCGCCGTACCGGTACGGGAACTGATCGTCGCGGGCGGCCTCACCAAGAACGCCCTGCTCATGCAGATCTACGCCGACGTAACCGGCCGCCCGCTGGGCGTCATCGGCTCCACCCAGGGCCCGGCGCTCGGCGCCGCGATGCACGCCGCGGTCGCCGCCGGGGCGTACCCCGACATCCGCGCCGCCGCCCACGCCATGGGCAAGGTCCACCGCGGCCTCTACCTGCCGGACCCCCAGCGGGCCGCGGCCTACGAGCGCCTGTACGCGGAGTACCGGGTGCTGCACGACTACTTCGGCCGCGGCACCAACGACGTCATGCGCCGCCTGCGCCGGCTGCGCGCCGAGGCCTCCGCCTGACCCTCTCGAAAGGAACCCTCATGGAAACCGACACGACCACCCACCCCGACCAGGAGATCTGGTTTCTCACCGGCAGCCAGGGCCTGTACGGCGAGGACGTGCTGCGTCAGGTCGCCAAGCAGTCCAGGAACATCGCCGAGATCCTCGGCGGCCCCGGGAAGATCCCGGTGCGCATCGTGTGGAAGCCGGTCCTGACCGACGCCGAGTCGATCCGCCGGATGTGCCAGGAAGCGTCCGCCTCCGACACCTGCGTGGGGGTGATCGTGTGGATGCACACCTTCTCCCCGGCGAAGATGTGGATCGCCGGACTCAGCGTCCTCGACGTGCCCCTGCTGCATCTGCACACCCAGTACAA
>NZ_JBEXEA010000021.1:0-145611 GCF_040606035.1 Streptomyces sp. NPDC005483
TTGTACTGGGTGTGCAGATGCAGCAGGGGCACGTCGAGGACGCTGAGTCCGGCGATCCACATCTTCGCCGGGGAGAAGGTGTGCATCCACACGATGACGCCGACACATGTGTCGGAGGCGGTGGCCTCCAGGCACAGGCGCCGGATCGACTCGGCGTCGGTGAGCACCGGCTTCCACACGATCCGCAGGGGGATCTGGGCCGCGGCGTCGAGCCGTTCGGCGATCTGCCGTGACTGGTGGGCGACCTGCTGCAGGGTGTCGTCGCCGTACAGGCCCTGGCTGCCGGTCAGAAACCAGATCTCCTGGCCGGTCGACGGCCCTTCGGGTGCGGTCATGACGGGTTCCTTTCGAGTGGAGCGGCTTGCGTCAGGAAGGGGCGGATCGCTCAGGCGGACGCCTCGGCGCGGATACCGCGCAGGCGGTGCATGACGTCGTTGGTGCCGCGGCCGAAGTAGTCGTGCAGGAGCCGGTATTCGGCGTACAGGCGGTCGTAGGCCGCGGCGCGTTCCGGGTCCGGGTGGTACACGCCCCGGTCTGCCTTGCCCATGGCCCGCGCGGAGGCCTGGATGTCGGGGTACGCCCCGGCCGCTACCGCCGCGTGCATGGCCGCGCCGAGAGCGGGCCCCTGTGCGGAGCCGATGATGCTCAGCGGGCGGCGGGTGACGTCGGCGTAGATCTGCATGAGCAGGGCGTTCTTCATCAGACCGCCCGCGATGATCAGTTCGTCGACCGGTACCCCGGACGCCTCGAAGGCCTCGATGATGGTCCGGGTGCCGAATGCGGTGGCCTCCAGAAGCGCGCGGTAGACGTCCTCCGGCCGGGTCGAGAGGGTCAATCCGACGACCACACCGCTCAGTTCGTGGTCGACCAGCACCGAGCGGTTGCCGCTGTGCCAGTCCAGGGCGATCAGGCCGTGCTCGCCCACCTTCTGCCTGGCCGCGAGCGCGGTCAGGTGCTCGTGTGCGTCGCGGCTGAGGGCGGCGGCCTCTTCGGCGTACGAGGCGGGGAACCCGTTGCGCACGAACCAGCCGAAAATGTCGCCGACGCCGCTCTGCCCGGCCTCGTAGCCCCACAGGCCCGGCAGGATGCCGCCGTCGACGACACCGCACATGCCGGGCACCGTGCCCTGCTGGTCGGAGCTCATCACATGGCAGGTCGAGGTACCCATGATGGCCACCATCTGCCCCGGCTCCACCGCACCGGCGGCGGGCGCGGTGACATGCGCGTCGACGTTGCCCACGCACACCGCGATGCCTTCCGGCAGTCCCGTCCAGGCCGCGGCCTCGGCCGTCAAGTGCCCGGCCTTCGCGCCCAGCGCACCGATCGGGTGCTCCAGTTTCTCCGTCACGAAGTCGGCGAAGCCGGGGGCGAGCGCTTCCAGGTAGGCCCGGGAGGGGTAGGCGCCGTCCTGGTACTGGCCCTTGTATCCGGCGGTGCAGGCGTTGCGCAGATACGTGCCGCAGAGCTGCCACACGATCCAGTCCGCCGCCTCCACCCACCGCTCCATGCGGCCGTAGACCTCCGGGTCCTCCTCCAGGACCTGGAGCGCCTTGGCGAACTCCCACTCCGAGGAGATCTTCCCGCCGTACCGCTGGAGCCACGGCTCCTTGCGTTCGGCGGCCAGCGTGGTGATGCGGTCGGCCTGGGCCTGGGCGGCGTGGTGGCGCCACAGCTTGACGTAGGCGTGCGGACGGGCGGTGTACTCGGGCAGTTCGCACAGGGGCGTACCGTCGGCGAACACCGGCAGCACCGTGCAGGCGGTGAAGTCGGTGCCGATGCCGATGACCTGCTCGGGCGCCACTCCGGCCGCTGCCAGCGCCGCCGGCACCGCGTGACGCATCACGCCGACGTAGTCCGACGGCACCTGCAGGGCCCAGTCCGGGGGCAGCCGGGTGCCGTCCGGCAGCTCCCGGTCCAGGACCGCGTGCGGGTAGACGTGCTCCGCCGACGCGAGTTCCGCGCCGTCGCGGACCCGGACCACCACGGTACGGCCGGACAGCGTCCCGAAGTCGACTCCTACGACGCACGGTTCCGGGTTCCCGGCCGGCCCGTCTCCGACGTTCACCATCTGTCTCCTTCACACAGGGGTGTTCGACATGCCGATCACCGTTCGGTCTCCTGGGGACAACGAGCCGGCGGCCGCGCCCGGTTCGGTGAAGTCGGCCGAGGTGCTAAGCCCGGCTCCTGCCGAAGTAGCGGGCGCGCGCCCGGTCGAGCAGGATGGCGACGCCGAGGACCGCTCCCTGCACCACCTGCTGGTCGTACGGGCTCACCTTGAGGGCGAGCAGACCGTTGGTGATGAACTCCAGCAGGATCGCGCCGGCCGCGATGCCGGCGATACGGCCCTCGCCGCCGGAGAGCGACATCCCGCCGACCACCGCGGCGGCGATCGCGGTCAGTTCCCAGCCCGCGCCGACCGAGGGGTCGGCCACGTTCATACGGCCGATCACCAGGATGCCGACCACACCGGCGAGGGCGGCGCTGGCGACGTAGGTGGAGGTGATCCGGCGGCCGGTCGGGATGCCCGCGAGCCGGGCGGCCTCCTTGTTGCCGCCGACCGCGTAGATCTGCCGGCCCACGTAGGTGCGCTCCAGCACGAACCAGGCGACGACGGCCGCGCCCACGAAGAACAGTGCGGGGACCGGCACTTCACCGACGTAGTACTGGCTCAGGCTGCTGAACAGCGGGTCGAGGTTGTTGATGGGCGAGCCGCTGGTGATCGCGAGCGCCGTGCCCTGCGCGACGGTGTAGGTGACCAGGGTGATCACGAACGGCGGCACGTTCAGGCGGGTGACCATGACGCCGTGCCAGAGTCCGACGACGGCGGTGATCACCAGCGTGAGCAGGATCGCGACGGGCGCGGGCAGACCCTCGTTGACGTTCATCCAGCCGGCCAGGATGCCGGCCAGACCGGCCAGCGCGCCCACGGACAGGTCGATGCCGCCGGTCAGGATGACCAGGGATTCGCCGATCGCGAGGATGCCGACCTGGGAGAGGTCGCGGCCCATGACCTGGAGGTTGCCCACCGCCGTGTAGGTCTCCGCGTTGGCGGCGATCGACACGAACACCACCACGCAGGCGATGATCACGCCGGCCTCCGGGGAGGCGGCGAGTCTGCGGGCGAGGGTCTTCAGGGCCGAACGGGACGGCGGCGCGACCTCGTTCGGGACGAGCGTGCTCTGCGCGCTCATGCTGTGGCTCCGTTCGTCACTGGGTGTGTCTCAAGAGGAGCGGTGCCGGCCGCGGCCGTCATGATCCGTTCCTTGGTGGCGTCGGCCCGGTCGATGACCGTGACCACCCGCCCGTGGTTCATCACCGCGACGCGGTGGCAGATCCACAGCAGTTCCTCCAGTTCGGAGGAGGCGACGACCAGCGCCATGCCCTGCTCGGCCGCCCGGTCGATCAGCTTGTAGATCTCCGCCTTCGCGCCGACGTCCACACCGCGGGTCGGCTCGTCGAGCAGCAGCAGTCGCGGTTCGGCGGCGAACGCCCGGCCGAAGATGGCCCGTTGCTGGTTGCCGCCGGACAGCGAGCCGATCGGCTGCTCCACCGACTGCATGCGCACGTTGACGTTCTCGGTGATCCTGCGTGCCTCGACGCGTTCCCGGCCCGGCCCGAGCAGGCCGCGGTTGCTGATCCGCTTGAGCACCGAGACGACCACGTTGGCCCTGATCGAGGCAAACAGCACGAGTGACTGTTCCTTGCGGTCCTCGGGGATCAGCGCGATCCCGGCCGCCACGCCGTCACCGGCGCCACGCGGCTGGTAGGACTCGCCGCCCAGCCGCATCCTGCCCCCCGTGGCGGGCTGTGCGCCGGCGATCGTGTGGACCAGGCGGCTGCGGCCGGAGCCCATCAGCCCGGCCACGCCGAGGATCTCGCCCTCGCGTATCTCCAGGTCGACGGGTCCGAGACCGTCCGCGGTCAAGCCCTCGACCTGCAGCAGGACCGGGCTCGTCGCCGGCGGCGCCTTCGGCTCGCCCTGGGTGACCTCACCGCCGACCATCTCCCGGATCAGCCGTTCCTCGGTGGCCTCGGCCGGTTCCAGGTCGGCCACCAGCCTGCCGTTGCGCAGCACCAGAACGCGGTCGCTGATGTCACGCACCTCGTCCAGACGGTGCCCGATGAACAGCACCGTGCCGCCGCGTTCGGCCAGTTGGCGGGCCAGGCCCAGCACCATCTCGGCCTCGACGGGCCCCAGGGAGGAGGTCGGCTCGTCCAGGATCAGCAGCTTGGGTTCGCGGCCCCAGGCCTTCGCGATCTCGATCATCTGGCGGGTCGGCACCGGAAGGGTGCGCACCTCCCGGCCCACCGCTATGGTCTCGGCGGACAGGCCGATCTCCGCCAGCATCGCCTCGGCCTCGGCCCGCTGCGCCGCACGGTCCACCAGGAACCGGCGCCTCGACTCGCGGGGGCGGCGGCCGAGGAGCAGGTTCTCGGCCACCGAAAGCTGGCCGACCAGCGGGAACTCCTGGGAGACCATGGCCACACCGAGCTGACCCGCCGCCTCGGTCGACCCCGCGACCAGGGGCTCCCCGCCGATCAGGATCTCGCCGCCGTCCCGGTGGACCGACCCGGCCAGGGTGCCCATCAGCGTGGACTTCCCGGCACCGTTCTCGCCGACCACGCCGACCACCTGCCCTGCGTACAGGTCGAGTTCCGGCAGGTCCAGGACGCGTACGGGGCCGTACGACTTGTGGACTCCCCGCAGCCGAGCGGTGACCGCGCGGCCCGGGGCGTTCTCCGTGGCCGTCATGCTCAGCCGATCCCGAGCTGAGACTCGAGGGACTGGTAGGCGCTCAGGTCGGACTTGGTGACCAGGCCGACGCCGGAGCTCAGGGTCGAACCGTCCTTCTCCAGGTAGGGCTTGACGAGTGCCATCGTCTTGTCCTTGCCGAGCACCTTCTCCGCGGCCAGGATGTACGCCCCGGTGTAGCCCTGCTGGTACGGCATCTGCACGACGGTCCCGGAGATCACGCCGGACTTGATGAACTTCAGCGTCTGGGCGTCGGAGTCGTCGGAGACGATGTGCACCGAGGCCGTCTTGCCCGCCGAGGTGACGGCCTGGGCCAGCGCGGGGCCGTCGTAGGAGTAGACGCCGTAGAGGCCGTTGACGTCCGGGTTGTTCGCGAGGATGGTCTCCGCGTCCGAAGTCGCCGTACTGGCCTGGAGGTTGTCGTTGACCTTCTGGGCGACCGTGATCTTGGTGCCCTTGAGTGCGTCCTCGAAGCCCTGGATGCGCTGGGTGGCGTTGGACGCGGTGAGCGAGCCGACCAGGATGGCCACCTTGCCCTTGCCGCCGAGGACCTGCTTCATCGCGGTACCCGCCTGGAACCCGGCGGTGTAGTTGGGGGTGCCCAGGTAGAGGGAGGCGGCGTCGGTGCCCGGCAGCGGCGAGTCGATCGCCAGGACGCCGATGCCCTTCTGGACGTCGGTGTGGATGGTGCCCGCGGCGGAGGTCGGGTCGATCGCCGAGATCGAGTAGCCGGTGACGCCCTGTGAACGCAGCGTCTCCAGCTCCGAGTTCTGCTCGGTCAGCTTGCCGTTCGGCGGGGCGAAGTAGGTGCACTTGCCCTTCGGGATGCCGAGGTCGGAGCAGCCCTTGAGGAAGCCCACCTGACCGGCCTTCCAGTAGTCGGCGGCCACGTTCACGACCATCGCGATGTCCACCTTGGACAGGTCCTTGCCGGCCAGCGCGGACTTCAGTGCCGCGTCGAGCTTGGCGAGACTCGTCTGGTTGAAGGTGACCGAACCGGCCAGCGCGACCGGGGCGGCGGCCTTCGTACCGGACGAGCCAGCGGCGTCGGAGCCGCCCGGGTTCTTCGAGCAGCCGGCGGCGGTGAGGGAGAGGAGCACGGCGGTCGCGACGGCTATGGTGCGGGACCTTCTGGTACGGGTCATAAGTGATCAACGCCCTTCTGAGTGGGTCGATTTGATGGGTCCGGGAGGCTGGGAGCGCATGCCTGCGCAGGGGAAGCGGGCACAGGTGCGAGTGCGGGTTGCTGGAAAGCGGTACGTCGCGAAGGGCGTCGGCGTCGCCCGGCGGGGGCTCATCGTCGTGAGCGCGGGCGAGGGCGCGGGAATGCCTGACGGCAGGTCAGGACGGTGGAGGCGCCGACCGCTCGGAGCGGTGGGCGGGAGTCGAGCCACGTGCGTCACGCGGCTCACAACAGGCCTTACCGGTCCCGGCGTTCGGGACCCGCGTACTACCGGGCGTCTGTCATGTCGGGCTTTCCGTTCGGTGTGGCGGGCGGGTCGCCGAGGTCCGCACCACAAGGCTGGGCGGTATCACGATGTGCGGTCTGTCGCCGGACGCCGGGATCCCGGCGTCCGGGTCACCGACGATCTCGACCAGCGCGCGCAGGGCACGTCGGCCGAGTTCGTCGAAGTCCTGGCGGACGGTGGTCAGCGACGGGCCGAAGTACTCGGTCTCCGGCATGTCGTCGAAACCGACGACGCTGATGTCCTCCGGCACCCGGCGCCCGGCCTGTTGCAGGGCCCGCAGCAGGCCGAGGGCCATGTGGTCGTTGGCACAGAACACCGCGGTGACCTCGCGGTCGGCGGCGATCCGTTGGCCGTGCTCGTAACCGGTACGTGCCGTCCAGTCGGCGCCGGCCAGCGCCTCGGGCACGGGAGCGTCCCGCTTCTCCAGGGCGCCGCGCCAGCCGGCCTCGCGTTCCTGCGCGTCGAGCCAGGAACGCGGCCCGACCAGGTGGTGCACCGTGCGATGGCCGAGGTCGAGCAGGTAGGAGGTGGCGAGTTCGGCGCCCGCCTCGTTGTCCACGGCGACCGAGGCCAGCGCGGTGTGGGTGCCGCAGCCCACCGCGACCAGGGGGACGTCCGGCGGCACGTTCGCCAGTGCGCCCACCGCGGCGGTCTGCGGCGCGATGACGATGATGCCCTCCACGCCCTGGTCGCGCAGCCGGTCGACGGCGTCCAGTACCGAACGCCGGTCGAGTGTGCCGACCGCGGCCACAGTGACGAAGTACTCGTGCTGTCGGGCCGCCTGCTCGATGCCGTAGAGCATGCAAGCGGGGCCGTACAGCGTGGTGTTGAAGCTGATCACACCCAGGGTGCGGGTGCGGCGCGTGGCCAGGGTGCGGGCGGCGGCGTTGGGCCGGTAGCCGAGTTCGCGGACGGCTGCGAGCACCCGCTCCCGGGTGGTGGCCCGCACGTTGGGGTGGTCGTGGAGGACCCGTGAGACGGTCTGGTGCGAGACACCCGCGATCCGGGCCACGTCCGCCATCACCGGTGCGCGATCCCCGTCCATGCTCCGCCTCCTCACGCGCCGTCACGTTTTCCGGTCGGTTACTTCTCCGGTGGGAGGAGCAGGCCGTGCCGAATTGTTAGCGCACACAATCCGCGGGGGTCAAGGTCGGCCCGACCCCTCCCATTCGTGTCTTTGCGACCCCTATTCCTTTAGCCGCAACCTTTCTGACCTGCCGTTACCACCCCCCTCAAGATCACCTCGGGCATGGTCGCCCACCCAGGTAAACAGACTGCACAGGTTTTGTTTCCGCACTCTTGACTGTTCGACGGTGTTGACCCGCTATTCATACGGCCGTAAAAAGACGGGGCGCGGAACCGGTCGTTCCTTCGCCGGCCACGCGAGCACGGCACTCGCACAGGTCGCGAGGCCGTCTCGATTCACCGCTCTGACCTGCCGTGATGCTCTGAGCGACACCGAACGGCCAACGCAGCGCGCAGTCCGGCTTCTCCCCCCACCGCTCTTCCCGTGCCGCTCCACCGAGTGACGACACCCGAGGGTTCGCATTGTTAGCGCCCACATCGGGTCTCCCGGAGCCTGCGGCACCGGACGAGAGAAGCACCAACGACGGAAGAGGTTCACAGTGAAAGCTCGAGTGACAGGCCGGCGCCTGAGAGGGCTCCTGCTGACCGTGGGCGCGGTTCTCACCCTGGTCGGGGGGATCCTCGCCGGGGTCGTAGGCGTCGCGGGCACGGCCCAGGCAGCTTCGTCCCTGCCCTGCGACATCTACGCCTCCGCGGGGACACCGTGCGCCGCGGCGCACAGCACCACGCGGGCCCTGTACGCCTCCTACAGCGGCTCCCTCTACCAGGTCAAGCGCGCTTCGGACGGCGCGACCACCAACATCGGCGTCCTCAGCACCGGCGGCTATGCCAACGCCGCGGCGCAGGACTCCTTCTGCTCCGGCACGACCTGTGTCATCACCAAGATCTACGACCAGAGTGCGCACCACAACGACCTGACCATCGAGGGGCCGGGCGGCAACGGCGGCCAGGACGTCGGCGCGATCGCCGACGCCCTGCCGGTCACGGTCGGCGGCCACGCGGCGTACGGCGTGTTCGTCTCCGCCGGCGTCGGCTACCGCGACAACAGCACCACCGGCATCGCCACCGGCAGCTCCCCCGAGGGCGCGTACATGGTGACCAGCGGCCACCACGTCAACAACCGTTGCTGCTTCGACTACGGCAACGCGGAGACGTCCGGCAACGACACCGGTAACGGCCACATGGACGCGATCAACTTCGGTACGGAGTGCTGGTTCTCGTGCTCCGGCGCCGGATCGGGCCCCTGGGTCGAGGCCGACCTGGAGAACGGGCTGTTCTTCGGAGGGAACGGAGCCAACTCGAACAACAAGGGCAACTCCAGTGAGTTCGTCACCGCCCTGGAGAAGAACAACGGGACGACGACCTACGCCATCAAGGGGGGCAACGCACAGTCGGGCTCGCTGACGACCTGGTACAACGGGGCCCTCCCCAACCTCGGCGGATACACCCCGATGCACCTGGAGGGCGCCATCGTCCTCGGCACCGGCGGTGACAACAGCAACGGGTCCGACGGCTCCTTCTTCGAGGGCGTCATGACCTCCGGTTACCCGACCGACGCCGCCGACAACGCCGTACAGGCCAACATCACCTCCGTCGGCTACACCACCCCGGCCGCGAGCTTCCCCGTCGCAGGCACCGCCTACCGCCTGACCAACACCAACTCCGGCAAGGTCCTGGACGCGGTGAACTGCGGTACCGCCAACGGGACGTCCGTCGACATCTGGGCCTCGCTCGGCAACACCTGCCAGCAGTGGAAGTTCGCCAGCGCGGGCAACGGCCACTACACCATCAGCAACGTCAACAGCGGCACGGTCCTGGACGACAAGAACTGCACGCAGAGCAACGGCACGGCCGTCCAGCTGTGGGCCTCGCTCGGCAACACCTGCCAGCAGTGGGACGTCACCAGGGCCGGCAGCCACTACACCCTCACCAACGTCAACACCGGCATGGCGCTGGACGTGGCGAACTGCGGGACGGCCAACGGCACCGCGGTCCGCCAGTGGCAGCAGCTCGACAACACCTGCCAGCAGTGGAACATCGCCCCCTGACCGGATGACGGAGTCACCGCGGGCCCGTCGGCCCTCCCCTCCGAGGGGCCCGCGCCCGCTCCGCACCGCAGGCGGACTGACCCGCCTGCGCGAACACTCCCTCCCGGCCGTACGCCGATTCATCCGACGAACAGATGGACAGAGGAACTTCCGCATGCCCTCACAACCCGGACCGTCCCGCAGGACCGTCCTGACAGCCCTCGGTGCCGCCTCCCTGGCCGGGACCTTCGCCGCCTCCCCTCTCGCCTGGGCCGCCGAACGGTCCGGCACGACCGCGGGCGCCGCCGCAGTCGACCTCCCGGCCGCGGCCGCGCACTGGAGTTTCGACGAGGGCTCCGGTACCTCCGCCGCCGACTCGTCCGGCAACGCCCACACCGCCACGCTCCAGGGGGCGGCCGCCTGGGACAGCGGCAAGGTCGGCACCCACAGCCTGAGCCTCACGGCCGGCGGCAACGCCACCGCGTCCGGGCCCGTCGTCGACACGTCCAAGGCGTTCTCGGTGGCCGCCTGGGTCAACCTCAGCCGGCTGGGCGGCTACCAGACCGCCGTCAGCATCGACGGCAAGGTCGTCAGCGCCTTCTACCTGGGGCTGCGCGACGACACCGGCACCTTCGCCTTCGCCCGCCTCGACTCGGACGCCACCCAGGGCGCCGCCGTGGCGGCCGCCGCCTCGGCCCCCACGGCCGGCGCCTGGACCCACCTGACCGGCGTCAGCGACCCCTCGGCCGGTGTCACCCGCCTCTACGTCAACGGCGTACTGGAAGGGGAGACCGCGTACACCGCGGGCTGGGCCGGCACCGGCGACACCGCGATCGGCCGGGCGCTCTACGGCGGCGGGCAGGTCGACCAGTGGCACGGCCTGATCGACGACGTACAGCTGTTCCCGACCGCTCTCACCTCCGACCAGGTCGCCACGCTGGCCGGAGTACCGGTGGAGACCACGACACCGCTGCTGAGCGTGGACGTCGCCCACCCCGCACACGCCGTCTCCCCCATCCTTCCCGGCCTGATGTTCGAGGACATCAACCACTCCGGCGAGGGCGGCATCTACGCCGAACTGGTGCAGAACCGCTCGATGATGGCCGACGACACCGCGCCCGTGCACTGGTCCGCGGTAGGCGGGACGACCCTCGCGCTCGACACCACCACGCCCCTCAACGATGTCCTCAAACGTTCCCTCAAGGTCGTCCTGCCGAGCGGCACCGGCGCCGGGAGCCGGGCCGGGGTGGCCAACGACGGGTTCTGGGGCATACCCGTGCGCCCCCGGACCACGTACACCGCCCGGCTGTTCGCCAAGGCGTCACGCCGGATCGGCCCGCTCACGGTGGCCGTCGAGTCGGCGGACGGCGCGACGGTGTACGCCTCCGCACGGATCCCGCACATCGGTACGGCCTTCCCCGACCGCCCCTTCGAGCTGACCCTGCGCACCGGTTCGGGCGCTCCCGTCACCGGCGACGCGAGACTGACCGTCACCATCGCCGACCCCGCCGCGGCGGGCGAGACCCTGTGGCTGCAGCACGTGTCCCTCTTCCCGCCCACCTGGAACAACCGCGCCAACGGCCTGCGCGTCGACCTGATGGAGAAGCTGGTCGCACTCAAGCCGAAGTTCCTGCGCTTCCCCGGCGGCAACTTCCTGGAGGGCAACACCATCGCGACCCGCTTCAACTGGAAGAACACCATCGGCCCGGTGTGGGAGCGTCCCGGTCACATGGACGACGCGTGGGGCTACTGGTCCACGGACGGGCTCGGCCTCCTCGAATACCTGGAATGGGTCGAGGACATGCGCGCCCAGCCGGTCCTCGCCGTCTTCGCCGGCTACGCGCTGAAGGGCGAACACGTCACCGGCGACGCGCTCAAGCCGTACATTCAGGACGCCCTCGACGAGATCGAGTACGTCACTGGCCCGGTCACCAGCACCTGGGGCGCCCGGCGCGCGGCCGACGGCCATCCGAAGCCGTTCCCGCTGGAGTTCGTGGAGATCGGCAACGAGGACTGGTTCGACTCCTCCGGCTCCTACGACGAGCGGTTCGCGGCGTTCCACGACGCCATCAAGGCGAAGTACCCGCAGCTGAAGCTGATCGCCTCGACGTCGGTGACGAGCCGCACACCGGACCTGATCGACGAGCACTACTACCTCGCGCCGTCCGCCGCGCAGGCCGCCACCCACAAGTACGACAACAGGGACCGCAGTTCGACGAAGGTCTTCGTCGGTGAATGGGCCGCACAGGAGGGCCGCCCCACCCCCGACCTCAACGCCGCGCTGGGCGACGCCGCCTGGCTGGCCGGCCTGATCCGCAACTCGGACCAGGTCCTCATGGAGTGCTACGCGCCGCTCTTCTCCCACGTCAAGAACAACGTCTGGGCGACCAACCTCATCGCCTACGACAACCTGACCAGCTATGTGTCACCCAGTTACTGGGCGCAGCAGATGCTGACGAGCAGACTGGGCGACACGGTACTGCCGGCCACCGCACGCGCCCTGCCCGGCCTCGCCACCGTGGCCACCCGCGCCGGGAACCGCCTCTACGTCGCCGTCGTCAACTCCGGGACGGAGAAGGTGAGTGTGCCGGTCGAACTGAAGGGCCTGGCCAAGGGAGTCCGGAGGAACGCCACCGCCACCGTCCTGACCGGCCCCTCGCGCACCGCCACGAACACGCTCACCGACCCGGCCGCACTCGTGCCCAGCACGAGCACCGTCACCGGGGCCGCGGCGGCCTTCACCAGCACCGTGCCGCCGCTGTCCGTCACCGTGCTGGAGCTCGTCCTGACGTGACAGGAGGAGTGAGGCGGAGGGACGACGGCGGCGTTCTACGGCAGTTGCCAGTTCACCGGCTGCGCCCCCTGGCCGACCAGCAGGTCGTTGGCACGGCTGAACGGGCGCGAGCCGAAGAAGCCGCGGTCCGCCGACATCGGTGAGGGATGAGCCGACTCGATCGCAGGGAGGTCGCCGAGCAGGGGGCGGAGGTTACGGGCGTCACGCCCCCACAGGATCGACACCAGCGGCTTCCCGCGCGCCGCCAACGCCCGGATGGCCTGCTCGGTGACTTCCTCCCAGCCCTGCCCGCGGTGCGCGCCGGGCTTGCGCGGGGCCGTCGTCAGCGCCCTGTTGAGCAGCAGCACGCCCTGCTCGGTCCACGGCGTCAGGTCGCCGTTCGACGGCCTGGGCAGCCCGAGGTCGGAAGTCATCTCCCGGAAGATGTTCTCCAGGCTCCCCGGCAGGGAGCGCACCTCGGGCGCCACCGCGAAGCTCAGCCCGATCGCCATTCCCGGGGTGGGGTAGGGGTCCTGGCCCACGATCAGGACGCGGACGTCGTCGAAGGGCTGCTGGAAGGCTCTCAGGACGTTGGCCCCGGCCGGCAGATAGGTCCGGCCCGCCGCTATCTCCGCCCGGAGGAAGTCCCCCATGCCCGCGATACGTTCGGCCACGGGTTCGAGAGCCTTCGCCCAGCCTGCTTCGACAAGTTCATACAAGGGTCGTGGTGCCACGGCGCGTCACTCTACTGGCACCCACCGACACCCCGCATACCCAGGGAAGCCTCCACACCCGGGCCCTCCGCGGGAGCTACCCTTCCTCCGCACCGAGCTCTTCGACGGAAGGAAGGGGAGCCTCCCACATGGCGGCCGACCGCGGTTGCGGGGACGGGTTCCTCGCCGTCGACTCCGGTGGCTCCGGTCTGCGGGCCGTCGTCGGCACCCCCGGCCGGGGGACCACGGCCCCCCGGGAGTCGCGCGTCCCGGTCCGGACCGGTCCGCGCGGCATCGATCCGGGACATCTGATGGAGCAACTGGTGCCCATGGTCCGGGCCTTGCTGCCCGAGGCGGGCGTGAGCGGGCTCGGCACCGCTGTCGTCGGGGCGGCCGGTCTCGCGTCCCTGGGCGACGCCTTGCGGGCCGAGCTTCCCGCCGCGCTGGAGCGGGAGTTCGGGGTCCGGACCGTCGCGCTCGTCGCCGACGCGGTGACCGCGTACACCGGCGCCCTGGGACCGCGCCCGGGTGCGGTCGTCGCCGCCGGTACCGGTCTCGTCGCGATCGGCACCGACCTCAAGTCCTGGCGTCGGGCGGACGGCTGGGGTCATCTGCTGGGCGACTCGGGTGGCGGCGCGTGGATCGGGCGGGCCGGCCTCGAGGCCGCCCTGCGTGCCCACGACGGGCGGGCCGGGGGCTCGGCGGCGCTGCTGGCGCGGGCCGAGGAGTCGTTCGGGCCGGCGCGGGAACTGCCCGGCCGGCTCTACCCGCGCACGGACCGCCCCGCCGTACTCGCCTCCTTCGCACCCCAGGTCGCGGCGGCCTGCTCCGACGGCGACCCGGTGGCCGGGAGGATCCTGCGCGAGGCGGCCCGGCACATGGCCGAGTCGGTGGCCGCGGTCTGTCCGGCGGAGGACGGGACGCATGTCGGCCTCACCGGTGGCTTGTTCAGGATGGGTGCCGCCCTCGTCGTACCCCTGGAGGAGGAGCTGGAGCGACTGCTGCCGTACGCGCGGCGGGTCCCGGCGGCGGCCGGGCCACTGGAGGGATCGGTACAGATCGCCACAGAACTGGCGCGGGGTTCGCTCACCCTGCCGCTCGACGAGGCGATGTTGTACGTGGTGACCCCAAAGAGGGGCTGAACCGGACGTAACTCATCAGACAAAACCGGACGGATACCGCTCACCTGCACCCTCCCCGAACAGGGAAGCCCAGGAAGCCAGTAACATGCGTCGCCATGAGCTCCCCCACTGGGCCCGCGTCCGGCCTGCCAGTACGAATGCCGCGACCTCGCCAGCCCGGGCGGCACCGCCGACCCGAGCCCCTGGCGGCTCCCGAGGGCGCGCCCGCGCTCGTCCTCGCGGTGCCGGGCACGCCAGGCGCTGCCACGCGCGGCCTCGCCGAGGAGGTCGTGAGCATCGCCCGCTCCGAGCTGCCCGGCCTCGACGCGCGGATCGGCTACCTGGACGGGGACGACTCGGAGTTCCCCACACTCCAGGCCGTGCTGGTCCACGCCGCCGACGAGCGCACCGCCCGTTACGAGCAGGCCAAGGCCGCCGGGGTGGACGTCAAGGAGCCCGAGGGCCCCGTCGCCGTCGTGGTGCCGCTGCTCGCCGGGCCGGACAGCTCGCTGCTGCGCCGGATCCGCCAGGCCGTGATGGACAGCCGGATCGCGGCCGACCTCACCGATGTGCTGGGCCCGCACCCGCTGCTCGCCGAGGCGCTGCACGTGCGTCTGTCGGAGGCCGGGCTGGCCCGCGCCGACCGCGCGCGCCTGTTCGCCGTGACGACCGCCGCGGACGGCATCATCCTGGGCGCGGTGGGCGGCGAGGAGGCCGTGCAGGCGGCCGGGATCACCGGCATGCTGCTCGCCGCGCGCCTCGCCGTGCCGGTGATGGCGGCGGCGCTCGACCAGGACGGTTCGATCGCGTCCATCGCCGATCAGCTGCGGTCCTCCGGTTCGCAGCAGCTGGCGCTGGCGCCGTACCTGATAGGGCCGGAGATCGACCCCGCCGTGATCGAGGAGGCCGCCAAGGAGGCCGGCTGCTCCGCCGCCGAGCCGCTCGGCCCCTACCCGGCGATCGGCAAGCTCGTCCTCGCCAAGTACACGACCGCGCTGGGCATCGCCCCGCAGCAGGCACAGGGCGCCCCGGTGCGCTGAGCACGCCGCGCGACCGCGACATCGAAAGGGCCCGCTCCATCCCTCGGAGCGGGCCCTTCGGCGTGCGGGGTCCGGGATCAGTCGAAGACCACGCAGGACGCGGCCGGTACCTCGACCGAGCCCTCATACCGGGGCAGGCCGGTCGCCGGGTCCACGGCGAACCAGGTCACCTCGCCGGAGCGTTCGTTCGCCACGTACAGGAAGCCGCCGGACTCCGCGAGGGCGCGGGGCCAGCGTCCGCCGCAGATGACGGTGCCGACCAGGCGCAGGGCGTCGCCCTCGACGGCGAACGTGGACAGGACGTCCTCGCCCCGGGTGGCGGTCCACACGAAGCGGCCGTCGGGGGACGTGACGACACCTGACGGGTACGCGTCGCCCGAAGGGGCGCCCGACAGCACGGGGACCTCGCTCAGGGGCTTCAGCGAGCCCTCCTCGGCGTCCCAGCGGCACACGGTGAGGGTCGGGCTGAGCTCGTTGAGGACGTAGGCACGGGTGCCGTCGGGGTGGAAGGCCAGGTGGCGCGGGCCCGAGCCGGGGCGCAGGGCGATCTCGCGGTGTACCTCCAGCACCCCGTCCGTCAGGGTGCACACCCGCACGGAGTCCGTGCCGAGGTCGACGCTGACGATCCACCGCCCGCTCGGGTCGGGCTGCACCTGGTGGGCGTGCGGGCCCTGCTGGCGGGACGGGTGCGGGCCCCCTCCGGTGTGCCGGAGCACGCCGGAGGGGGCGGCCTCGAGGGAGCCGTCGGCGCGCAACGGCAGGGTGGTGACGCTGCCGGAGCCGTAGTTGGCGGTCAGGACGTGTCCGGCGTGCACGGAGAGGTGTGTGGGCCCGTTCCCGTCCACCGCCACCGGCGGGCCGGCCGGCTGGGGCCGGTCGCCGGTCACCCGGTACGCCGCCACCGCGCCCTCGGCCGTCTCACTGACCGCGTACAGCACGTCCCTGCCGGCCGACAGGGCCAGATAGGACGGATCAGGTACGCCGTTCAGACCGCTCAGCACCTTCAGCGCGCCCGTGTCCGGGGTCACCGCCACCGTCACGATGCCGGGGCCTCCCGCCGCCGTGAACGATCCGATCCAGGCCCGTCGCCGCCCGCCGCCGTCTGCCACGTCGTCCCCTCTCGGTCTGTGCCGTTCGGGGCGACGGTAGCAGTCGATCAGTACCGGTCTAGACCAACCTCGGTGAAATTCACCGGGCCGACACGGGCAGGGCGACGCGGGTTCAGGCTCCCAGCAGCGGCGAGCCGGTCACCGTCCGCAGCGGCGACCCGGTCGGTGTCCGCAGGGGCGCCGCCAGCTCCGCGAGCGCCCGCTCCAGTCCGTGCAGATGGGCCAGTGCGGGTTCCTCGGCGAGCGGGCGGTCCGTCACCGGGAACTCCCTGCCGTCCGTGAGCGCCTCCACGGCGGCCTCGACCCGGCGGCACGCGGTGGTCAGGCGGGTGTCGTGCGAGGCCTCGGGGTCGGCGGCGACGGCGACCAGGCCCCGGATCTCCCGGGCGCAGTCGTCGAGGAGGGCGAGGACACGGCGGGCGCGCCGCTTGCGGCCCCGCACGGGGTGGAGGGGGTGGACGAGCGGGGCCACCGAAAGGCGGACCCGGCAGAGCAGTTGCTCCAGTTCCGCCACGCGGGCGCCCGGGTCGGCGCCCGGCACTCCCGCGAGGCGGGCCGCGGCCTCGGCGGTGCAGGCGTGGACGCAGCGCAGGGCGCGCTGGATCCAGGCGTCGGTGACGCTGTGGGTGGTGATCGGCAGGACGAACAGCACCGCCAGGACCGCCCCGACCGCGCCCACACCGGTCTCCGCGAGCCGCAGCGCCAGCAGGCCGGGGTCCAGCACGCCGAGGAGGCCGTAGAGGAGTTCGGCGAGCAGGGTGACCCAGAGCATCATCCACGTGTACGAGACGGCGGCCGTGTAGAAGATGCCGAAGACGCAGACGGCGACCAGCACGGCGGTGGGCGCCGGAGCCCCGTGCAGCGGTACGGCGACGAACAGGCCGAGGCCGATGCCGATCACCGTGCCGAGGACCCGGCGGAAGCCGCGCACCAGGGTCTCGCCGCGCGAGGTGGTGTTCACGAAGATCCACCAGGTGGCGCCGACGGCCCAGTACCAGCGCTGACCGGAGACCAGCTGGCCGACGACGAGGGCGAAGCCCGCCCCGGCCATCGCCTGGACCGCCTGCCGGGTGGTCGCACGGGCGAGGCCGGTGCCCGCGGGCGGGGCGGGCACGGGAGCCGGGGGCAGTCGGCGCTCGTAGCACCACAGGCCGAAGCGGACCGCGGCGGCGGTGAGCACGGCCAGCAGGACGGCGGCGTAGAGCCTGGGCAGCCGGTCGCTGGTCGCGTGCAGGAACTGCGCCACGAAGAAGGTCATGAACGCGAAGACACCGAGGCTGTGCCCGCGCGGGCCCCAGCGCCGCGCGTACCCGCCCGCGCCGACCACGGCGAGGAAGGTGAGGTCGCGGGCGACGGGGTGGTCGTGGAGCCCGGCCGCGAGGGTGAGGACCGGGAGGCCGACGACGGGCAGCAGGGCGGTGGTGAACGCCTGCCCCCGGACGGTGGCGTCCGTGACGGTGAACAGGGCGAGCAGCGCGGCGAGGCCGCCGGTGACGGCACCGGCGAGCGAGTGGCCCGCGAGGCCGCACACCACGACGGCGAGGCCGATGCCGAGCACCGCCCGCGCGGCGAAGCGCAGCCGGACCCGGCCCGGGTCCGGCGCCACGAACATCCTCTTCAGCACGTACCGCCCCCTGCAAACCTCGTGTACCGGGTGCACCGGCATGGAAAAGGCGCCGCGGGGTCCGCAGCGCCATCGACGGGCTCATTGCAGCATCCATACTGCTCTCGGCTCAAGCCAGGCCGGATACGCTGGGCCATTGGTACAGCAGAGGCGGTTCTGGAGCGTCCACCGGCGAGCCAAAGGACCATGCACGACGAGGAGGCCGTACGTCATGGCCGTGGACGAGCTCGACACCCGGATCCTGCGGCTGCTGCTGGAGCAGCCGCGCACCAGCGTGCGGGAGTACGCGCGGATCCTCGGGGTCGCGCGGGGCACCTTGCAGGCGCGGCTCGACCGGCTGGAGCGGGACGGTGTGATCACCGGTACGGGACCCTCGCTGTCGCCCGCCGCGCTCGGTCATCCGGTGCTGGCATTCGTGCACATCGAGGTGACCCAGGGGCGGCTCGACGACGTGGGGGACGCGCTGGCCGCCGTGCCGGAGATCGTCGAGGCCTTCTCGATCGCGGGTGGCGGTGATCTGCTGACGCGGGTCGTGGCGCGGGACAACGCGCACCTGGAGGACGTGATCCAGAAGGTGATCAGCCTGCCGGGAGTGGTGCGGACGCGCACCGAGGTGGCGCTGCGGGAGCGGGTCCCCCACCGGTTGCTGCCGCTGGTGGAGTCGGTCGGGCGCGCTGCCCGGAGTTGACCCTCGCCGAGCACGGCGTCCCGGACTTCACCTGGACCGTCCACGAGCGGTACGTCGGGATCAGCACGCGGGAGACGGTCACGCGGTGGAAGTCGCTTCACGGTCTGCGGGCCTCCCTGCCGGAGCTGGCCGTGGCCTCGGGATCCTCGCCGGGGATCTTCTCCGGAGGCCACCGACGCGATCCTGGCCGGGACGGGCCTCGACACGTATCTCCGTACGACCGTCTCGGCCGACGAGGTCGTCCACGGCCCGGCGCGGCGTCCTCCAGGACCACGCAGCCGGCCGGCTCGGCGCCGAGCCGGCGGGCTGCCTCGAGGAAGACGTCCGGCGCGGTCGCCGCCGCGCACGCCGCCGGAATGCGCCGCATTGCGGTCCCCTACGTCGCGGCGCAGGCCGGCGCCCCGGAGTTCGCCCGCGCCGGTCTCCTCCTGAGAGGAGGCCAGGAGGAGTTCACGGCACGGGCGGCTCACGACTGGCCGGCGCGGAACCGGAGGTGACGGGGCGGCGCCCGCCCCCGGCCGTGCGATCCGTCCTACGGCCGCGCCCCGTGCGACGGCTTCGGTGCCGGCTGGATGTTCTGGTTCAGGCGGAACACGTTGTCCGGATCCCGGTCGGCCTTGACACGGGCGAGACGGTCGTAGTTGCCGCGGTAGCTGGCGCGGACGCGTTCCTGGCCCTCGTCCATCATCATGTTGACGTAGGCGCCGCCGGCCGAGTACGGGTGCAGGGCGTCGAAGTAGTCGACGGTCCACCGCTTGACCAGCTCGGCGTTGGCCGGGTCCGGGTCGACACCGGCGAAGACGGAGGCCCAGTTGGCGTGGCGGTAGGCCCAGGGGGTCTCGTCCTGGCCCACGTCGTGGGCGGCGCCGTCGATCGGGTAGAGGTGCATGGTCGACTGGACGGTCGGTACCTCGGCGCCGAACTTGGCGTGGAGCTGGACCGCCTCGTCCGGGATGGACTCGACGAAGTCGGCCCGCCAGTACCACTGGTGGCCGGGCGGGTAGAGCCCGTCGAACATGGCCTGCAGATCGGGGTGCTGCATCACCATGGGGGCGTGCAGCAGCGGCGCGGGCAGGGCGTCGAGCAGCGGGGCCATCTCGCGGGCGGCGGCCTCGGTGTCGTCGCCGGTCCAGCACCAGACGACGCCGGCCGTCTTGCGGAGCTGGATCTCCTCGGGGAACGGCGGGGCCGGCGGGACGGTGCCGTGCAGGAAGAAGCCACTCAGTTCGCGGGGGGCGTTCAGGATGAACTCCCGGTAGGCGGCGAGGACTTCGGCGCTGTCCTCGACGGGCCAGAAGGTCGGTCCGGCGATCACCGTACTGATCTCGTGCAGCCGGAAGACGAACGAGGTGACGACGCCGAAGTTGCCGCCGCCGCCGCGGATCGCCCAGAACAGGTCGCTGTTCTCGTCGGCGCTCGCCCGCACCCGGCGCCCGTCGGCGAGGACGACGTCGGCCTCCAGCAGGTTGTCGATGGTCAGCCCGCACCTGCGGGTGAGGTGGCCGAGCCCGCCGCCGGTGGCGATGCCGCCGACTCCGGTCGTGGAGACGATGCCGCTGGGGGTGGCGAGGCCGTGCGCGTTGGTGGCGCGGTCCACCTCGCCCCAGACGCAGCCGCCGCCGACCCGGACGGTGCGGGCCACCGGATCCACCTGGATGTCCTTCAGCGGTGACAGGTCGGCGACCACTCCCCCGTCGACCGTGCCGAGACCGGCGCCGTGGTGCCCGCCGCCCCGCACGGCGAGCCGCAGGCCGTGGGAGCGGGCGAAGCCGATCACGCGGGCCACCGCGTCCGCGTCGCCGCAGCGGGCGACGAGGGCGGGGTGCCGGTCGATCATCGCGTTGTAGACGGTACGGGCCTCCTGGTAGCCGGCGTCGTCGGGGCCGATCAACTCACCTGTGAACCCGGTCAGTTCACGACGTGCGGCCTGGTCGGGTGCGCTGGACATGGGGACCCCCGTTTCCGAATCGGGTTAATTCGCCCATTCTACTCGCGCGTAACCCATCGGACATCCGTGACCGTCACCCAGCTCGGCGCCCCGGGATACCTAGGCCGGGGAGCCGCCGGACAGCAGCCCGAGCTCGGCCGCGCGTACGACGGCCTGGCGGCGGCCCGGTGCGCCGAGTTTGTCGAGCACCGCCCGCACGTGGTTGTCGACCGTGCGGACCGACACGACGAGCCGGGCGGCGATCTCCGCGTTGGTGAGCCCCTCGGCGAGCAGCCGTATGACCTGGAGCTGGCGCTCGGTGAGGCCCGCGGGGTTTTCCCGGGTCGCGGCGAGGGGGCCACGGGGGATGTGGCGCACACCGAGCCGTCGTAGCTCGGCGCGCAGCATCCGGGCCGCCGGTTCGGCGCCCAGGGCGTCGAAGGCGGCCAGTGCCTCCAGCTTGCGGGCGGGATCCGGGCTCTCTGCGAGCGCGGCGGCGTGTTCATAGGGACAGCCCGCCGCCTGCCAGCGGGCGGCGGCCCGGTGCCACTGCCCGCGCGCCTGCAACGCGTAGGGATGGCCGGAGTCGTCCGGTGGGACCGGGTGGCCCGCTTTGCTGAGCCAGTAGCCGAGTTCGGCCCGGTAGGGAGCACCGGGCAGCCGGCTCGCCTGGGCATGGACGGGCGCGGCCGCCTCGATCAGCCCTTTCGTGTCCCCGCGCAGCCAGGCCGACTCCGCCCGTGCCACCGCCACCGGCCCGGTGCGTTGCAGTTCCTTGGTCCCTACGGCGATCTCCCAGGCCTCAGTGAGGAGTTCGTCGGCGCCGGGACGGCCGCAGCGGATGCGCACCCGGGCGAGCACGGTCAGGGCGGGGCAGCGGGCCGGGACGAAGTCGTGCATGCCGTACTCGGCGTGCTTCTCGGCGTCTCCCCAGTCGGCGGCGGCGAGCCTGCGCATGGCGAGTTCGACGTGGAGGTAGTTGAGAAAGCCCAAGTGCTCGGCGCGGTCGGCGAGTTCCATCGCCGGGGGCAGGAACGCATCGGCCTCGTCGTACTGGAGGTTGTCGAGCAGGGTCCAGATGATGTTGGCGTAGGAGCGGCAGGCGTGCTCGACCTCGCCGGCGGTGAGCGCTACGTCGAGGCTCTCCTCCAGCTGCTCACGGCCGCCAGGATCTCCGGAGCGCCAGCGGGCGGTGCCGACGTTGTTCAGGGCGTGCGCGAGGATCGCGGGGTCGTCGGCCTTGCGGGCCAGGGCAATGGCGCGCTCGCCGTGTTCGACGGCCTCGGCATACCGCTCGGACAGCATGCGCAGCTGGGCGGTGTTGCTGACGGCGAGCGCCAACAGCCGGTCGTCGCCCGCGTGTTCAAGAACCGTCACCGCCTCCCGGGCGGCCTCCTGGGCCTGGTCGGCGTTGCCGGCCCACCAGTGGATGCGGGACAGCCAGCGCAGGTCGGCACCGAGGGCGAGGGTGTCGCCGAGCGCGCGGCGCAGGGCGACCGCCTCACGCTGGGCGGCCACGGCGGCGGCCGAGTCGGCGATGGTGTAGCTCTCGACGGCGTAGCGTTCGAGCAGGTCGGCGAGTTCGGCGGGGGCGTAGCGGTGCCGTTCGCGCAGGACGAGCCGGAGCTGGGCGGCGGCCTCGCGGTGGGCGCCGGCGGAGGAGGCGTCCTTGGCCGCGTCGGGGCCGTAGCGGGCGATGGCGTCCTGGTCGCCGGCCTGGGCCGCGTGGTGGACGACACGGGCGGCGTCGGATCCGGGGCGGGCGACGAGCGCGGCGAGGACGGCCCGGTCGAGGCCGATACGGCGGGCGGCGGGCAGGGAGTCGGCCACGGCCCGGCGGATCAACTCGTGCCGGAACGCCACCCGTTCCGGGGTGACGGTGAGCAGACCGCGCTGCTCGGCGGCGGCCAGCACGGACACCCCGTCGGTGAGCGGGCGGCGCCGGTCCGCCGCGGGGGCGGCCACCTCGGCAGCGAGCGGGCCACCATGCTCCGGCGCCGCCAGGACCCCGCCCGTGAGCAGGGCGTCGACCAGTGGGCGTTCGACGGCAGAGGGAACGACGGCCAACTGCTCCAGCGCGTCGACGGTGGCGCCGGGCAGCCCCCGCAGCCGGGCGAGCACGGCGTCGACGACGGTCGGGGGCACCTCTCCGGTGCCCCCGGCGGCGACGATCTCGGAGACGAAGAAGGGGTTGCCGTTCGTGACCGCGTACACCTGGGCGGGGTCGACCCGGCCCGCGCTGAGGGTGCGTACGGCGTCCAGGGACAGGCGGGCCAGGGGCAGCCGGTGCACCCGGGGCGCCCGGGACACCTGGCCCAGCAGGTGCCGCAGGGGATGCTCACGGCTCAACTCGTCGTCACGGTAGGTCAGCACGAGCAGGGCGGGCAGGCGTTCCGTCCGCCGGACCAGGAAGCGCAGGGCGTCCAGGGATGCCTCGTCGGCCCAGTGGACGTCCTCGACGACGAGTACCGCTCCGCGTAGTTCTTCCAGCAGTGCCTCGTGGACGCGATGGCGGTCGCCGCCCTCCGCCACGGCACCGGCGAGTTCGCCGCCGACGCTGCCGATCAGGTCGCGGAAGGGACCGAGGGGCCTGCGGGTGGCGAGGTCGTCGCACTCGCCGACGAGGATGCGGGTGCCGTCCGGGAGGTGGTCCGGAAGGGCCCTCACCAGGCTCGACTTGCCGATACCGGCCTCTCCGAAGACGAGCACCACGGATCCGGCCCCGTCCGCCGCCTCCCGCGCGGCCGAGGCCAGTCGCGCCAACTCGGGCTCACGCTCGAGGATCCCCCGATCCACGGGCCCGATTCTGCCACCGGGGACACCGGACAGTGCCCTTCAGGGCGGAGGGTCCCCGAGACCGCTGACCGGAACTGACCGCTCCAGACCCGTTGACCCTCACCCTCCCCCTCTCTATCGTCTGGTCGGTCACTCGCACATCGTTCGAAATATCGACGAAACGTCCCGGCGTGAGCGACCAGTGGAGGGGCACCCCATGGCACCGCCCCTCTCCAGACGATCACTCCTTCAGGTCGACGCAGCTTCGGAGGCACCCCGGTCGCCGGGTCGTACTTCACGGTGGCGCGCACCTGGAAGGCGGGGGACGTCGTCCGCGTCACCGTGCCGTTCCGGCTGCGCGTCGAGAAGGCCCTGGACGATCCGACCCTGCAGACCCTGTTCTACGGCCCGGTCAACCTGGTCGCCCGCACCTCGGCCACCAGCTACCGGCAGTTCGGGCTCTACGCCAATGCGGCCCTGTCCGGCGATCTCCTGCCGACGCTGACCCCCGTGAGCGGCAAGCCCCTCCACTTCACTTTGAGCGGCTCCGAGTTCGCCCCTTTCCACGAGGGGACCGAGGATCCGACCCACGCCTACTTCCGGCGCTCGGAGCCCAGGGTCGTCTTCGGCACACGCGACTCCGGTGTGGCCAACCCGGTGAAGCCCGACGGCACTTCACTGCTCGACGAGATCTGGGCGGGGGCGCCCTTCGCCACCAAGGACGCGCTCGTCGCCCGGGTGCGGTCGACGGTGGACTCCTGGGTGGCGGCCGGGCTGCTCACCCGGGCGAACGGCCGGACAGTGGTGAACACGGCGCAGCAGGCGACCTACGTCTCCTGATCTTCCCGAACACCCCGAGGGTGCGGGCGCCTCACACGGCGCCCGTCACCTTGGCGACGAAGGCGGCGAGGTTGGTCACCGTCCGCCGGATCTTCTCGTCCAGGGTGAGCGTCTCGTGCAGCCGCGCACCGGCGCCGGCGTCCCTCTTCCCGCGCACGTACAGCGAGCAGGCCAGGTCGTCGCACATGTACGCCCCGACCGAGTTGCCCTGCTGCCCCGCCCTGCCCGCCCTCGGGGCGACCATCAGGGAGACGCCGCCGGAGTGGGTGGTCAGGCACATGGAGCACATGCTGCGCCTCGCCTGACCGGAGCCGGCGGCCGAACCGCGCAGCGCGAGGGCCGTCGGACGGCCGTCCAGGACGGTCACCAGGTAGGCACGGTCGGGGGCCTGCGGATCGCGCCAGCCGAGGAAGTCCAGGTCCTCCCACGGCCGGTCGGCCAGGTCACGCGGCACGGACAGCCGCTTCGCCGCACCCTTGGTGCAGTTCACGAAGGCGGCACGGATCTCCTGCTCGGTCAACGCTTCCATAACTCCACGCTAGTTTGCCTAAAAGCTTTAGGCAAACGCATAATCGAATCTGGCAAACGAGAGGGCAGTCATGGCACGGGTAGGGCTGACCACGGATCGGCTGGTCCGGGCGGGCGCGGAGCTGGCCGACGAGGTGGGCTTCGAGCAGGTGACCGTCTCGGAGCTGGCCCGGCGGTTCGACGTCAAGGTCGCAAGCCTGTACTCGCACGTCAAGAACTCCCAGGACCTCAAGACCCGGATCGCCCTGTTCGCCCTGGAGGAGCTCGCCGACCTCTCCGCCGACGCGGTGGCCGGGCGGGCCGGCAAGGACGCCCTGACCGCCTTCGCGAACGTCTACCGCGACTACGCCCACGCCCACCCGGGCCGTGCCGCGGCCGCCCGGCTGAGGCTCGACCCCGAGACCGCGGCCGCCAGCGCGGGCGTACGGCAGGCACAGATGATGCGAGCCATCCTGCGCGGCTACGACCTGCCCGAACCCGATCAGACCCACGCCGTACGGCTGTTGGGCAGCACCTTCCACGGCTACGCGAGCCTGGAGGGGGCAGGCGGGTTCAGCCACAGCTCCCCCGGCTCCGAGGAGTCCTGGACGCGGATCCTGGACGCCCTCGACACGCTGTTGCGCAACTGGCCCACCCCTGACCGACCGACAGGCTGAGGAAGATGCACGACTGGATCACCACCCCCGTCACCGCCGAGCTGCTGCGCGGCGCCCTCGACGTGGAACACACCGAGCGCGGGGTCCTGCCGCACCGGTTGCCCGCCCGGGCCCGCGCCCAGACCACCGACGACCAGCTGGCCATGGCCGAGTCCCAGCCCTCCGGAGTACGTCTGGTCTTCCGCACCAGAGCCACCGCGCTGGAGCTGGACACCCTGCCGACCAAGCGGGCCTACGTCGGTGCGCCGCCCCGGCCCGACGGGATGTACGACCTGGTCGTCGACGGCCGACCTGCCGGGCAGGGCATCGTCCGCGACGGCAACGTCATCACCGTCGACATGACCGAGGGGACGTCCGAGGTCCGGCCCGGACGGCCCGGCACCGTCCGGTTCGACGGGCTGTCCGGCGAGGTCAAGGACGTCGAGATCTGGCTGCCGCACAACGAGACCACCGAGCTGATCGCCCTGCGCACCGACGCGCCCGTCGAGCCCGCGCCCCGCGGTGACCGCCGGGTGTGGCTGCACCACGGCAGCTCGATCAGCCACGGTTCCGACGCGGCGAGCCCCACGGCCATCTGGCCCGCGGTCGCCGCGAGGCTGGGCGGCGTGGAACTGGTCAACCTGGGCCTGGCCGGGAGCGCGCTCCTCGACCCGTTCACCGCGCGGGCGGTGCGGGACACTCCCGCCGACCTGATCAGCCTCAAGATCGGGATCAACATCGTCAATCACGACCTGATGCGGCTGCGCGCCTTCGGCCCCGCGGTCCACGGCTTCCTCGACACGATCCGCGAGGGCCGGCCGGACACGCCCCTGCTGGTCGTCTCGCCCATCCTGTGCCCGATGCACGAGGACACCCCGGGTCCCTGCTTCCCGGACTTCGGCGAGATCGGCGAGGGCCGGCTGCGGTTCAGGACCCTGGGCGACCCCGCGGAACGCGCGAGCGGGAAGCTGACCCTTCAGGTGATCCGCGAGGAACTGGCCCGGATCGTGAAGCAGCGGGCCGCCGAGGATCCGAACCTGCACTACCTCGACGGGCGCGAGCTGTACGGCGGGGACGACGCGGCGGAGCTGCCGCTGCCCGACAACCTGCACCCGGACGCGGCGACGCACCGGCGGATGGGGGAACGGTTCGCGGGAGTGGCCTTCGGGGCCGACGGGGTGTTCGCCGACGACTCGGGCGGCACCGGCGACTGAGGTGGCGCGCCGCGCGTTCTGAGGCGGGCCGGACGTACGGGGCGACGGCCGGTCGCCGGATCGCGGAGGCGCTACCCCCTGCGCTTGGGCTTGCCCCGCCGGGCGCCCGCACCCTTGGAACCGCCGGACCGGCCGGACCCACCGGACCCGCCGCGGGCGCCCTTGGCCGCGCCGGAAGACCCCCGCGCCGCGCCGCCCTTCCCGGCGCCCTGCGGCTTGCGTCCGCCGGCCTTTTCGGGCCGCTGCTTGCGCTCCGGCTCCGGTTGGGTGCGGCCTCGCGAGCTGTTGACCGTCCGGCCCCGGACGATGCCGATGAAGTCCTCGACCCTGTCCGTCGTCGCGTCCTCCCGCCAGGACAGGGCGATCTCGGACTGCGGGGCGTCGGTGAGCGGCCGGTAGGTGAGGTCGCGGCGGTGGTGGAGACGGGCGAGGGACTGGGGGACGACGAGGACGCCGATGTTCGCCGCCACGAGCTCGATCGCGTCCGCCGTCGTGGCCGGCCGTTCGAAGGCCGGTTCACCGGGCGGCTGCTCCCAGCCGATGACATCGTCGAGGGGGTGGAGGACGACCTCGTCGGCCAGGTCCTCCAGGGTGACCTCCTCGACCGCCGTCACCACGTGGTCCTTGGGGACCACGACCACCGTCGTCTCGGCGTAGAGGGGGATCGCGCTGAAGACCGTACGGTCGACGGGCAGTCGTACGAACCCGGCGTCCGCGGACCCGTCGCGCAACACGTCGGAGGCCTCGGCGACGCTCACCTGGAGGAGCTCCAGGGGGATGTCGGGGCGGCGCTCGTTCCAGATCCGCACCCACTTGGCGGGCGTTACTCCGGGGACGTACGCGAGCCGGAAGGAGGGGGGTTCTGGCGAGTCTGTCACGCGGCAAGGTTACCCACTGTGGTCGGAGGTCTCGCGCGCGGCCGATACCCTGGACTCCATGACGTCGCACCAGAGCACCCAGACGATGAAGCCCGCCACCGCGGCGAAGAAGCTGGGTGTGTACCTCCCTGCCACCCCCGCCGAGTTCCAGGAGGGTGTCGTCTCGCGCGCCGAGTTCAACGAACTCCAGGCGAACCCGCCCCAGTGGTTGCAGGACCTGCGACGCAACGGCCCGCACCCCCGCCCGGTCGTCGCGGCGCGGCTCGGTGTGTCCATCGCCGGTCTCGCGCGCGGCGGAGTCACCGAGGCGCTCACCACCGAGCAGATCGACGCGCTGCGGGAGGACAGTCCCGAGTGGCTGGAGAAGGAGCGCGCCACGCAGGCGGAGGTCCGCAAGGAGGCGGCGCGCATCAAGGAGAAGAAGCAGGGCGAGGAGTCCTGACCCGGGGGCCCGCGGAAGCCCGCGGCCCCGAAAACCCCGGTGCGCCGGGTCGAACACCTCTGCGACCATGCCGGCATGGTCCACCGTCTCGAATCCCTGGTCATTCGGCATGCCCTCCGGCTGCCCGCTCCGGCGGGCCCCGCCGGTGCGGGTGATGTCGCGGCGCGGCAGTTCGACGCCGCGCTGATGTCCGTCGGCTTCAAGCTCTCGGCCGACGCGCTGAGGACGTTGTCGGGGCTGTCCGGGAGCACGGTCGTCGACACCGCCGGGCCCACGCTCGCCACGGTCCGTGAGCTGGCCGGCGACCATGTGCGGCACAACGTCTACTTCAAGGACTTCCCGGCCAACGTCCCGGACACCTTCGAGTTCTGGATGCGCTGCGTGCGTGAGGCCCTGGAGGACGGCAAGGCCCGTCCCGGTGTCCTGGCCCAGCTGCGCAGCGGCGTGGTCAACCTGCTCACGCTGCCGTCGTACGGCACCTACCGGCACACGTACGAGGAGATGCTCGCCGCGCACGACGAGCTGACGGCCGCGGTGGGCGACCGGCTGACCGTTCTGCACCTGGGTGGCCCCCTGGACGACGAGGTCACCGCCCTGTACCTGGCCCTGGCCGGCAGCACCACGCCGCTCGGCGAGGAGCACCTGGCCGATCTCAAGGTCCTCGCCGGGCACTGCGCGGACGGCCCCCAGCCGGAGACGATCCCGGTGCGGGAGAACCGTGCCGTCGTCAACGAGGCCCGGCTGAAGGCGGGTTCAAGCCTGCTCCTCGACACCGTCACCGATGTACTGCGGCTGGCCTGCGCGTTGTCGGCCGGGGACGTGTCCCTGCAGGAGCCGACCCGGTTCCGTGCGCTGTCGCGGCCGGTCCGCCGGGCGCTGCTCGCGGGGCTCGACTCGGTCGTGGCGGCGGCCCCGGCCAAGGTGGCCGACGTGCTCCCGCACCGCGAGGCCTTCAAGCGGCTCGGCGAGCGGCTCCACCCGCACGAGTACCCGCAGTGGCCGCATGCCGCCGACGTGTTCGCGGTGGCGCGGGGCGAGAGGAAGGCTCACACCTTCGACGGCCGGGTGGAGGCGCTGCTGGCGGCGGACGACGTCACGGGGGCCACGGAACTGCTCAGGTCCGCGCCCGGCAGGCTCTTCCGCGCGCTGGACCGGCTGCTGCGCACGGCGCGCACGCAGGAGGAGCGGGACGCCGTGGTCGTTGCCGTCGAGGAGGTCGCCCCGGAGGTCTCCGGGCGGGTCGTGCTGTCCGTGCGTGAGTACCTGCACAACCGGGGCGCGGAGACGGGCCGCAAGCGGGTGTTCATCAACCGGGCCGGCCGGGCACATGTCGCCGACGACACGCGTACGGCCGTACCGGAGGCGGACCGGGGGCGCCTGATCGCCGCGCTCGACGCGGAGATGGGACGTCGACTCCCGTCGCCGGAGCGGCTGTTGGTCGACCCCGACATGCTCGACGTGGCGCTTCCGCTCAGCGGGCGGGCGACCGCGGCCGGGCTCGGTGTGCTGCCGCGTGGTTCCGTGTCGCCGGTCGACGGGGAGCTGCTGCGGTTCTTCGTGTACTGGAAGCAGGCACAGCGGGTCACCGACTACGACCTGGCGGCACTGCTCCTTGACGCGGAGTACGAGACGGTGTCGTGGCTGTCGTACACCAATCTGCGCGAGGTGGAGGGCGAGCACTCGGGTGACATCACCAACGCCCCCGACGGGGCTTCGGAGTTCATCAATCTGCGGCTCGGGGCGGTGCGGGGCACGTACGTCGTGCCGCAGGTCAACATCTACTCCGGGGAGGGGTTCGAGGAGGCCGAGGAGTCGTTCTTCGGGTTCATGCTGCGCGAGGGCGAGCAGCGGGGGCGGCCCTTCGAGGCGCGGACCGTGCGGATGAAGTCGGAGTTGCGCGGTCCGGGCCGGGTGG
Organism: Streptomyces sp. NPDC005483; assembly: GCF_040606035.1. Taxonomy (NCBI): domain Bacteria; kingdom Bacillati; phylum Actinomycetota; class Actinomycetes; order Kitasatosporales; family Streptomycetaceae; genus Streptomyces; species Streptomyces sp. NPDC005483. The sequence continues at coordinate 29,558 of NZ_JBEXEA010000021.1, forward strand.
CGCTGCCGCTGGCGTTCCGGCGTGCCGAGGACGGGAGTTGGCAGGCCAAGTGGCTGCACCTGTACCTGAAGGGGCAGCCGGCGTACAACCGCGTCGAGGGCAACCAGGTGTCGGTGGCGACGCTGTTGCGCGCCATCGTCGAGCGCGAGCAGCTCACGGTCGGGTATCTGACCGAGCTGATGGCGAACGGCGGCGCGGAGGTGGCGACTTGGGGCGCCGAGTCGGTGCCGGACGGGCCCGTGACCTACATCGGTCTGGAGCGTCCCGAGGGGCTGCACCCGGACTCGGTGGTCATCACCCCGGAAAATCTGCGCGACCTGATCCCCGAGTGACTGCTAGCGTGACGCGTGGCGAGGCCATGGAAGGGCTTCCTTCTCCACGCGATGAGCCCCCATGGGGCTTTGATTTCAGCTCTTCCGCTTTCCTCGCCGTCGACGTGGCACATGCAACGAGGCCATGAAGGGGCTTCCTTCTACCGGTTCACAACCGGCTTTCCTAGAGCTCAGCCCCTTCGCTCTCCTCGTCGCCGGCGTCACGCGCCCAGGCGGCCCGGACCGGTGTCCTCACCGTTCCAGGGCCGCCTTCGCCGTACTGAGCGCCTGTTCCGCGTACCCCCGCCCGAACAGCACGGCGTGCACCAGGAGCGGGAACATCTGGTGCAGGCCGATGCGGTCGGCCCAGCCGTCGGCGAGCGGTGCCGCGCCCTGGTAGCCGCGCAGCACCTCGTCCAGGTGCGGACAGCCGAAGAGGTGGAGCATCGCGAGGTCGGTCTCGCGGTGACCGCCGTGCGCGGCCGGGTCGATCAGCCAGGCGTGGCCGTCGGCGCCCCACAGCACGTTGCCGTTCCACAGGTCGCCGTGCAGCCGGGCCGGGGGCTCGGCCGGGCCCGCGAGTCCGGGCAGCCGCGCGCAGAGCCGCTCGATCGGCTCGGCCTCCGCGAGCGTGATCGTGCCGTCGTCCACCGCGCGCCGCAGATACGGCAGCACCCGGTGCTCCGCGTACCACTCCGGCCACTCGGCGCCCTCGACGTTCCGCATCGGTGCGCGCCCGATGTATGCCTCCCGGGGACCACCGGGTGGCGCCGACCCGAAGGCGGGCGCCCCGGCGAGGTGCAGCGCGGCCAGCGCCCGGCCCAGATCGAGCGCGGCGTCCCGGCTCGGCCGGCCCCGCGCGATCAGGTCGGTCACCAGCAGCCGGCCGTCCTGGCCGTATACGGTCGGCACCCGGACCGCGCCGGCCCCGGTCAACCAGCGCAGCCCCGCCGCCTCCGCCCGGGCCTCCTCCAGGCTTTCGGCGCGCTTCACCATCACCGCCCGGCCGTCGTCGAGGGTCACCTCGGACAGTGCGCCGGACAGCGGGCGCTCATCCGTCGCCGTACGGCCGGTGAGCCGCGCTGCCGCCGCACCCGGCCCGTCGCCTCCGTCGTACACCAGCGCCTCCCTGATCACTCCGGCTTCGCCCCCAGGGTTCCCCGACGGGCTCGTGCATAGCCTCTGTGAAGACTCCCCGTCATGTCTTGACATACGGATGAAACGATCCGTAGCTTGGCCGATCATTTAGATTCGTGAAGCGGGTTCACGGATATGAACGGAGAGTGTCCATGGGCGATCGCCGACGACGACGCCGCCTGGCCGCGGCGGCCACCGTCGCGGGATTGATGTTCGCAACGGCCGCCTGTGGCTCCGGCTCCGGCAGCGCGGGCAGCAGCGATCCGAACACGCTGGAGGTCTGGACCCGGAGCAACCCGGACTCCGCCGCCACCTACGACCGGGTCTTCGCCGCCTTCACCAAGAAGACCGGCATCAAGATCGACTACCAGCCGGTCATCAACTTCGACCAGCAGCTCCAGAGTCGGGCGTCCACCAAGGACCTCCCGGACGTCATGATCAACGACACGGCTCTGATGGGCAGTTACCAGAGCCAGGGCCTGCTCAAGCCCATCGCCCCCGCCTCGGTCGCGGGCGGCGAGCAGATCACCGCCAAGTCCTGGTCCTCCACGGTGGGCATCGACGGGAAGCACTACGGCATCCCGTACTCCCGTCAGGCCCAGACCCTGATGATCCGCAAGGACTGGCTCAAGAAGCTCGGGCTGAAGGCGCCGACGACGTGGCAGCAGATGCTCTCCGTCGCCAAGGCCTTCGCCACCGAGGACCCGGACGGCGACGGCAAGGCCGACACGTACGGCATCGTCGCGCCGGCCAGCGCCCAGAACGGCTACGCGGCCTGGTGGGGCGCGAGCTTCCTGTGGCAGGGCGGCGCCCAGATCATCAAGTCGGCCGGCGACGGCAAGTACACCCCGGCCATGGACTCGGCGGCCGCGGTGAACGCCGTGACCTGGATGAAGGACAACCTCTTCTGCGGCAAGAAGGGTGTCGTGCAGCCCGGCGCGATCACCGCTGTGACGGGGACGGCCACCAACTTCCAGGACGGCAACGCCGGGATGTACATGACCGGCCCCTACAACATCACCACCTTCGACACCACGCCCGGCAAGGCCACCTACGAGGTCGTCCCCGCCCCCGCGGGCCCGGCCGGCGGTGATGTGCTGGCCGACGGCGAGAACGTCTACCTCGGCGCCAGGACCGGCAAGGACAAGCAGGAGCTGGCGCTGGCGTCGTTCCTGATCTCCGCCGAGGGCCAGAAGATCGCCATGACCAGCGTCGACGGCCACCAGCCCGTCGTCCGCATCCCGGTGAACTCCACCCTGGACGCGGCGAAGGTCCGCAACGACGCCCGCTGGAGCGTCGTACAGAAGGCCTACGAGGACGCCTCCGAGCAGTTCCCGAACGCGCCGGACTTCGCCCCGATCAAGCAGGACACCGCCGACGCGCTGAACTCGATCTTCACGTACTGCGGCGGTGACGTCCGCTCCCAGCTCAAGGAGCTGGACGACACGCTCGCCGGTGACCTCAAGGACCAGGACCTGCTGAAATGACCGCTACCGTTCCCGCCCCGACAGCGCGCGGAGCCCTCAGCAGGAAGGCCGTCGTCCCCTGGCTCTTCCTGGCTCCGGGGCTGCTGCTCGCGCTCGTCTTCAAGTTCTGGCCGATGGCCAAGGGCATCTGGCTCAGCTTCTTCGACGTGCGGCCCTTCCTCGGCGACAAGTGGATCGGCCTCGACAACTACACGAGGGTCCTGACCGACCACCGCTTCCAGGACGCCATCGGGCACACCCTGATCCTCGGCATCGGCCAGGCGGTCGGCGCGATCCTGCTCGGGTTCGCCCTCGCGCTGCTCCTGGAGGGCCAGGCACGCTCGCTGAAGTTCCTCCGTACCGCGGTCTTCCTGCCCGCCGTCACGGCCACCGCGGTCGTCGGCGAGCTGTGGCGGCTGATGTACTACCCGACCTCCGACGGCCTGCTCAACAGCGGACTGCACTTCTTCGGCCTCGGGACCGTCCAGTTCCTCGACAACCCGAACATCGCCCTGTACTCGACGATGGTGATGGGCATCTGGATCTGGGCCCCCTACAACATGGTGATCTTCCTCGCCGGTCTCGCGGGCGTGGACCGCTCGCTGTACGAGGCCGCGGCGATGGACGGTGTCTCGCTGTGGCAGCGGCTGCGGTACGTCACGCTCCCTGCGATCCGCCCGGCGCTCATGATCGTGCTCACGCTCGCCACGATCCGCGGACTGCGCGTCTTCACCGAGGTCTACGTCCTCACCGGCGGCGGCCCCGCCGGGTCCACGGACGTCTGGATGACCCGCGCCTACACCCTGGGCTTCACCCGCAACGACATCGGCGGCGCCTCGGCGGCCTCGGTCGTCCTGCTCTGCGTGACGCTGCTGCTCACCGTCATGGTCAACCACTTCCGCAAGAGGGGAGAAGCGCGATGAGCGCCCCCGCCATCGACTCCGCCCGGCCGGCGGCCCCTGACACCCCGGCCGGGCGGACCACCAAGGACCAGCGGACCACCCCGGCCCGCTTCGACACCGCCCTCGGCTGGGACGACAGGCCCGGTCTCGCCTGGGGCCTGCGGATCCTGCTCTGCGTGATCGCCCTCGCGATCTTCGCGGCCCCGTTCCTCACCATCTTCTCGGGAGCCTTCACCACCCACCCGAGCGGCTCCTCGCTGTCGTTCCTGCCGCACGACACCACGCTGTCCAACTTCAAGGTGGCCGGCGCGCAGGGCATGTGGGACTACCTCGGCAACTCGCTGGTCATAGCGGGCGGCGGGCTGCTGCTCCAGCTCGTCGTGTGCACCCTCGCGGCCTACGCGCTGGCCCGGCACCGGTTCCGCGGACAGGCGTTGATCATGATGCTGTTCATGATGACGCTGATGCTGCCCGAGGAGGTCATCGCAATCCCGTTGTCCCTGGTCCTCGGCGACGTGCCGGTGGTCCACGTGGACCTCAAGGGCACGGTCTGGGGCGTCATCCTGCCGCTGGGCGCCTGGGGCTTCTCGGTGATGATGCTGACCGAGTTCATGCGGGACATCCCCGACGAGATCGAGGAGGCCGCCCGCCTCGACGGTGTCGGCGAACTGCGGATGCTGTGGCAGATCATCCTGCCGCTGTGCAAGCCCGCGCTCGGCGTGGCCGGGGTGCTCGGGTTCATCATGATCTGGGACCAGTACCTGCTGCCCCTGATCGCCGCCAAGGACCCCACCGACTACACGGTCACCGTCGCCCTGGCCACCCTGCGCACCGACCCCGTGGTCGGCTCCGGCGTGGTCCTGGCCGGCGCGGTCATCGCCCTGATCCCGAGCCTGATCGTCTACCTGCTCCTCCAGCGCTCCCTGGTCACCGGCATCGCCGCCGGCGCCACGAAGGGCTGACCCCGACCCCCCACGTTTGAGGGAGACATGAAGTTCCAAGGAGTGCTGTTCTTCCCGGTGACGCCGTTCGCCGCGGACGGCTCGCTGGACGAGGAACGGCTCGCCCAGCACATCGACAGCGGCGTCGCGGCCGGTGCGGGCGGCGTGTTCGTCGTCTGCGGCACCGGTGAGTTCCACGCGCTGACACCCGACGAGATCGAGCGGGCCACGCGGGTCGCTGTCGAGACGACCGCGGGCCGGGTACCGGTCCTCGCCGCGGCGGGCGGACCCACCCCGGTCGCCCGCGACCACGCGGCCCGTGTCGCCCGGGCGGGCGCCGACGGCATCCTGCTGCTGCCGCCGTACCTGGTGACGGCCCCTCAGCAGGGCCTGGTGCGCTACGTCAAGGAGGTCACCGCCGCGAGCGACCTCCCGGTGATCTTCTACCAGCGCGGCACCGCCCGTCTCACCGAGGGGACGGCGGGCGAGATCGCGGCGCTCCCCAAGGTCGTCGGCCTCAAGGACGGCCTCGGCGACATCGAGCGGATGCACCGCATCGTGCGCGCGGTGCGCGCCGTGCCGGGCACGGAGGACTTCCAGTTCTTCAACGGCCTGCCCACGGCGGAGATGACCGCACCCGCCTATCAGGGCATCGGCGTGCCGCTGTACTCCTCCGCCGTGTTCGCCTTCGCGCCCGAGATCGCCCTCGCCTTCCACCGGGCGCTCGCCGCGGGCGACCGACCGCTGATCGACACGCTCCTCGACGAGTTCTATGGCCCCCTCGTCCAGCTCCGCGACGAGGTACCGGGGTACGCCGTGGCGTTGGTCAAGGCAGGAGTGGCCCTGCGTGGCCTGGACGTGGGTGGCGTACGGGCGCCCCTGGTCGACCCGACGCCGGAGCACATCGCGCGGCTGTCGAAACTCGTCGACCACGGACTGGAGGTGGTCGGCGCATGAGCGACCCGACCCGGATCATGGAGCTGATCGTCACCCCGATCGCCTTCCGCGACCCGCCCCTGCTCAACTCCAACGGCGTGCACGAACCGCTCGCCCTGCGGATCATCCTCCAACTGGTCCTGGAGGACGGCACGGTGGGGCTCGGCGAGTCCCCCGGCGGGGTCGCCCGCCTGGAACGGCTTGAGGCCGCCGCGAAGGTCGTCGTGGGCATGGACGCCTTCGACACCACGGCGGTCGCCGCCGCGATCGACACCGCCCTGCTGCCCACGGTGCCTTCCTCTCACGAACGCGGCTGGACCACCTCCGCCGTGGAGGTGGCCTGCCTGGACGCACAGGGCAAGCTGCTCGACCGCCCGGTCAGCGATCTGCTCGGCGGCACGGTCCGGGACTCGGTGCCGTTCGCCGCGTACCTCTTCTACAAGTGGGCCGAGCACCCGGCCCTGGACGGCCGCGCCGCGGTCGGCGACGAGTGGGGCGAGGCCCTGGATCCGGCCGGCATCGTGGAGCAGGCCCGGCTGATGCAACAGCGGTACGGGTTCAGGTCGTTCAAGCTGAAGGGCGGTGTCTTCCCGCCCGACGAGGAGATCGCCGCGATCAAGGCGCTCGCGGAGGCCTTCCCCGGGCAGCCGCTGCGCCTGGACCCCAACACCGCCTGGACGGTGGAGACGTCGAAGTACGTCGCCCGCGAACTGGACGGCGTCCTGGAGTACCTGGAGGACCCGACCAAGGGCATCGAGGGCATGGCCGCGGTGGCGAAGGACGCGCCGATGCCGCTGGGCACCAACATGTGCGTGATCGCCTGGGAGCACCTCAGGCCCGCGATCGAGCAGGACGCGATCCAGGTGCTGCTGACCGACCACCACTACTGGGGCGGCCTGCGCCGCACCCGTGAACTGGCCGCGGTCTGCGAGGCGTTCGGGCTCGCCCTGTCCATGCACTCCAACTCGCACCTGGGCATCAGCCTGGCCGCCATGACCCACGTGGCCGCGGCGATCCCGAACCTCGACCACTCCTGCGACACGCACTACCCGTGGAACCACGCCGACGACGTGATCCGCCCGGGTGTCCTGGAGTTCCGCGACGGCGAGGTCAAGGTCCCGACGGGCCCCGGCCTCGGGGTCGAACTCGACCACGCCGCCCTGGACCGCCTGCACCGCCTCTACCTCGACTCCGGGGTCCGCAGCCGCGACGACACGGGGTACATGCGACGCTTCCAGCCCGACTACGAACTCAGGCTCCCTCGTTGGTGACAGGACCCCATGAGACAAGGCGCCCGGCGAACCCGGGCGCCTTTTCTTCGCCCCGGCCGAACCGCGCTTGACGCCCGCGCTCGCCGGGTATCGCAGGCGCATGCGGGCGTGGGGAGAGACCGTGTGGGCGGGGCCCCGGTGGGAGAGTGTTCTGCGGCACGTGGTGGAGCGGGTGTCGGCGGGACGCGAGCCGCACCCGTGGTGGATGCCTCGGCGCCTGCTGACCGTGGTGTCGGCGGATGTCGACGACAGCGCCGGAGTCGGGGCGGTGTGGATCGTGTGGCGTCCGCGGTCATCGCGAGCGCTTGAGCACATCGCGCTCCTGGAGTGGTACGGCGAGCGGTGGCGGTATGCCGGGGGCGGCAGCGGCAGCGGAGACGGACCTGTCGACGTGGATGTGCTCGACGTCGAGAACGCCGCGGGCGCCCTCAGCCTCACCCGCGGCCGCGACCTTCCACACTCCGTCGACGCGGCCCCCTGGATCGGTTGCGCCAAGGTGCGACTCGGGCGGGACGTGGGGCACGTTCTCTTCGGAGTCCGCCGGATCGAGGTTCCCGAGCGGCGCACGCTCATCGTCGTGTGGACCTCCCCCCGCACCAGCCGCGGGGTGCGTCCCGTCATCGTGGCCCTGGGCCGCGACGGCGCCGAACTCTCCCGCATCGGCACCCATGACAGCCTCGACACTCACACCTGGGCGCGATTGCGGGAGGAGTTGTAGCCGACCTGCCCCCTGGGGCCTTCGGGGGGCGAGATCCCCTCCCGCTGGTGATCCGCCGGTGTTTCAATGTCACTCCCTGGGTGGAGGAGCGCGGCATGGGCACAGTCCTGGTGACCGGTGGCAGCGGTTTCGTCGGCAGCCATCTGGTACGGCGGCTGCTGGAGCGGGGATACGAGGTGCACGCCACCGTGCGCAGTCTCGCCAACTCGGCGAAGGTGCGCCCGCTGCGGAACATGCAGGCCGAGTTCCCCGGCAGGCTCGCGCTGTTCGAGGCCGACCTCCTCGAGGAGCGCTCCTTCGACGAGGCCATGGCGGGCTGCCGCGTGGTCTTCCATGTGGCCTCGCCGTTCTTCATGCCGGAGAAGATCAAGGACGGCCAGAAGGACATGGTCGACCCGGCCCTGACCGGCACCCGCAATGTCCTGGCCGGCATCGAGCGGACGCCGTCCGTGGAGCGGCTGGTGTTCACCTCCACGGTCGGCGCGATCTTCGGCGACTACTCCGACGTGCGGGACATGGACGGGCAGGTCCTGTCGGAGAAGTACTTCAACACCAGCAGCACGGTGGAGAACAACCCGTATCACTACGCCAAGACGGTCGCCGAGCGCGCGGCCTGGGACGCGGAGGCCGCACAGGACCGCTGGCGCATGGTGTCCGTCAATCCCGGCCTGGTCCTGGGTCCTTCACTCGCGCCCGCCTCCGAGTCCGGCAGCCTCTTCCTCCTGGAGGAGCTTTTCAAGGGCTACTTCTTCTACGGCGCCCCGGACTTCAGCTTCACCACGGTCGACGTCCGTGACGTGGCCGACGCGCATATCGCGGCGGCGGAGAAGCCCGACGCGAACGGCCGTTACATCCTGGCCGCTCAGACCATGACGTCGTTCCACGAGATGTCCCGCATCATCCGCACCCGGTACCCGCGCGGCCTGCGCATCCCGCGTACCGCGCTCCCGCACTGGCCCGTGCGTGTCCTGGGCCCCGCCTTCGGGCTCACCCAGGACTACATCAGCAAGCACCTCGGCATCCGCTTCCGCGTGGACAACGGCCGCAGCGTGAACGAACTGGGCGTCGTCTACCGCCCGGTCGAGGAGACGGTCCTCGACCACTACGAGGCATGGCTCGCACAGCGGGGCAAGCGCTGATCCTCATCGGGAGCCGCGGCCCTACGCGACGAAGGTCACAGTTACATCTCACGCTTTTCACACTTCAATCTTCACGCGAGCCTCACAAGTTGGCTAAGTTGACGGCGAACAGCACGACGGAAGGGGCATGACTTTCATGGCGCCGGATCGAACTTCGCGCAATGGAGGGTCCAGCCTCCCGAGCAAGCGCAACTCCGCCCTCGCGACGGCCGCTATCGCCTCCGCGGCCATCCTCTCGCAGACCGGGAGCGCCTCGGCGGACGAGGCACCGAGCCGTGACGAGGTGAGCCGACGGGTCACCAACCTGTACGACCGGGCCGAGACCGACTCCGGCACCTACAACGCCACGCGCGCGGCCGGCACGGCGTCGAGCACCCGCGGCCGTACGGCTTCGGCGACCGGCGGTGGGCGCAGGACCGACAGCGAACCCGCCCTCGACGACATCGCCAGGCAGTGGTACGGCGCGGCCCGGGCGAAGACGGGACCCATGGTCGAGGCGATCCTGCCCGCCGACCGCGTCGCCGCCCGCCGTGCCGATCCACGGGGCCGGCGCCCCGTGGACGCCCCCACGGCACGCGAGCCGAAGCCGGCTGAACGGCCCGTGCCGGAGTTGACCGCCAGACCCGTACTCGCCCTGCCGAGCGCACCGGACCGGGCACCGACCGCCGCCCTCACCGCCGTCCCGGCCCAGTCGCCCGCATGGGCCCCGGAGCCCGCCCCGCAGGACCTCACCGGCACCGGCGGAATACCCACCGTGGGTGGCTCCCAACTCGCCCCAGGCACCCCCGAGTACGCACCGCAACCCGTCACCGGGGTCCCCGAGTACATCCCGCAACCCGTCACCAGGGTCCCCGAATACATCCCGCAACCCGACACCGCGTTCCCCACGTACACCGCGCAACCCGACCGCGGCATTCCGGAGTACACCGCTCAGGTCGGCACGGGATACCCCGAGTACAGCCCGCAGGCCATCACCACGGGGTTCCCCGACCACACCGGGCAACTCAGCACCGCGCTGCCCGAGTCCACCGCGCTTCCCGAGTACCCGGCACAGAACACCACCGGCTTCGCGGACTACAGCGGCCAGTTCGGCACCGGGCTGCCCGAGTACGCCACGCAGGCCACCACAGGGTTCCCCGAGTACGTAGCAGGGGCCACCGCGGGCTTCCCCCAGTACTCCGCACAACCCACCCCTGGTCACCCGGAGTACTCGGCCCTCACCGCCCCCCTCGCGGCGGTCGTCGCCTCCCCGCCGGTCGACCTCGCCCAGCCCTTCCCGACGGCCCTGACCACCCCGGCGGTCCCCCAGAGCATCCCCGCCATCCCGACCCCCCGCACCCCCGAGCCGGACCGGCAGGCGCCCCAGCCGGCCGCGGCCCCCGTCGCCGCACCCTCGACCCTGGCCGCTGTCCCCGACCTCCCCACCGCCGACCCCGGTTACGACTCGAAGGTCATCCAGGTGCTCGCCTTCGCCCGCTCCCAGATCGGCAAGCCGTGTGTCTGGGGCGCGGCGGGCCCGGGGTCGTACGACAACGCAGGTCTCGTCCAGGCCGCCTGGAAGGTCGCCGGCGTCTCCCTCCCCCGCACCTCCCTCGGCCAGGCGAGCACCGGCACGGCGGTACCGCTGTACGCCATGCAACCCGGCGACCTCGTCTTCTTCCACGACGACTTCAGCCACGTGGGCCTGTGCACCGGCAACGGCATGATGATCCACGCGCCGGGCCCGGGGTCCTCGATCCGCGAGGAGTCGATCTACCCGACCGGCGAGTCGATCATCCGCGGCGCGATACGACCCGCCTGACGCGCCCCGCGTTCGCCCCGTCACCGCCGCCGGACGACAACACGGCACGACACTCCCTTCACGCACGCCTCTGGACGCCCCGTGAACACCTCGCCTAGGGTTCCCGAGAAAGCGCTTTCTGGCCTGACCATGCCAACCTGGGAGTGCGTCTCGTGCCGCACCAGCAATGGACCCGCAAGTCCTTCCTCCAGGGAATGGCCGCCGTCGGCGCGGCCCCCTTCCTCCCCGTCCTGATCCCGGCGAGCGCCCACGCGGCCTCGTCGGGCCGTCCCGACTTCCCGCTGGCGACGGGAGGCACGGCCGTCGCCGTCTTCGTGGACACGGCGGACGACCCGGCCGTCGTCCGCGCCGTCGGCGACCTCCAGGCGGACGTCGAACGCGTCTGCGGAACCCGCCCCGAGCTGCTGCGCACGCTCCCCCGCAGCGCCCCGCTGCTCGTCCTGGTGGGCACCCTCGGCGCGAGCCCCGCCATCGACCGCCTCGCCGCCCAGGGCCGCCTGGACGTCTCCCGGGTGAAGGGCCGCTGGGAGGCGTCCGTGACCCAGGTGATCGAGCGTCCCCTGCCCGGCGTCGACCGCGCCCTGGTGATCGCGGGCAGCGACCGGCGCGGCACCGTCTACGGGATCTACGACACCTCGGAGCGCATCGGCGTCTCCCCCTGGTACTGGTGGGCCGACGTCCCCGTCGAGCGCCACGACACGGTGACCGTCCCCGCAGGGCCCTTCATCCGCCACGAACCCTCGGTCCGCTACCGCGGCATCTTCATCAACGATGAGCAGAACCTGACCACTTGGTCCCACCGCACCCAGGAGACCGACAAGAACATCGGCCCGGAGACCTACAAGCGCGTCTTCGAACTGCTGCTGCGCCTCAAGGCCAACTACCTGTGGCCGGCGATGCATCCGTACTCCGACTTCTTCAACAAGTACCGGGAGAACCCCGAACTAGCCGACCGCTACGGCATCGTCGTCGGCTCCAGCCACCCCGAGGCCCTGCTGCGCAACGGCGTCCACGAGTGGGAGCCGTGGATCGCGGAGCACCCGAACCCCGACGGCAGCGCGCCAGTGTACGACTACACGGTCAATCCCGCGGTCATCTCCGACTACTGGAGAGCCCGGGCGAGACAGAACGCCGCGTACGAGAGCAGCTGGACGCTCGGCATGCGCGGCCTGCACGACAGCGCGCTGGAGACGAGGAACGCCACCACGATCCCGGAGAAGGTCGTGGTGATGAACGACATCATCGCCGACCAGCGACGCATCCTCGCCGAGGAGGTCGGGGCCGCGGCCGAGCCGCAGATCTTCATTCCGTACAAGGAGGTCCTGGACCTGTACAACGCGGGCGTCCAGGTCCCCGACGACGTCACGCTGATCTGGCCGGACGACAACCACGGCAACATGCGCCAGCTGCCGAACGAGTCGGAGCGGGCGCGTCCGGGCGGCAACGGGATCTACTACCACCTCTCCTACTGGGGCCGGCCGAAGAGCTATCTGTGGCTGGACACGACCCAGGTGGCCAAGGTGTGGCAGGAGCTCAGGCGGGTGTACGAGCACGGCACCGACCGTATGTGGATCTTCAATGTCGGTGACCTCAAGTCGATCGAGACCGGCCTGTCCTTCGCGATGGACATGGCCTGGGACGTGGATCGTCGGGAAGCCGACGAGGCCGACGGCTTCCTCGCCGAGTGGGCCGGGAAGCAGTTCGGGCGGCGCCACGCCCGTGAGATCGCCGCGATCCGCACGGAGTACTACCGGCTCGCCGGGGAACTGCGGCCGGAGTTCATCGCCCCTGGCCTGGTGTCCGTCGTCCACCACGGCGACGAGGCGGGGCGCCGGATGGCGGCGTACGACCAACTCCTCGCCCGGGTCCGGGCGGTGGGTGCCGAACTTCCTGAGGCGTACCGGGACGCCTTCTACGAGCTGGTCGAATACCCGGTGCACGGGGCCTACTTGATGAACCTGAAGTACTACTGGGCGGACCGCAACGCGCTCGCCGCCCGGCAGGGCCGCGGGGCCGGCACCAACCGTTTCGCGGACCTCGCGCTGGCCGCGCACACGGCGGAGGCGGCGCTCACCAGCCGGTACAACACCGAGGTGGCGGGCGGGAAATGGGACGGGATCGTCAACCCGTATCCGTCCCAGATCCCGAAGGCTCCGGGCCGCCCGGCCGTCGCCAGGGTGACCCGGCAGGAAACCTCGGGGCTCGGAGTGGCGGCCGAGGGGAACGAGACCGGGACGGCCCGGCCGCTGTCGTTCTCCTCGTACACCCGCGACCGGCTCTTCGTCGACGTCTTCAACACCGGTTTCCTGCCCCTGGACTGGTCGGCCGAGGCCAGTCACCCCTGGGTGGTGCTCAGTACCTCGGGGGGCTCGCTGACCGAGCAGCGGCGGGTGTGGGTGGAGATCGACTGGGAGCGCGCCCCCGAGGGCGCCCAGGAGGCAGCGGTCGTCTTCACGGGCGGCGGGCAGCGCTACGACGTGCCGCTCCGGGTGGTCAACGGGCGCAGACGGGCCCGTGGTTACGTCGAGGCCCACGGTTACGTGTCGATCGACGCCGCGCACGCCGACCGGAGGGTGGAGCGCGGTGGCTGCCGCTGGCGGACCGTGCGCGGACTCGGACGTCGTACCGGAGCCGTCGAGGCCGTTCCTTCCACGGCGGCTCCGATCACCGGTGACTTCGCGTCCCGGGCCCCGGAGTTGAGGTACCGGGTGCGGTTCGGCAGCACCGGGACCTTCCCTGTCACCGTCTTCCGGCTGCCCTCACTGGACGAGCGCGGGTTGCGGCGGGTGGCCGTCGGGCTCGACGACCAGCCGGTGACCGTCCTGTCCGGGCAGGCCGTCGCGACCGGCAACCGCGGGGACGCCTGGGCCCGCCAGGTGGAGGACGGGGTCGAGCGGCTGACCGCCACCGTGACGGTCGCCGAGGCCGGGGAGCACGTGCTGCGGATCTTCATGGTCGATCCGGCGATCGCCGTGGACCAGATCGTGATCGACACCGGCGGGCTGCCCGCCACCTATCTCGCGCCGCCGGAGAGCTACCACCCGGTGTTCAACCCGGAGCCCGCGCCCGGCCCGGGTCTGGAGGCGCCGGACCAGTAGCCGAAGCCTCGTGCGGGCCGCCGGTCCCCCGTGCCGGCGGCCCGCACAGTCGCGGCCGGCGCTGCCGTCCCGCAGGGGAACAGGCGTATCCGACGGGCCGCCCTCCCCCCACTGCGGCCCGCCGGAGCTTCGATGTGCTGGAGTACATCCGAGAACGTCGATGGTGCTCGGATGAAGTGTGGGTCAGCGAGGTACTGGGCCGGTATGGGTACAACTGCGTATGAGCGGATGCTGTCGGTCGCCGTGGCCGCGCTTCACGAACGCGACCCTGAACGCCTGTGGCCCCTGCTGGCGGCCGAACTGCCGGTCCTGTGCGGTGGCGACGCCCTGATCTACAAGCTGGACAACTGGAACGAGAGCGAGGGCACGCTCGGGCTGTCCCCCGGCGCCGACGCGGAGTTCGGCTCGCTCGGCGAAGAGGAGACCGTACTGCTGCGCGCGGGTTACCCGTTGGCGGGCCACTACGCGGGCGGAGCGGACCGGACGCCGGTCACGGCCCGCCGACTGGCCGGCCGTGCCTGGCCCGGGAGCCCGACCGCGCGGTTGCTCGACGACCTCCTGGACGTCGATCACGTGCTGGGGATCCCGCTGCCGCAGTCGACCACTCCGGTCACCGGGTGCATGGTGTACCGCTCGGGGCGGGACTTCAGCGACGACGAGCTGCGTCTGGCCGAGCGGTTGCAGCCCCTGCTGGCCGCCGTCGAGCAGCAGCGCCAGCTTCTGCGGCGGCTCGTCGCCCCTTCCGAGGAGGCCGCCGACCTGGCCCTCACGCCCCGGGAGACGACCGTGCTGGTCCTGCTCGGCGACGCCCTGACCGCCGTGTCGATAGGCCGCAGGCTCGGGATATCCGAGCGTACGGTCCACAAGCACATCGCGAACATCTACCGGAAGCTCGGCACCCGCGACCGCGTCAGCACGGTGCTGCAGGCCCAGCGGCTCGGGCTCGTCCCTACGGCAGCGGCGGGCCGCCCTTGAGGCGTTCCAGGTCGGAGGGGCGGACCTGGATGACCACGACAGCGATGAGCGCGGCGATCACCGCGAAGATCGCGGCCACGACGAAGGCGGCCGAGACACCGGCGGTCAGGACCTCGTCGCCCCAGGAGCCCGGGAGCAGACCGGTGCGGGCGAAGAGGCGGCGCTCGGCCGGGGTGGCCTGGGCGAGGTAGAGCGGGACCTGCTTCTCCGCCTCGTTGGTGCTGGCTGTGCCGAACATCGTGACCAGGATGGACAGTCCGAGCGACCCGCCCACCTGCTGGGTGGCGTTGAGGAGCCCGGAGGCCGCGCCGGTCTCCTCGGTGGGCACGTTGGACAGCGCCATCAGGGTCAGGGACACGAACTCCATGCCCATGCCGAGACCGAAGACGAGCATCGGCCCGAGGACACTGCCCGCGTAGGTGGAGTGGACGTCGGTCAGGGTCAGCCAGGCCAGCCCGGCCGCCGCGAGGATCGCGCCGCCCACCATGAAGGGCTTCGGCCCGTACACGGGCAGGAACCGCGAGGCGAGGCCGGCACCCACCGCGATGACCGCGCTGACCGGCAGGAACGCGAACCCGGTGGCCAGCGGGCTGAAGTCGAGCACGTTCTGGGTGAAGAGGGTCAGGAAGAAGAACATGCCGAAGATCGCGGCCGCGAG
Source organism: Streptomyces sp. NPDC005483 (assembly GCF_040606035.1). Taxonomy (NCBI): domain Bacteria; kingdom Bacillati; phylum Actinomycetota; class Actinomycetes; order Kitasatosporales; family Streptomycetaceae; genus Streptomyces; species Streptomyces sp. NPDC005483. The sequence continues at coordinate 44,911 of NZ_JBEXEA010000021.1, forward strand.
GCACAGCATGATGCCGTAGGTGCCCGCGCGGTTGCGGTCGGCGAACATGTGCAGCGGGGTGATCGGCTGCCGGGAACGCTTCTCGATCAGCACGAACACCACGAGGAGGACGACCGCGGCGGCGAACGAACCCAGGGTGAGCGCGTCCCGCCAGCCCTCCTGGGCGGCCCGGATGAAGCCGTACACCAGCAGCACCATGCCCGCGGTGGCGGTCAGCGCTCCGGCGATGTCGAAGTTGCCGGGATGCCGCTCGGACTCGCGGATATAGCGGGGCGTGGCGAGCGCGATGAGCACTCCGATGGGGACGTTGACGAACAGCACCCACCGCCAGTTGAGCCACTCGACGAGCACTCCCCCGGCCAGCAGCCCGATCGCGCCGCCGCCTGCCGAGACCGCGGCGAAGACGCCGAACGCCCGGTTGCGCTCGGGCCCTTCACGGAAGGTGGTGCTGACCAGGGAGAGGGCGGTCGGGGACGCGATGGCGCCGCCGACGCCCTGGAGGGCACGCGCGGCGAGGAGTTGGCCCTCGTTCTGGGCGAGGCCGCCGAGCAGCGAGGCGAGCACGAACAGCAGCACCCCGCAGACGAACATGCGGCGTCTGCCGAGGATGTCGCCGGTCCGCCCGCCGAGCAGCAGCAGCCCGCCGAAGGTGAGGGTGTACGCGTTGACCACCCAGGCCAGGCTGGTGGTGGAGAAGTCCAGGGAGCGCTGGATGTCCGGGAGCGCGATGTTCACGATGGTGATGTCGAGCACCACCATGAGCTGGCAGGACGCGATGACCAGCAGCGCCATGGCGTTTCCACCGCCGCCGGAGTCCGGTGGGGTGGTCCGTGGTGCAGAACTCGCCTGCGGGTCGCTGCTCATGGTCTCCGTACGACCGTACGCCGCCGCTGCGGCCGTCACCACTTGAGCACGTGGCATTCCCAGCCTTCGAGGGACACGAACAGACCGGAGTCGGCCAGTTCGTCTCCGTCACGGTCGTACAGCGCGCCGGTGAGCAGATCGGCCGCACGGCAGGCGCGGCCCCTCAGGTCGTCCCACTGCAGGGGCAGTCTCGCCCGGGCCGGGGTGTCGGAGTAGTTGACGACGACCAGGTGACGGGTGCCGGTGTCTGTCCAGGTCCAGGCGAGCAGATGGCGGTGGGTGTCGTCGTACGGCAGGCCCGTCGGGGTCACCGGGCGCCAGTCGCCCCGGCGTACCGAGGCGGCGGCAGGCAGCAGCCTGGCGTAGAAGTCGCGCAGGAGCTCGTCGACGGGCTCCTGCGGCCTGCGCCTCAGGAACACCGGTGGCCGTACCCGGCGGCCCTCGAACTGGCCCTCGTGCCAAAGCGTGGCGCCCGGCAGGGTCGCCACGGCCACGGCCGCCGCCCGTCCCCGGTCGCCGGGCAGGCCGGCGGCGGCCCGTGGCTCGTCGTGGTTCTCCAGGAAGCGGACGAGACCGCGCTGGTAGCCCGGGTCGGCGCTCAGGTGGGCGCGGACGGAGCCGGCGTCCTCGTGCAGCAGACGGTCGTAAAGGCGCTTGTCGTAGCAGTGGTCGAAGCCCTGTTGCTGGAGGGGCCCTTCGAGGTCCCAGTAGGCCTCGGCGACGAACAGGAGGTCCGGGTGGCGGGCCCTGACGCGCGGGATGACGTACGGCCAGAAGTCCTCGGCCGGTGCCGTGCCCGCCCGGTCTCCCCAGGTCCTGCCGAAGACGTCGTTCATCAGCAGCATGGCCATGTCGCAGCGCACGCCGTCGGCCTGGTCGCCGATGGACACCAGCGTCGCGACGGTCGCCTCCCGGAGTGCGTCGGAGAACGCGTTCAGCTGCACGACGTCGGGCCAGGGCGGGAAGTACGGGTCGCGACCACGGGCGAAGATCCGTCCCCCGGCCTCGACGAAGTCGGCCGGAGCGCGGGCCAGGTCGTCGGCGGTGCCCTGGAGGAGACAGTCGGGGTCCGAGGTGAGCCAAGGGTGGTCCGGGGCCACGTGGTTGGGGACGTGGTCGAGAATCAACCACAGTCCCCGCGCCGCCAGTTGGGCGCGGGCGGCGGCCAGTCCGTCGGGCCCGCCGAGGGAGGCGTCCACGACGTAGTCGCGTACGCAGTACGGCGATCCGGCGATGTCCGCCTCGGTGACGTCGGGCAGGGCCTCACGGAAGGAGGCCATGAGCCCTTGGTCGCGCAGGGCGATCTCCCGCCCGGCCGGGCTGCGTTCCCAGACGCCCATCAGCCACACGGTGTCGACGCCGGGCGGCGCGACGGAGTCCCAGACCTCGCCGGGCACGTCACCGAGGGTGACGGGACGGCCGTAGCGGTGGCTCAACTCGCCCAGCCAGACGAGGGTGTTGATCTCGTGGACCACTGTCATGACAAGGGCTCCTCCCTGTCACCGCCCGGCCGCGGGACTCCGTCGATCGCGTTCCTGCTCAGGCGATCTCGACCAGCAGGTCACCGCCCTCCACCTGCTGGATCTTGTTGATGGCGAGGCGGGAGACCCGGCCGGCCTTCGCGGCGGTGATCGAGGCCTCCATCTTCATGGCCTCGATGGTGGCCACGGTGGCTCCGGCCGCCACCTCGTCGCCCTCGTTCACGGCGAGGGTGACCACGCCTGCGAACGGTGCGGCGACATGGCCGGGGTCGGAGCGGTCGGCCTTCTCGGTGGTCGGGATGTCGGAGGAGGCCGCGAGGTCGCGGATCTGGATGGGCCGCAACTGGCCGTTGAGCGTGGACATCACCGTGCGCATGCCCCGCTCGTCGGCCTCGCCGATCGCCTCCAGCGCGATGAGGAGCCGGACACCGGGTTCCAGGTCGACGGCGTACTCCTTGCCCGGGCGAAGGCCGTAGAAGAAGTCCTTGCTGTCCAGGACGCTGGTGTCGCCGTAGGACTGACGGTGTGTCTCGAACTCGCGGGTCGGGGCGGGGAACAGGAGCCGGTTGAGGGTCGAGCGGCGGTCCTTCTCCAGGCCGGTGCGGTCCTCGGCGTTCAGTTCCTGGACGGGCTTGGCGTCGGCGCGGCCCTGCAGTGCCTTGGTGCGGAAGGGCTCGGGCCAGCCGCCGGGCGGGGTGCCGAGCTCACCGCGCAGGAAGCCGATGACGGAGTCGGGGATGTCGAAGCGGTCCGGGGTCTCCTCGAACTCCTTGGGGGTGACCCCGGCGCCGACCAGGTGCAGGGCGAGGTCGCCGACCACCTTGGAGGACGGGGTGACCTTGACCAGGTGGCCGAGAATGCGGTCGGCGGCGGCGTACATCGCCTCGATGTCCTCGAAGCGGTCGCCGAGGCCGAGGGCGACGGCCTGGGTGCGCAGGTTGGAGAGCTGGCCGCCGGGGATCTCGTGGTCGTAGACGCGCCCGGTCGGGGAGGCGAGGCCCGCCTCGAAGGGGGCGTAGATCTTGCGGACGCTCTCCCAGTACGGCTCCAGGTCGCCGACGGCCCTGAGGTCGAGGCCGGTCGGGCGGTCGGAGTGGTCGGTCGCGGCGACGATCGCGGACAGGGAGGGCTGCGAGGTCGTACCGGCCATGGAGGCGACGGCACCGTCCACGGCGTCGGCGCCCGCCTGGATCGCGGCCAGGTAGGTGGCGAGCTGGCCGCCCGCGGTGTCGTGGGTGTGGATGTGCACCGGCAGGTCGAACTCGCGGCGCAGGGCCGAGACGAGCTTCGCGGCGGCGGGGGCGCGCAGCAGGCCCGCCATGTCCTTGACGGCCAGGACGTGGGCGCCCGCGTCCACGATCTGCTCGGCGAGGCGCAGGTAGTAGTCGAGGGTGTAGAGGCGCTCGTTCGGGTCGGACAGGTCCGAGGTGTAGCAGAGGGCGACCTCGGCGATGGACGTGCCGGTGGCGCGTACCGCCTCGATGGCGGGGCGCATCTGGCTGACGTCGTTGAGGGCGTCGAAGATGCGGAAGATGTCGATGCCGGTCTCGGCGGCCTCCTGTACGAAGGCGTCGGTCACCTCGGTCGGGTACGGGGTGTAGCCGACGGTGTTGCGGCCGCGCAGCAGCATCTGGAGGCAGATGTTGGGGACGGCCTCGCGCAGGGCGGCCAGGCGCTCCCAGGGGTCCTCGGCGAGGAAGCGCAGGGCGACGTCGTAGGTGGCACCGCCCCAGCACTCCAGGGAGAGCAGCTCGGGCAGGGTGCGGGCGACCGCCGGGGCGACGGCGAGCATGTCCTTGGTACGCACACGTGTGGCCAGCAGCGACTGGTGGGCGTCGCGGAACGTGGTGTCGGTGACGCCGATGGTCGGCGACTCGCGCAGCCACCGGGCGAAGCCCTCGGGGCCCAGCTCGGTGAGCTTCTGCTTGGAGCCCGCGGGCGGCTCGATGTCCGGGGTCCTGGGCAGCTTGGAGACGGGCTCGATCGAGTCGGGCCGCTCGCCGTGCGGCTTGTTGACCGTCACGTCGGCGAGGTAGGTGAGCAACTTCGTGCCCCGGTCGGCGGAGTGACGGGCCGTCAGCAGGTGCGGGCGCTGCTCGATGAACGACGTGGTGACGTTGCCCGCCTGGAAGTCCGGGTCGTCGAGGACGGCCTGGAGGAACGGGATGTTGGTGGCCACTCCGCGGATGCGGAACTCGGCGACGGCGCGCCGGGCCCGGTTGACCGCGGTGGTGAAGTCCCGGCCCCGGCAGGAGAGCTTGACCAGCATCGAGTCGAAGTGGGCGCTGATCTCCGTACCGGCGTGGGTGGTGCCGCCGTCGAGGCGGATTCCGGAGCCGCCGGGCGAGCGGTAGGCGCTGATGCGGCCGGTGTCCGGGCGGAAGCCGTTGGCGGGGTCCTCGGTGGTGATACGGCACTGGAGGGCGGCGCCGTGGAGCCGGATCGCCTCCTGGGAGAGGCCGAGGTCGGCGAGGGTGGCGCCGGCGGCGATGCGCAGCTGGGCCTGGACGAGGTCGACGTCGGTGACCTCCTCGGTGACCGTGTGTTCGACCTGGATGCGGGGGTTCATCTCGATGAAGACGTGGTTGCCCTCGCGGTCGAGGAGGAACTCCACGGTGCCCGCGTTGCGGTAGCCGATCTCGCGGGCGAAGCGGACGGCGTCGGCGCAGATGCGGTCGCGCAGGTCCGGATCGAGGTTGGGGGCCGGGGCGAGCTCGATGACCTTCTGGTGGCGGCGCTGCACCGAGCAGTCACGCTCGTAGAGGTGGATGACGTTGCCCTGCCCGTCGGCGAGGATCTGCACCTCGATGTGGCGGGGCTCCACTACGGCCTTCTCCAGGAAGACGGTCGAGTCGCCGAAGGCCGAGGCCGCCTCACGCGCCGCCGCCTCGATGGACTCCCGCAACTGGGCGGGGTCCTCGACCCGGCGCATACCGCGCCCGCCGCCACCGGCGACCGCCTTCACGAACACCGGGAAGCCGACGTCCTCGGCGGCCCTGACCAGCTCGTCCACGTCCGTCGAGGGCGCCGAGGAACCCAGGACCGGCACGCCCGCGGCGCGGGCGGCGGCGACCGCGCGGGCCTTGTTGCCGGTCAGTTCGAGGATGTCGGCACTGGGGCCGACGAAGGTGATGCCCGCTTCCTCGCAGGCGCGCGCGAGCTCGGGGTTCTCGGAGAGGAACCCGTAGCCGGGGTAGACGGCGTCGGCGCCGGCCTGGCGGGCGGCACGGATGATCTCGTCGACGGAGAGGTAGGCCCGCACGGGATGGCCCGGTTCGCCGATCTCGTAGGCCTCGTCGGCTTTGAGTCGGTGCAGTGAGTTGCGGTCCTCGTGGGGGAAGACGGCGACCGTCCTCGCGCCCACCTCGTAACCCGCGCGAAAAGCGCGGATCGCGATCTCACCACGGTTGGCGACCAGTACCTTGCGGAGCATTCCCGATCCCTTCGGCCTGCCGGTGACGCCCCCATGTTCTCGGCAAAGGAGGCCGGTGGCCATGAGAGTCAGGTCACGTGTCGCGGACGGTTTGGGGAAGATCCCCGCAGGTACAGCGGTTGTACGGCGCCGTACGGTCAGCCGTGATCACTGCACCGTCCCGGTGAAAGGGGTGACCGGCCGTTCCAGGCGCTGCCCGTCCACGGTGATGTCGACGGCCTCGTTGAAGAACGCGAGGAGTCCCTTGACGGCACCCACGGCGGGGAGCGGGTCCGGGTAGCTCCAGACGATGTTTGCGTGTCCGCCCACCGACCAGTACGCGGCTGTGCCCTTGTAGGGGCAGCCGGTGTGGTGGTCGGTGGCTTCGAGGAGGTCGAGGCGGACGTCCTCGCGCGGGAGGTAGTACCGGGTGGGCAGGCCCGTCTCGAAGAGCAGGACGGGGTGGCGGGTGTCGGCGACGAGCGTCCCGTCGATCTCGACCTGGACATGGCGGCTGCTGGGCATGGCGTCGACGCGTTTGTGCGGGTCACGGGGGTGGATGAAGATCTCTTCCTCCTCCTCGTACCAGTGGTCGAGGCCGGTCCCCCAGCGCCGGAACCACGCGAAGGCGATGTGGCCGGCGAGGTCGGCGGCCGGGAAGGTCCAGGCGGCGTTCTCGACCAGCTCCCCGTCGACCTCGAGGTCGTAGAAGACCTGTGACCCGGTGTGGCTGCCGGTCTGCGGGTTCTTCGCGGGGCGGAGCAGGTCCTCGCGGACGTCGGCGCGCGGGAAGGCGTACAGCGGCACGGGTACGTCGGGCTCCCAGACGAGGACGGGGTGCCGGCTGTCGACGACCGTGACGTCTCCCTTGCGGCCGCGTACCCAGCGCTCGCTGGGCTCCCACAGCAGGCCCTCCGGGGTGGTCCGTACGTCTCGTGCGGTGGGGAACGTGGTCATGGCGGCTCTCCCTTCACCTCTTCGGGAAGTTCACCTCTTCAGGAAGTCTGCCAGTCCCGTCAGGAGCCGGTCGACGTCCTGCGTGTCGTTGTAGGGGGCGAGGCCGACGCGCAGGCCGCCGGTGTCGCCGAGGCCGAGGTGGCGGGAGGCCTCGACGGCGTAGAAGGAGCCGGCCGGGGCCTGGACTCCGCGCTCGGCGAGGAAGCGGTACGCGTCGGCCGTGCTGTGGTTCTCGAAGGTCAGCAGAACGGTCGGAGTGCGGTCGGCGGCCCTGGAGTGGACGATGACGCCGTCGAGCGCGGCCAGCCCCTGGTCGATCTGTGCGCGCAGGACCTGTTCGTGCGCTTCGAGGGCGGTGTACCCGGCGGTCAGCCGCTCGCGTCGGCTGCCGGTGGCCCCCGGGTCCAGCCGTTCGGCGAGGAAGTCGACCGCGGCTGTCGTGCCGGCGAGGAACTCGTAGGGCAGCGTGCCCAGTTCGAAGCGCTCCGGGACGGTGTCGGTGGAGGGCAGGAGTTTGTCCGGGCGCAGGGTCTGAAGCAACTCCGGGCGGGCGGCGAGGACTCCGTGGTGCGGGCCGAGGAACTTGTACGGGGAGCAGGTGTAGAAGTCCGCGCCCAGCTCCTCCAGGTCCACGAGGGAGTGGGCGGTGTGGTGGACGCCGTCCACGTGGAGGAGGGCGCCGACCTCGTGGGCCGCCCGGGCGATCGCCGGGATGTCGGGGCGGGTGCCGATCAGGTTGGAGGCAGCCGTGACGGCGACGAGCCGGGTGCGCTCGGACAGCACGGACCGGATGGCGTCGACGGTCAACTCCCCTGTCTTCGGGTCGAATTCCGCCCAGCGCACGGTGGCGCCGGACTGGACCCAGGGTCGGATGTTGGCGTCGTGGTCGAGGCGGGTGACGACCACCTCGTCGCCGGGCGACCAGGTTTTGGCGAGGGTGCGCGCGAAGTCGTAGGTGAGCTGGGTTGCGCTGCGGCCGAAGACGATCCCCGCCGGGTCCGCCCCGAGCAGGTCGGCCATGGCCCGGCGCGCCTCGGTGACGATCCGCTCGGCGTTGCGCTCCCCCAGCGTGATCCGTCCCCGGTTCGACAGGGGCTGTGCGAGGGCGTCCGCGATGGCCCGGATGACGGGCTCGGGGGTCTGGGTGCCACCGGGACCGTCGAAGTGGGCGACTCCGGCGGCCAGGGCCGGGAAGCAGGAGCGGAGGGCGGTGATGTCGTACGGCACGTGGGGCTCCTCGGTCCGGCCGGTCGCGATGATCTCAGCGTGTCATGCCAGGCGCAGGGCCTCGCGGTGGGCCCGGTTCGCGGCCATCGGCCCGCCGAGGCGGCCGGCACGGGCCCGGACGAACTCGACCGAAGCACGCAGTGCCGGGAGGGCCCCGCACCGGAACGAAGGGCGGGGCCACGGTGGGGTCCGGCCGTCGCGCTGATCCAAGGTGTGACGCCGGGCCACAGGATCTCGCCGTGGACCCGTTCGTGGCCATCAGCCCCCCGAGGCAGGCGGTACGAGCCCGGACGAACTCGACCGAAGCACGCAGTGCCGGGAGGCCCCGCACGGGAACGAAGCGTGGGGCACCTCGGTCCGGCCGGTCGCGATGATCTCAGCGGGTCACGCCGGGCCGCAGGATCTCGCCGTGGACCCGTTCGTGGCCATCGGCCCGCCGAGGCGGCCAGCACGTGCCCCGGACGAACTCGGCCGCACGGGAGCGAAGGGCAGGGGCACCTCGGGCCGGGCGGTCGCGGTGGTCTCAGCGGGTCGCGCCGTGCAGCAGGGTCTCGCGGTGGGCCCGGTTCGTGGCCATCAGGCCGTCGAGGGCGTCCCGGGTGCGGATCAGGTCCTCGATGTGCGCGGAGAGCTTGTCGCGTTCCTCGGCCATCCGCACCAGCGCGGCGTCGGAGGTCTCCTCGCTGGGTGACTCGACGCACGGCAGGAGTTCGGTGATCGTGCGGCTGGACAGCCCGGCCGCGTACATCCGCTGGAGGAAGATCACACGCTCGACCGCGTACTCGGTGTAGTGCCGCTGCCCGCTGGCGCTGCGCGCGCTGGTGAGCAGGCCCTGCTCCTCGTAGTAGCGCAGGGCCCGGACGCTGACCCCGGCCCGTGCCGACAACTCCCCGATGCGCACGAGTTCCTCTCTGACGGACTTGACCCTCACGTCGACGTCAGGTTTTAGCGTAACGGCGTGCCCGGACACGGGTACGACGAATCACGAAGGAGACGTCACGTGACGACGCTTTTCACCGGTTTCCGGCTCGGCGGACTGCGGCTGCCCAACCGGGTGGTCATGGCCCCGATGACCCGGGTGCGGGCCGCCGAGGGCGGTCTGGCGACACCGTCGATGGCGCGCTACTACGCCCAGCGGGCCACGGCCGGCCTGATCGTCACCGAGGGGGTGCAGCCGAGCCTGGTCGGGCAGTCCAATCCGGGCACGCCGGGCCTGTACACCGACGAGCAGGTGGCCTCCTGGCGCCCGGTGACCGAGGCCGTGCACACCAACGGGGGCCGGATCTTCGCCCAGATCATGCACGGCGGCCGGGTCTCGCACCCGGACACCAACGGTCTGCGCCCCGTCGGACCCTCGGCCGTCCCGGCCACCGGTGAGGTGTTCACGCCCACGGGCCCGCAGCACGCGCCGGTCCCCCGGGAACTGGCCACCGACGAGGTACCCGAGCACGCCGAGTCCTACGCCAACGCCGCGCGCCGTGCCGTCGACGCCGGGTTCGACGGGGTGGAACTGCACGGCGCCAACGGCTACTTGATCTCCCAGTTCCTCTCCTCCAACGCCAACCTGCGCACGGACCGCTACGGCGGCTCGGTGGCCGGCCGGATCCGGTTCGCCGTGGAGGCGGCCGCCGCGACCGTGGACGCCGTGGGCGCGGACCGGACGGGGATACGACTCTCCCCGGGCGGCACCTTCTGGGGAGTCGAGGAGTCGGACGTCCCCGAGCTGTACACCGCGCTCCTGACCGAGCTGTCGCGGCTCGGACTGGCCTACGTCCATCTGGAGGCCACCGCTCCGGAGGAGACCCTCGTCGCGCTGCGCCGGGCCTGGCCGGGTGCCCTCGTCATGAACCCGGTGCTGCCGCTGGGCGCCAAGCAGACCGGCCGCTCGGAGGCCGACCACTGGCTCGGCCTCGGCGCCGACCTCATCAGCTTCGGCCGCGCCTTCATCGCCAACCCGGACCTGGTCGAGCGTCTGCGCACCGACCTGCCGATCGCCCCCGCCGACGAGGCCACCTACTTCCAGGGCGGTGACAGCGGCTATCTGACTTATCCCGCATACCAGTACACGGCATGACGTCCGGACGGCGGGGACGCCACGAAAGGGTAACGGGGGTCAACCGGAGGCAATGCCGGGTGGTCTAGCCCGGCATGAAGATCTCTTTCCTGCTCCACAACGCCTACGCGATCGGAGGCACCATCACCACCACGTTCAATCTGGCCCAGGCCCTGGCCGAACGGCACGAGGTGGAGATCGTCTCCGTGCTGCGGCACCGGGAGCTGCCCAACTTCGTGCTGGATCCACGGGTTTCGCTGCGGCCGCTGGTCGATCTCAGACAGGAGAAGGAGCACCCCCTGCATCTGAGACCGGCGCGGGTGTTCCCGCGCTCGGAGTACCGGTACGGGCAGTACAGCGAGTTGACCGACCAGCGCATATCCGAGGCCCTCGCCACCATCGACGCGGACGCGGTGATCGGGACCCGGCCGGGGCTCAACGTACATCTCGCGGGCCAGGCACCGCCCCATGTCGCCCGGGTCGGGCAGGAGCACCTGACTCTGGACAACCACTCGCCCCGGCTGCGCACCGCACTGCGCCGCGCCTATCGCGGGCTCGACGTGCTCACGACGGTCACGGAGGCGGACGCGGCCACCTACCGGCGCCGGATGCGGCTGCCCGGCGTACGGGTCGAGGCACTGCCCAACAGCGTGCCGGACCCGGTGCTGCCGGCCGCGGACGGCTCCGCCAAGGTGGTCGTCGCGGCCGGCCGGCTGGTCCCGGTGAAGCGGTACGACCTTCTCGTCGAGGCCTTCGCCGCGGTCGCCGCCGAGCATCCGGACTGGCAGCTGCGCATCTACGGCAAGGGCGAGGAACACGACCGGCTGCGGCGGCTCATCAACGACCTCGGCTTGTGGAACAACGTCTTCCTGATGGGTGCCGCGGCCCCGATGGAGGCGGAGTGGGTCAAGGGCTCGATCGGGGTGGCCGCCTCCGACTTCGAGCCCTTCGGCATGACCATCGTCGAGGCGATGCGGTGCGGGCTGCCCGTGGTGAGCACCGACTGCCCCCACGGGCCCGCCGAGATCATCGCCGACGGGGTCGACGGCCGGCTGGTGCCGGTCGGGGACCGGGACGCGATGGCCGCCGCCCTGCTGGAGCTGGTCGGGAACGAGGAGCTGCGGCGCCGTATGAGCCGGGCGGCCCTCGAGAACGCGCGGCGGTTCGCTCCGGGTCCCGTGGTCGAGCAGGCCGAGCGGCTCATCGCGGAGGCGGTCGCGGCGCGGAGGGCCGGCCGGCCGGTCGTGCGGGAACGCCAGGGCGGGACTCTGACCGCCCATGGTTCCGCCGCCAGGGACACCGCGCGGATCGCGGCCAGTGGCGCACTGCGCCTCGTACGGAAGGGGCGGTCATGACCACGCCACGCGCGGGATGCGCGATCGACTCGCAGGGCCGGATCACCTTCGAGCTGCCGGCGGCCCACGGGCAGCGGTTGCTGCTGCGGCTGCGTCCGAAGAAGGGGGAGCCCGAGAAGACCCTGCACGTCCTCGACCTGGACCCCGTCGGCGAGGGGCGCGCCCAGGCCGTACTGGGCACGGATCCCGCGCTCGCGGAGGGCCGGTGGGACGTGTATCTGCTGGACGGGTCCGAGCGCACGCGCCTGCGTCCGGGTCCACGTGACCTGCGGGCCCTGGTCGGCGGGCACCTGCGGGAGCGGCCGGGGCCGCTGGCCGTGCGGGTTCCCTATGTCACCAAGGACGGCTACCTCGCGCTGCGGACCTGGCTGCGGCCCGCGCACGCGGAGGCCGGCCGCGTGGACGTCGCGGGCGGGACGCTGAGGTTCGCGGCCCGGCTGCACGGTGCCTCCCTGCTGGGCGGCGCCGAGGTGCGGCTGCGGCGGCGGGGTGAAGGGACCGTACGTTCGCTGGAGCCGCTGGCCGCGGAGGACGGCCGGAGCTTCTCGTTCACGGTCGACGACGAGACCCTGGACCCCGGCATCTGGGACATGTTCGTACAGCCCGCTCCCGAAGCCCCGATGATCCGGCTCGCCCGTGTCCTGGACGACGTGGCGGACCGCAAGCATGTCTTCGTCTACCCGGGCGCCACGGCAGGGAAGGTCGTCGTGCGGCCGTACTACACGGTCGACAACGACCTGTCCCTTGAGGTGACACGGGCCGGCTGAGGCCCTCACCCCCACAGCACGTGCAGCGTGGGTGGCTTGCGGAAGACCAGGCCGTGCGGGGCGGTGGGGTGGTCGGGGTCGAGGCGGAGGGCCGGGAGACGGTCGAGCAGGTGGCGTAGGGCGATGCGGGTCTCCAGGCGGGCCAGGTGGGCGGCGAGGCAGTAGTGGGGGCCGTGTGCGAAGGCCAGTTGGAGGCGGGCGTTCGCGCGGCGGACGTCGAAGCGGTCGGGGTCGGGGAAGACGGCGGGGTCCCGGTTGGCACCCGCCAGGGAGACGGTGACGAGGTCGCCCCGGCGGATCGCGGCCGGGCCGAGGGTGACGTCGCGGGTGGCGTAGCGGTCCACGACGGCCGCCCCCGGTTCCAGGCGCAGCGACTCCTCGACCGCTCCGTCCAGCAGTGCGAAGTCGGCCTTGACGAGCGCGAGTTGGTCGGGGTGCCGGAGGAGATGCAGCAGCGCGTTGGTGATCATCGCCTCGGTGGTCTCTATGCCGCCGAACATCAGCACCGCGGCGTTGGAGGCAACCTCCGGCAGCGCCAGCCGGCCGGCTGCGGAGGTCAGGAGCGAGTCGGCCCCTTCCGCGACCGTCGCCTCGACCGCCTTCCGGAGCTGTGCGTACGCCGCCGGGCCCGCCGGTCCCGCCGCACGGCCCTCCGTCAGGTCCGAGACCGACCGCACGATGACGTCGTACCAGGAGAGCACCGTGTCCGTGCCGACGCCCACCAGCCCGAGTGCCTCGGTGACGACGGCGACGGCGAGCGGGCCGGCGAAGGTGCGGCGCAGTTCGGCGGCGCCCGCCGGTTCGAGTGCGGTGACGAGTCGGTCGGTCTCCCGCTCGATGAACTCGGCGAAACCGTCGCGCACTTCACGCGGGCGGAAGGGGGCGGTGAACGGCTCGCGGTGGCGGGTGTGTTCGTCGCCGTCCAGGGAGAGCATGCTCGGGCCGACGATCCGGGCGGTCGAGAAGCGGGGGTCGTCGACGGTGAAGGTCTCGGCGTCCCGCATCACGTCGAGCGCGAGATCGCGACGGGTCACCAGCCAGCCGTTCAGTCCGGGCAGCCAGGACACGGGTTCGTGCGCGCGGAGTTCGGCCAGGCGCGGGTGCGGATCACTGGCGAGTTGGGCCGGCGTGGTGGTGGCGCCGAGCGGGAATCCGATCACGCCCCAGGCTAACCCGGCGGAAAACACGTGGCAGATGCGAGAGCGGCGGCTTACGCTGCTCCACGATGACGACTCACACTCCTGAACGATGGGGGGTCCCGTCCGCGCAAGGTGAGTGTTGATGCTCACTTCGACCGCGAACGAGGACATCCGTACGTCCTTCTGGCCGCGCGTGCGCGAGTTCGCCGTGCCGGCCTCCATGATCGAGACCGCGACCGCCCGTCGCCTCGCCGGGGACTGGGCGGGGGCGGGTGCCGCCGCGCACTTCGACGTCGATCTCGACCTCCGTGCCCTGGCGCGCGACCACGGCCGGGAGCTGGCGTCCCGGGTCCGGGCCGATCTCCGCGCCCTCGCTCCCGACCTGCTGCGCTGGCACCTGCCGAGGATCGCCCCGGACGGGCTGCTGCGGCCCGGGCTCACCCTGACACTGGCGCGGTACGAGGCCGTCGAGGGCCCTGTGCATCTCGTGGCCCGGACCGCGCCCGCCTGGGCGGATGCCGGGCAGCGGATCAGCCTCGCGCTGTGGTCCCGGTCCACTGCCGACGCCGTACGGCATCCGCACCCGCGTCCGAACCGGCGGTTCCGCCTGGACCTGCACCGGCATCTGTGGGATGCGGGCCGGGTCGGGGAGTTGCGGGAACGGTCGGGGGCCGGTGAGGACCGGGGCGCTGGGGCCGACGAGCCCCCTGATCCGTGGTCAGTCCGCCAACCACTCCCTGCTGAACCGGAGTTGGTGGTACCGCCCGACTGTGCCGTCGACCGCTGGGCGGCCGAGGCGCGGATACTGCTCGCGGCCGAAGGGCGGTCCGGCTGGCTCTTTTCGGTGCGGTTCGGGGGACGGCGCCGGCTGGTGCTGGAGCTCACCGGGGACGACGGCCTGATACGTCCCGTGCCCGCGCCCTCGGCCGACACCGTCTCCGTGCTTCCCGTCCTGCCCGACGCGGCGACCTGGGTGCTGCCCGACCTCCGGCTGCTGCGTGCCGGGGCGATCGAGGCGGAGCGGCTGCACCCTCTGGTCGCCGCCGCGCTGGCACCGGACCACGAGGCCGGCGGACCACCCCGCACCCCCGACCGGGCCGGACAACCGCGCCTCGTGGAGTGCCGGGGAGCCCGCCACCGGATCGGCCTGGTCGACGGGGTGCTGGTTCCGCTGGACCACGACCCGGACGAGATCCGGCGGGAGGAACTGCTGGTCGCGCTGACCGGCATCCCGCTCCCCTGCCTCCAGGCGATCGACGAGGCCCACCGCCGTCCGCACTGCCTGGAGGGCGTCCGCGAACGTCTCGTGCACGGCGACACCGCCGGGGCGCTGGCCGTCGTGGAAGGACTGCTCGGGCCCGAGGCGCTGCTGCGCACCGGCCCCCTCCGCGACGAACTGGAGGCGGCCGCGCTACGGCGCATCACCTACGGCCTGTTCAGGGCGGGTCTGGCGGAACCCGGGCCCGCTCGGTTCCGGCCGCGTCCGACCGGTCGCGACTCCCGTGAGCGGCGTACCCGTCCGCGTCACGCGAGCTGAATCGTCCACCGGGGAAGCCCATCCCCCTCCTCACCCGCTCCCAGCCCACAGGTGATCACACATGCCCATGACCGCCCCTGCCCCCGCCTCCCAACTCGACATCGCCGCCGACCTGTTGACCCTCCTGCGCGACTCCACCACCGAACCGCGCCCCGACCCCCAGCTGGAGGCCCTCACCCTCGCGGTGGCCGCCGATCTGCCCGTGCTGCTGTGGGGTGAGCCGGGCATCGGCAAGACGGCGGCCCTCACCCAGCTCGCCGCGGCCCTGGACCTGCCGCTGACCACGGTGATCGCCAGCGTGCACGAGCCGTCCGACTTCTCGGGGCTGCCCGTGGTCGGGGACGATCCCGCGACCCAGGGCGTGCCGATGGCCCCGCCGGACTGGGCGGTACGGCTGGTGCGGGCCGGGCGAGGGCTGCTGTTCCTGGACGAATTGTCCACCGCGCCGCCCGCCGTCCAGGCCGCGCTGCTCAGGCTCGTCCTGGAGCGGCGGATCGGCACGCTCCAGCTGCCGCCCGGGGTGCGGATCGTGGCGGCCGCCAACCCCCGGTCCTCGGCGGCCGACGGCTGGGAACTGAGCCCACCGCTGGCCAACCGGTTCGTCCATCTCCAGTGGACCCACGACCACGAGGTCGTCGTCCGCGGACTCGGCGGGACCTGGCCGCGGGCCACCCTGCCGCGGCTCGACCCGGGCAAGCTGCCAGAGGCTGTGGACTTCGCCCGCCGCGCGGTGTGCGGGCTGCTCGCCGCGCGGCCCACGCTCGTGCACCGGCTGCCCACCAACGACGCCCGGCGGGGCGGCCCTTGGCCGTCGCCGCGGAGCTGGGACATGACGCTGTCCCTGATCGCCTTCGCGACCGCCGCCGGCTCCGCGCGGGACGTGCTCTCCCAGCTGGTCCGGGGCACGGTGGGCGACGGTCCGGGGCTCGAACTGCTGGCGAGCCTGGACCGGCTGGACCTCCCGGACCCGGAGGACGTGCTCGCCGATCCCGCGGGGGCCGTCCTGCCCGAGCGGGGCGACCTGCGGCAGGCCGTGCTCGACGGTGTGGTGGCGGCCGTACGCGCACGTCCCGACCGGGCCCGCTGGGACTCGGCATGGGCGGTGCTGGCCCGGGCGCTGGAGACCGGCGCCCCGGACCTGGTGGTGGTGCCCGCGACCACGCTCGCCTCGCTGCGGCAGCAGGACTGGGAGGTGCCGGCGACGATCGAGCGGCTCGCCGGGACGGTGGCGCTGTCCCGGCGGGCGGACCGGGCGGCTGTCGCCTCCAAGGCCCGCCGATGAGCAGGGACACCCTCGAGGAGAGGGGAGATCTGGACCGCGACAAACTCTTCGCCGCCCGCCTGTACGCCGCCCGGGCCCGTCCCTACCTGGCCACCGCGCTGTTCGCCCTGCACACCCTCGAGTCGAAGCGGGTGCCGACGATGGCCGTCGACCGGCACTGGCGGTGCTATGTCTCCCCGGCGTTCGTGGACCGGGTGCCGGTGGAGGAGCTGGCGGGCGTCTGGGTGCACGAGGTGTCGCATCTGCTGCGCGACCATCACGGGCGCGGTGACCGGGTCGCCCGTCAGCACGGGCTGACCGGTGTCGGAGACCGCCTGCGGATGAACATCGCCGCGGACTGCGAGATCAACGACGACGTGTACGGCGACGGGCTGATTCAGCCCCAAGGGGCCGTTCGGCCCGGGCGGTTGAAACTGCCCGAGGGGCAGCTGATGGAGGAGTACCTGAAAGAGATCAGCCTCGGGCCGCTCACGCTCGACCTGGCCTGGCTGGACTGCGGCAGCGGTGCCGACGGCCTGGAGCGCGAGTGGGACCTGGGCCCCGACGGGGCGGACGGGCTCAGCGAGCAGGAGCGGGACGCGGTCCGCTTCCGGGTGGCGCAGGGCATCAAGGCGCACCCCGGGGCAACTCCGCAGGGCTGGCAGCGGTGGGCCGAGGAGGCGTTCCATCCGCCGCAGCCGTGGCGGGACCTGCTGGGCGCGGCGCTGCGTTCGGCGATCTCCGGTTCCGGCGCGGGCGACGACTACAGCTACGGCCGCCCGTCGCGCCGCTCGGCGGGGGTGCCCGGCGTTGTGCTGCCGAGTCTGCGGCGACGGCCGCCGCGGGTCTGCGTGATCATCGACACCTCCGGCTCGGTCAGCGACGGCGAACTGGGCAGCGCCCTGCTGGAGGTCACCGCGATCTCCCGTGCCGTGGGCGGCCGGCGTGACCTGGTCGGCGTGCTCTCCTGCGACGCCGCGGCGGGGGTCGTGCGTCCGCTGTGCCGGGCCGAGGGCATCCCGCTGGTCGGCGGCGGGGGCACCGACCTGCGCACGGGCTTCGAGAGGGCGCTGCGCTCCCGCCCCCGTCCGGACGTCGTCGTGGCCCTGACCGACGGGCAGACGCCGTGGCCGAGCGCGCGGCCCTCCTGCCGTACGGTCGTGGGTCTGTTCCCCCGGCCGGGGAGGAGCCGGGCACGGCACGAGAACAACCCCGAGTACGTGCCGGACGCACCGCCCGCCTGGGCGCGTGTAGTGGAGATCGGCTCGGCGTCCTGAGGCCGGTGAGCGAAGGAGCTCCGAGCAGGCGGTCGACCTCGCGGCGCCCGTGGGGTGGACGTGGAGGTGGTGGACCACGAGAACATGGGGGTCGGCGGAGTCCGGAGCACAGCGCGGGCCTGGGTGGGAGGAGCGGCATGACCAATGTCGACGTGCACCAGCATCTGTGGAGCCCGTCGCTGGTGACGGCCTTGAGGGCGCGCCGCGAACCGCCGTATCTGGACGGCTGGACGCTGCATCTGGACGGTGAGCCGCCCTACGACCTCCCGCCCGCCGACCACGACGTGGCCCTGCGCGCGGAACTCGCCGCCAACGACGGCCTCGAGCTCGCGCTTGTCTCCCTGTCGGCGCCGATCGGTGTGGAGTGGCTGCCCGCGGCGGAGGCACGGCCGCTGTTGGACGCCTATCACGAGGGCGCGGCCGCGCTGCCCGAGCCGTTCGGGGCGTGGGCCGCCGCCGGTGTGCGGGACATCGATGCCAAGGCGACGGCCGCATACCTGGACCAGGGGTTCGTCGGCCTGCAGTTGCCGGCCGACGCCCTGGTGGACGCGGCCGGTTACGCCCGGTGCGCTCCACTGCTCGATCTGCTGGAGGAGCGCGATCTGCCGCTGTTCGTGCACCCGGGGCCCGCGGCCGGTGGCTCCGGGGGGCCCGGCTGGTGGCCCGCGATGGTCCCGTACGTCCAGCAGATGCACGCCGCCTGGTTCGCCTTCCGCGCCTACGGCCGTCCCCGCCACCCACGGCTGCGGGTCTGCTTCGCGCTGCTGGCCGGGCTCGCACCGCTGCACGGCGAGCGGTTCGCCGCGCGCGGGGGCGACGGGACACCGCCGGACCCGTCGGTGTTCGTCGAGACCTCCTCGTACGGGCCGCGCGCCGTCGAGTCCGTCGTGCGGGCCCTGGGCGTGGGGGCCGTGGTCCAGGGCTCGGACCGGCCGTACGCCGAGCCGCCCCAGCATCCCGGCCACGGCCTCGGCGGAGCGGCGGCGTACGCCTTCCGTATCGCCAACCCCCGAAGACTGCTCACCGGGAAGGAGTGACCGAGGGCCGTACGCCCCAGGACCAGGGGAAAGTCAATTATCGGCAACGGTCTGGGCCTCGGCGTGCTCTTCCTCGCCCTCTGCAAGGGCCGGGCGGCGAACAGGTTCGGGCTGCTCACCGGCCAGACAGTCGCCGTGGACACCCCGCAGACGACCTGGCTGCTCACCACCTCCGCCGTGGTCCTGATCGCCCTCGCGGTCATGTGGCGCCCGCTCGCCTTCGCCAGCGCCGACCCCGACGTCGCCGAGGCCCGCGGGGTCCCGGTGCGCGGGCTCTCCTTCGCCTTCATGATCGTGCTCGGCCTGGCCGTCGCCCTGTCCGTGCAGGTCGTGGGCGTCCTGCTGGTGCTCTCCCTGCTGATCACCCCGGCCGCGGCCGCCGCCCGGGTCACCGCGTCACCGGTCCTGCTGCCGCTGCTCAGCGTGGTCTTCGCGATGGCGTCGATCGAGGGAGGCATCCTGCTCGCCCTGGGCAGCAGCATCCCGATCAGCCCGTACGTCACGACGATCTCGTTCGTCCTCTACGCCGGCTGCGCCGTGGTCGGCAGGTACCTTACCCGGCACCGGGACGCCCGGCGTGCGGTGCCCACCTGAGCCCGCGCTGCTATCGGTTCCGCTCCCGCACGGCGCGCGGTGCGGCCCCCAGCTCCTTGCGGCAGGTCTTGTTGAAGGCCTGGAGGTCGGGGATGCCGACGGTCGCCGCGATCGCGGGGATGGCCAGGGTCGAGGCGATGAGCAGGTGCCGGGCGCGTTCCATGCGGCGGCGCCGGATGTAGGCGACGACGGTAAGTCCGGTGTCCTCGCGGAACAGCCGGGTCAGATGGGTGTGCGAGACCCCGGCGGCACGGGCGATGCCGGGGACGGTCAGAGGGCCGGCCAGGTGCTCCTCGATGTGCGCGACCGCCGTCCGCAGCGCGGGGTGCCGGGCCCGGTCCTCGCCGGCGCCGGTCAGGCCGGTGGTGCGCCACAGCACCGTCCACAGTTCGGCGGCGGCCCGGGCCGGGGACTGCGCGCTCGCCGCGACCGTCTGCCGCAGCAGCCCGGTCAGCACCGCCGCGTCCGCACCGGCGTCCTGCATCACCGGCACCCGGCGCCGCTCGCCGTCGCCCGGCAGCCGGAAGTGTGCGTACAGGTGCTCGCAGCGCGTGGCGTCGTAGTGGAAGTGCACCTCGGTGCCGGGCGGGACGAGGCTCACATGTCCGGGGCGGATCGGGTGCCGGGAGCCGCCCAGTTCCAGGGCGCCCGAGTAGTCGTAGAGATGGAGCTGCCACAGGTGCGGGAGCCGGAACACGTCGTGCGGGCCCGCGGTGCCGTGCACGCCGACGCCCGCATTCTCCACCTGGGGCGGCAGGTCGAGGGCCAGGTCGACGTGGAGTGTCATGGTGGAAAATTACCAGCGGTCGCCGATTACAGCCCACGACAGCGGGGGCGGTTGTTCCTACGGTTGCCGTATGTCAACCACACGACAGCTGCTGAACTCCGCCCAGGTGGCGCGGTTCGTGGCCCACGGCTTCCTGCGCCTGGACGGCATCGTGCCCCGGGAGATGAACGAGGAGGCGCTCGGGGTCTTCGCCGCCGGGCTGCCCTCCGTGCCGTACGGCACTCCCGTGCCGAAGGCGTTCCCCGAGGGTTCCTTCGCCCGCCGGCTCGTCGGACTGCCCGCCGTCGCGGGGGCGTTGGAGAGCCTGGTGGGTCCGGATCCGACGGTCGACCACCACTTCGTGCACATCCGTGAGCCGCGTGAGGGCAGCGCGCAGCCGCTGCACGCCGACGCCGTCATCGATCTGCGAGCCGACGCGTTCGACGTCCAGCTCATGTACTACCCGCAGGAGGTCACCGCGTCGATGGGCGGCACGCTCATCGTGCCCGGCAGCCATCTGCGCCGCACCAACGAGACCGACACCGGCCGCTACCAGAACCTGCGCGGCCAGACCCGGCTGACCTGCCCGGCGGGCACGGTCGTCCTGCTGCACCACGGGATCTGGCACGGCGGGCGGCGCAACGACAGCGACACCGTCCGCCACATGTACAAGATCCGCTTCAACCCGACCGTGCCGCAGGTGCGGCTGTGGGACACCGCGGATCTGGACGCCCCCGCCGTCCGGGAGGAGCTGGGGCGCGGTTTCCCCTGGTACGAGCAGGCCACCGGCCGACTGGAGATCCTCAACCGGATCAGGCTGTGGCGTGCCCTGTCCGGCGATCCCGCGTTCGACATCGAGTACTGGGCCACCCGCATCGCCAACCGGCCCGCCGCACAGAGGAGCCAGGCGTGACCATGTCCACCACCGTGCGCCAGCAGGTTCTCGTCCTGTATCTGGACACCTCCGCGCTCGACTCCCGGGTCGTCGGCTGGGCCCGCTACGACGGCACCGGCACCACCCGCCCCACGACCGGGGACAGCGACGAGCCCCCGTACGAGACGGGCGTCGCCGCACTGGAGGACGGCTGGCGGCTCTTCCAGGCTGCGCAACTCGTGCCGCCGTATCCGGGGACGGAGCACGAGACGTCGTTCCTCAAGCACGAGTTCTTCTTCGAGAAGCTGGTGAGCGGCGGATGAGACGCAGCTCATAACCTCGACGCCTCGAGACGTGTTCCAATAGGTCGCAAGTATGATAAATCGGACTCCGCTCTTCGAGGAATCACACCACATGACCCACCCCCGTCCGTCCGCCGGATCCGCCCCCGTCCTCTCCACGGGGACGCTCCGGGAACTGTCGGAGGCGGCCCGGGCGGCGGGGACCGGGCAGGTGCTGGACGAGCTGTGGACAGCCCGCCGGTTCCTGGACGGGACACCGGCGGCCGTTGCGGTCCTGGACGCCGACCTGCGCTATCTGTACCTCAACGACACCTTGGCGGGGGTCAACGGGCTGCCCGTCCAGGAGCACCTCGGCCGTCCCATGCCGGAGGTGATCCCCGGCTCCGAGCCCTCAGCGGAGGTGGCCCGCGAGGTGCTCCGCAGCGGACGGCCGCAGACGGTCGTGTTCGACGGCCGGCCGCCCGACGACAGGGCGGACGTGCCGCGCTGGTGGCTCGGCGCCTTCCACCGGCTGGAGGGCGAGGACGGCGAGATCCTCGGTGTCGCCGCGGTCGTCATGGAGGTCACCGAGGACATCCGGCAGCGCGAGTCGCTCAGGCGGGCCCAGGAGCGTCTGGAGCTGCTGGAGGAGACCGCCGCCCGGGTGGGCGGCACGCTCGACGCGGCCGAGGCCTGCCGGGCACTGACCGATGTGCTGGTGCCGCGGTTCGCCGACTACGCCGCCGTGGACGTGGTCGACCCCGAGGGCACGCGTCGCGCCCCGGCCGCCCCCGTCCCGGTGCGGCTGCGGCGCATGGCCGTGGCCGCCGCTCCGGGCATGCCCGAACCACTCACCCCCACGACGAGAAGCGGCGAGGTGATCTTCCACCAGGCCAGTTCGTCGATGTCCCAGGTGCTGACCGGGCACAAGACCATGGTGCTCAACCGCCCCGACGACGACACCCTGCGTCTGCTCGCCCCCACACCGCAGCGGCTGGAGCGCTACCGCGCCCTGGAGTTGCACTCCTCCGTCTACCTGCCCCTCATGGTCGGCGGGGAGCCCGTCGGGGCGGTCATGGTCGGCCGCAGGGCGGACTCGCCCGAGTTCACTCCGGACGAGGTCGAGCTGCTGGAACTGCTGACCGCGCGGGCCGCGACGGGCATCGGCCACGCCCTGCGCTACACCCACGAGCACGAGACCGCGCTGGAGATGCAGCGCGCCTTCCTGGCCACCCCGCACATACCGGGGCCGGGCGTGGAGATCGCCAGCCGTTATCTGCCCGCCGGGCGGGGCGCCGAGGTGGGCGGCGACTGGTTCGACGCCGTGGCACTGCCCTCCGGACGCACCCTGCTCGTGGTCGGGGACGTCATGGGGCACGGGGTGCGGGCCGCCGCGGCCATGAGTGAGTACCGCTCGCTGCTCCGCGCGCTGGCCCTGCAGGGGCTCGCCCCCGACCGGCTGCTCAGCGAGGCGGACCGCACCGCCCACGCGCTCGACCTGGACCGCGTCGCCACGTGTGTGCTGGCCCTGCTGGATCCCGCCGCCGAAGAGGTGGTCCTCGCCACGGCCGGTCACGTCCCGCCCCTGCTGGTCCGGCCCGACGCCGTCCCCGAGCTCGCGGTCCTGCCGGTCGGGCCTCCGCTGGGCACGGGTTCCGGCGGATACGGGAGCCGGCGCTGCCCGATGCCGCCGGGCGCTCTGCTGCTGGCCTACACCGACGGGCTGGTGGAGCGACGAGGCCAGGACATCGACGCGGGCCTGGCCGCCCTCGCCGACCTCCCCGTCACCGCCAAACACGCCCTCCCGGACGTCCTGAACACCGTCCTCGACCGGCTGGCCCCGGCGAACTCGGAGGACGACGTGACACTGCTGGTGGCCCGCAGCCTGTAGCGCGCCGCAGTCCCCGGTGACCTTCGTACTGCGGGCCAGGTGAGAGGCGAAGACGGCGGCGAGTCCGAGAACGGCGGCGACGGCGAGTCGTTGCTGGTGACGCCTGAGGGCTCCTGTGGGGCGGCTGTCCGGTGCCGGGGACTGGACCAAGCTTCGCCGAAGAGCGCGGGAGGTCGCCTCGGCCGTTCGGCCGGACATCGTCCGAAGCGACCGGCACGCGGATCGGACTTTCGGCCGAGCAGCCGCGCATCCCTGCCGGAGCCCGGGAGTCCGGTCCCGGCGTCATCTTCCGTCTCCTGAAGGGCAGTTGTGGCCCAGCAGGTGGTCTCTTCGGTATGGCGTTCAGTCAACGCGGGGCAGTCCCGACGACCCCGTGTACCGCCCTCGCCACGCGCATACGGTCCCGGTATCCGGCGGACGGACCCGGCCACGGGTCCGCCGCGATCCACAGGCACAGAGGGAGGCACCGTGGCGAGTGTGGAAGTGTCGCTGAAGGAGATGCTGGCCGGGACGGAAGGGGCGATGGCGGCCGCCGTGGTCGACTACACGAGCGGAATGGCGCTGGGCACCCTGGGCGGTGGCAAGGACCTGGACATGACGGTCGCGGCGGCCGGCAACACCGACGTCATCCGGGCCAAGGTCCGCACCATGGAGCAGCTGGGGCTCAAGAGCGACATCGAGGACATCCTGATCACGCTCGAGAACCAGTACCACCTCATCCGCCTGGTGACCGGCCGCAGCGGCAACGGGCTGTTCCTCTACCTGGTCCTCGACAAGGCCCGCTCGAACCTGGCGATGGCCCGGCTTCAACTCAAGCGTGTGGAAGAGGAGTTGGAGATCTAGATCCGCTTCACAGATCGGGGCAGCCCTCGTCCGACCCCCTGACCCGCCGTCCGGCGGCGTCCATCACCTCGGCGGTGACCGAGCCGACCGACGGGCGCGTGAGGCGGTACGCGGCGGCGGCCGTACAGATCATCTGCCGCACACCCGTGTCGGACAACGTGTCCATGCCCGGCGCGAGCCGGATCGTCATCGTGCTCCCCTGCACCGTCACCGTGGGGCCGTCCGACGGGGGCGTGCCGGGCCCGTCGGCGGCGGCCGTCGGTGCGGGCACGGAGGTCGGCAGGTCCGGCACCTCGGTGGACAGGTCGCCCAGACGGCCCTCCCCGGCCAGCGGACCGGCCATCAGCAGCTGTAGCGCCGCCTCGGGGTCACCGGGCAGCTCGGTCGTGCGGGACGTCGCGACGAGTGCGCCGTTCTCGACGAAGTAGACCGGCGTCAACGGAAGGGTTCCGCTGGCAGGTCCGCCGGCCTGCACCACTTCGGTCGCGGGGATCCCGCAGGAGGTGAGCGCGAGGAGGGTCAGCAGCGGGACGCGGCGCAGGGCCTTCATGACGGATTCTCCTCGGGAGACTCGTCCCGCCGCAGCGGAAGTTCCACGGTGAAGACGGCGCCGCCCGCCGGGTGGTCGGCCGCGCGGACGGTGCCGCCGTGGATGCGGACGTTCTCGGCGGTGATGGCCAGGCCGAGGCCGCTGCCCTCGGAGCGGATCCGGGCGCTGTCCGACTTGTAGAACCGCTCGAAGACATGGGGCAGGACGTCGTACGGGATGCCCGGACCGCTGTCCTGAACCTCGATCACGGCCACCGCGTCGCCGGCGCTCAGGCGCACCCGCACCGGACGGGCGCCGTGCTTGAGCGCGTTGCCGACCAGGTTCGCGACGACCACGTCGAGGCGGCGCGGGTCCACGCGTGCGCGTACCGCGTCCGGTGGCGGCAGATCGGTCGCCACCGTGTCCGTCCAGCCGCGGGAGGCGAGGGTACGTCGGATCGACTCGGCGAGGTCGATCTCGTCCAGGTGCAGCACCGCCGCGCCCGCGTCGAAACGGGAGATCTCCATCAGGTCGTCGACGAGACGGGCGAGTTTGACGGTCTCCTCGCTGATGAGACGGACCGCGGTGGCCGTGTCCGGGTCCAGTCGGGCGGCGTCCTCGTCGAGAACGTCGGTGACCGCGGACATCGCGGCGAGCGGGGTGCGCAGTTCGTGCGAGACGTCGGCGGCGAAACGACGGGCCCGGGACTCCATCTCACGCAACTCGGCGACCGACGCCTCCAGCGCGGCGGCCGTCTCGTTGAACGTGTGGGACAGGTCCGCGAGTTCGTCCGAGCCGTTGACCGCGAGCCGGGTGTCCAGGCGCCCTTCGGCGATACGGCGGGTGGCGAGCCGCAGCTTCCGCACCGGCACCAGCACCCCGCGGGCGGCGAGGAGCGCGAGCACGACAGCGAGCGCGAGGGCCGCCACCATGGCCCGTTCGACAGCGGTGACCAGGGCGTCGACGTACGCCTGTTCCGTGGTCTGCGGAACGACGAGGAACACCTGGACGCCGGTGGCCGTGGGGAAGGTGCCGCGGCCGCCGAAGAGGATCGACATGCCGACGACGAGGGAGGTGCGTCCGTCGCCCCGCACCCGCTGGAAGACGGTGGCCCGGCTGGATCCGACGGCCTCACGCAGGGCGGGCGTCACCTCGGTGAAGGGGTCACCCGGCACGGAGGAGCCGCTGAGCTCCCCGTACGTCACCAGCACCCGCCAGCTGCCCTGCGACTCGGTGGCCGCCGTGTCGTGCGCGAACTCCCGCAGCGCCGGTTCGTCGGGGGGCACCGCGAGTTCGGCGGCGTGCTGGTTGAGCTGGGCCCGCAGTTGTCTGATGGTGGCGTCCTGGCTCTGCTGGAGCACTCCGGTGCGCGCCTCCCGGAAGGTCAGGGCCCCGGTCGTGATGGCCGCGACGGCGGCGACGAGCCCGAAGGCCACCACCAGGCGGGCGCGCAGGCCCCGCAGCCGGCGCCTCCTCACGGCGCCGCGAAGCGGTAGCCGAAACCGCGCACGGTGTGGATGTAGCGGGGTGCGCGGGGCGGCTCGGACATCTTGGTGCGCAGTCGTTTGACGCAGGCGTCCACCAGGCGCGCGTCGCCGTGGTAGTCGTGCTCCCAGACCGCTTCCAGGAGTTGCTGACGGCTGAACACCTGGCCCGGCGAGGCGGAGAGGGTGAGCAGGAGCCGTAGTTCGGAGGGGGCGAGGGCGATCGGCCCGCCGTTCAGCGTGACGGTCAGGCCGGCCCGGTCGACGGCCAGGTCGCCGTAGGTGTCGATCTTCGGCAGGCCCTCGGCGCCGGGCGCTCCCCCGGCCGCCCGGCGCAGGACGGCGCGTATGCGCGCGTCGAGCACCCGGGCCAGTACGGGTTTGACGACGTAGTCGTCGGCGCCCGCCTCCAGACCGACAACGATGTCCACTTCGTCACCCCGTGCCGTCGCCATGATGATCGGCAGGGTCTGGTCGACGGCCCGTATCGCCCGGCACACCTCCAGGCCGGGCATGCCGGGCAGCATCAGATCGAGGACGACGATGTCCGGCCGGAAGGCCCGCAGCCGGTCCATCCCCTCCTCGCCGGTCGCGGTGGCGGCGACGTCGTGGTTCTGGCGGCGCAGGGCCAGCGCGACCCCCTCCCGTACGGCGGGGTCGTCCTCGATCAGCAGTACACGTGGCATGCGCACAGTATCCACATGACCATGACCACAAGGAGGGTTATCGGTTCGTTACCTTCCGGGCCAGGTCCGATCACATGGCGATCACATCGTGAACGACCGTGACAGCGCACAGACGAAACCCCGCCGGTCGGAGTCGCCGGAAGCGGTCCGAGCGGAGCGTGAAGAGCCAACTGCTGGGCGGCCTCGCCGCGTTGGCGGCCTTTGCGGCCGTCGGTGGCGCGGTGGTGGCGTGGCTGCCGTCCGACGCGAGAGGAACGTCCGCGCCCCCCTCGGCAGTTGGGAGTCCGACGCCTCCAGGGACCATCGGGTCACCGGAGCCGGAGCCGAGTCCTGAGGAGTCCAGCGCGCCTCCCAGCCCCTCCACAACCCCCCTTCCCGAGAGCGGTCCGGGCACCTTCGTCATCGCGCCCGGCGGGAGCGAACGGGTCGGCAAGGGCACGCCCCTGCGCTATCGGGTCGAGGTGGAGAAGGGCATCACGATCTCCCCCGAGGACGTCGCCGCGCAGGTGGAGCGGACTCTGGCCGACCCGCGCGGCTGGACGGCCGACGGCCACTCGGCGTTCCAGCGCGTGTCCGAGGGCCCCACCGACTTCGTGGTCCGCCTCGCCACCCCGGCGACCGTCGACAGGAAGTGCGCCGAGGGCGGCCTCGACACCGGCGGCAAGGTCAACTGCAGCGTGAACCGCAACGTGATGGTCAACCTCAGACGCTGGGTCCTGGCCACCGAGTTCTACCGCGAGGACGTCGTCGGGTACCGCTCGCTGATCATCAACCACGAGGTGGGCCACTTCCTCGGCCACGGCCATGTCACCTGCCCCGGCAAGGGGCAGCCGGCTCCCGCGATGATGCAGCAGATCAAGGGCCTGCTCGGCTGCGTCCCCAATGTCTGGCCGTACGACAGCGACGGCCGTCTCCTCACGGGCCCCGCCGTCCCGTGACGTCTTGATCCCCAACTGTCAGGAGTTCAGATGGAGTTACGCGTACGCCACAGACATGCGGCCATGGCCGCGGGGGTGGCTTCCGCGACCCTGGTCCTCGCCGGGCTCCCGTCCGGCGCGGGAGCCGTCGACGACGTCTTGGCCCAGAGCGTCCGTACGGCCTCCGCGGTGAAGACGGTCACGCTCGTCACCGGCGACCGGGTCATGGTGGACGCCACCGGCCAGGTCTCGGGAGTGGAGCGGGCGCAGGGCCGGAAGAACATGCCGTTCTCGATCCGGGTGGTCGCCGGGCACACCCGGGTCGTCCCCGGTGACGCCGAACTGCTGCTGGCACGCGACAAGTTGGACCCGCGGCTGTTCGACGTCACCCAGCTGGTCAAGGACGGCTACGACGACGCACGCCGCTCCGACCTCCCGCTGATCGTCACCTTCCGCGGCAGGAAGGCTCCCTCCACGAGCCCGTTCACCGAAGCCGGGGCGCGGATGGGACGTCAGTTGCCTGTCGTCAACGGCCGGGCGATGCGCTCCGCGAAGAAGCGCGGCGCCGGGTTCTGGAAGGCCGTCACCCACAAGTCCCCCGAGGGAGCAGCGGAGTTCGCCGCCGACGCCGGCGTGGAGAAGCTGTGGCTCGACGGTAAGCGCCGGGCCTCCCTCGACAAGAGCGTCCCGCAGATCGGCGCACCGGCCGCCTGGGCCGCGGGATTCGACGGCACCGGCACCAAGGTCGCCGTCCTGGACACCGGAATCGACACCAGCCATCCCGACCTGGCGGGCAAGGTGGTCGCCGAGCAGGACTTCAGCGGCACCGGCGCCACCGCCGACAGGTTCGGCCACGGCACCCATGTCGCGTCCACCGTGGCGGGCAGCGGGGCGAAGTCGGACGGGAAGTACAAGGGCGTCGCGCCGGGCGCGAAGCTCCTCAACGCCAAGGTCCTCGACGACCAGGGCGGCGGCAGCGACTCCGGCATCATCGCCGGCATGGAGTGGGCGGTGGCCCAGGGCGCGGACGTCGTCAACCTCAGCCTCGGCGGCCCCGACTCCCCCGACGTCGACCCGATGGAGGAGGCCGTCAACCGGCTCTCCGCCGAGTCCGGGACCCTCTTCGTCATCGCGGCCGGCAACGACGGCGAGTCCGGCGAGCAGACCGTCGGCTCGCCCGGCAGCGCCGCGTCCGCGCTCACCGTCGGAGCGGTCGACGAGTCCGACGCGCTCGCCGCCTTCTCCAGCCGAGGTCCGCGGGTCGGCGACGGCGGGGTCAAGCCCGACCTGACCGCGCCAGGTGTCGCCATCACGGCCGCGTCCGCCGCCGGCAGCGTCCTGTCGCAGTGGTACCCCTCCGACATCCCCGGGTACCTCACGATCGAGGGCACCTCCATGGCCACCCCGCATGTCGCGGGCGCGGCCGCGCTCCTCGCCCAGCAGCACCCCGACTGGAGCGGCGAGCGCCTCAAGGCGGTCCTGACCGGTTCCGCGAAGCCGGGCGCGTACAGCTCCTACCAGCAGGGCACCGGACGGGTCGATGTGGTCCGGGCACTGGACGAGAGCGTCGTCACCGAGCAGGGGCCGGTCGACTTCGGCGTGCAGCAGTGGCCGCACGACGACGACAAGACGGAGACCAAGCGGCTCACCTACCGCAACCTCGGCACCGAGCCGGTCACCCTCGACCTGTCCGTGGATGCCTACGCGGTGGACGGAAAGCCCGCCGCCGAGGGCATGTTCACCGTCTCCCCGCAGCGCGTCACCGTCCCGGCGGGCGGCGAGGCGAGCGCCGAGGTCACCTCGGACACCCGCGTCGGCACCGTGGACGGCAGCTTCGGCGGCTCGGTGACGGCCACCTCCGCCGACGGCACGGTGCGGGTGCGGTCCGCCGTCGGTGTGGTCCGCGAGGTGGAGTCGTACGACCTGACGCTCCGGCACATCGACGAGGAGGGCGCGGCGACGGGCGACGCCGTGACCTCCGTCGCGGGCCTCACCGGCAGCTTCTACGCCGACTACGCCGACGAGCGGGACGGCGAGCTGACGGTGCGGCTGCCCAAGGCCGACTACCTCCTGACCGGGGTGATCCACCCGTCGCTGTCCTCCCCCCGGCACGCCGTGCTGGTCCAGCCCAAGCTGCGGCTGGACAAGGACACGACGATCAGCGTCGACGCCCGGCAGGCCAAGCCGGTCGACATCACCGTGCCGGACCCGGCAGCCGTGAACAACGACGCCGCGGTCGCGATCGGCTACGGGCGGGGCGAGGGCCTGGAGGACGCCTCCCTGCAGTTCCTGCTGCCCACCTTCGAGGGCTCCCGGTTCGGGCGGCTCGGCTCCGACGAGCCCGTGCCGGGGCTCAACTCCCTGTACTCAGGCGGCTGGAGCAGCAAGGACAAGCAGGGCAGGCGGGTCGACTACCACCTGGGCTGGTACCGGGAGGGCACCCTGGACGGCTTCACCGCGACCGTCCGACGCAAGCAGCTGGCCAAGGTGAACCTCCAGGTCGGTGCGGCGGTCGAGGGCCGGCGCGTCCAGGCCGAGGTGACCGCGCACCTGCCCGACGGCCGACTGGCGAGCGGCTTCACCGACATGCGCGGCGACCTGCCGTACCGGAGCACCGAGTACATCCTCGACAACGGCGTGAAATGGTCGGTGCGCACCTGGCAGCGCTGGGGTGAGGGCCAGGACGCACCCTTCGAGGGCTTCCTGATGCGGATGCCGCGGACGTGGAAGGCCGGCCACACCTACGACGAGCGGTTCGGCGTGGGCGTCTTCGGGCCGGTCCTGAGCGGTCCCGGCGACCCCGGACCGGCCACGGGCTACCCCGGTGCCGGCCGCGACGGGAACACCCTCCGGGCCTTCCTGCCGCTGTTCGGCGACGGCGCCGGGCACTGGGGCCTCGCCGAGGCCACGACGGTCACGGCGAAGCTGGAGGCCGACGGCAAGGAGATCGCCGACGACTACGGCATCGCGCCGACCCTCGAACCCACGGAGTACACGCTGCCCGCCGAGGACACCGCGTACAAGTTGACCGTGGACAGCTCCCGTGACCCGGCCGTGTACCCGGTCAGCACCCGCGTCCGGGCGGAGTGGACCTTCCGCTCGGCGAAGACGCCCGAGGGCGCGTTCGCCGCACTGCCGCTGTCGGCGGTCCGCTTCAGCCCCGACCTGACCCTGGCCAGCACGGCCAAGGCGGGCAGGCACTTCGAGGTGCCCTTCACCGTCGAGGGCGCGGCGGCAGGGCAGCGACCGGCGAAGCTCGCCTTCCAGGTGTCGTACGACGACGGCAGGACCTGGCAGTCCGCCAAGTCCGTCGGCGGCACGCACCTGTCCCTGAAGCATCCGGCGACGGCGGGCTCCGTCTCCCTGCGCGCGGAGCTGACCGACCGGGCGGGCAACACCCTGACCCAGACGATCGAAAGGGCCTATCTGACCACTCCGTGACCCCCTGTGTCCGCAGCTCTGCCCGGGACGGCCTCGCCGCTGTCCCGGGCAGAGTCACGACTGAAGCGCGCCTACCCGCCGTCGGCCGCCGCGGTGCTCGGGGTCAGGCCGCCCGGGGCGCCTGGGCTGCCGAAGCGGACGCCCTTGGCCTCCTTGCCGACGGCGCTCAGAACGATCACCACGGCCAGGGCGGGCACCACCGTCCACGCCATCGCCGCCGGATAGCCGTGCCGTTCGGCCAGGGCTTCCTGGATCGGGAGGTTGAGGGCCGCGATCAGGTTGCCGAGCTGGTAGGTGACACCCGGGTAGAAGCCCCGGATCGCGTCCGGGCTCATCTCGGTCAGGTGCGCGGGGATGACACCCCAGGCGCCCTGGACGCACATCTGCATGAGGAAGGAGGAGAGCATCAGCCAGCCCACGGCCGTGGACAGGACGAAGAACGGCACCACGACCAGTCCCCCGGCCGCCGCGATCATGATCGTGCGCCGGCGTCCCAGCCGCTCGGAGAAGGCGCCGAGCAGCGCGCCTCCGATCATGGCGCCGATGTTGTAGACGACGGCGATGGCGATGGCGGTGTCCGGGGACAGACCCAGGCCCTTCTTGACGAAGGTCGGATAGATGTCCTGGGTGCCGTGCGACATCCAGTTGAAGGCGGTCATCAGCGCCACGAGATACACGAAGCGCTTCAGCACCGCCGGGTTCCTGAACACCTGGTACGCCGGGGTGCGGTTGAGCTTGACGCTCCTCTCCCACACCTCGCTCTCCTCCACCCGGGTCCGCACCCACAGGGCGACCAGGGCGGGCACCAGGCTGAAGGCGAACAACCCGCGCCAGCCGAAGGCGGGTTCGATGACGAAGAACGCCACGGCGGCGAGCAGGTAGCCCAGCGAGTAGCCGCTCTGCAGCAGTCCCGACCAGAATCCGCGCCGCTCGGCGGGGATCTTCTCCATGGCGAGGGCCGCGCCCAGGCCCCACTCGCCGCCCATGCCGATGCCGTACAGCAGGCGAAGCACCAGCAGGACGGCGTAGTTGGGCGCGAAGGCGCAGGCGAATCCGACGATCGAGTAGAAGACCACGTCGACCATGAGCGGAAGCCGGCGGCCCCGGCGGTCGGCCCACATGCCGAAGACGAAGGCACCGACCGGCCGCATCACGAGGGTGGCCGTGGTGAGGAAGGCCATGTCGGTGAGGGAGACATGGAAGTCGTCGGCTATCTCGCTGTAGACGAGGACCACCAGGAAGTAGTCGAACGCGTCCATCGCCCAGCCCAGATAGGCGGCGACGAACGCGTTGCGCTGGTCCTTGGTGAGTCCCGTCGCCTGCTCTCGAACGGTCGTCAGCATGCCGGTCCTTCCCACGGTTCCGCAGGCGAGGCTAGGTCCGGGTGACGCGACAGACAACGCATGCACTGGCAAAGCAAGAACCACAATTGCCCCAAGCCGAGGACCGGGCGGGCTCGACTCACCCTTCACTCCCGCAACACGGCACCGCATCGCACCGTGGCACGGAGGCGCAGTTCGCCTGGCGCGTACGGGCTGTCAGCAGTCGTTCGCCGCCGTCGCGGCGTCCGTCCCGGTGGGCTGTGCCACGGTCCGGGAGGCGGGTGGCCGCCGGTCCGTGTCGAGCCAGCGTTCGAGCGCCCTGAACGCCGTGCGGTAGCAGGGTGCGAGAGGGCGCAGCCGGCCAGGGAACAAGTCGACCAGGGCGTCGGTGTGGGTGCCGCCCTCGATGCGGTAGTAGCGGTACAGGCCGCTTCGTCCGCTGTCGCGCACCATACGGGCGTAGACGTCGGAGTCCTGACTGATCGGCAGCAGGACGTCCAGGGTGCCGTGCAGAGTGATCAGCGGCTTGCCGATCCGTCCGGTCAGGGCGATCCTCGCCACGGCCTGCCTGACCTCCTGCGGACGCGCGGTGTAGTCGTAGTCGGCGTCACAGGCCGGGGTGCCCGTCGCGCAGTACGGCGTCCCGGCCTCCGTCGCCCCGTCGAAACCGGGGTCGATTTCCTCACGGTAGATGCGCTGGGTCAGGTCCCAGTAGACCTGGTGGTGATACGCCCACAGGAACTCCGACCCGGCCGGGAACCCCGCCTCGTGCAGGGCCTCCTGCGCTTCTCGGGCGCCCGCGCCCCCGGCGGCGTACACCGGGTAGTGGCGCAGCGCCTCGGGCAGGAAGTCCAGCAGGGTGGGTCCGTCGGAACGCCACAGGGTGCCCTCCCAGTCGACGCCGCCGTCGTAGAGCTCCGGATGGTTCTCCAGTTGCCATCGGACCAGGTATCCGCCGTTGGACATGCCCGTCACCAGGGTGCGCGACGGGGGACGGTGGTAGCGCCGGGCGACCGTGACCCGGGCGGCCCGGGTCAGCTGGGTGAGCCGGTCGTTCCACTCGGCGACGGCGTCACCCGGCGTCTTCCCGTCCCGGTAGAAGGCGAGGCCGGTGTTGCCCTTGTCGGTGGCGGCGTAGGCGTAGCCGCGGGAGAGCACCTGGTCGGCGATGGCCCGGTCGTTGGCGTACTGCTCACGGTTGCCGGGGGTGCCGGCGACCACCAGGCCGCCGTTCCACCGGTCGGGCAGGCGGATGACGAACTGGGAGTCGTGTCTCCAGCCGTGGTCGGTGTTGGTGGTGGAGGTGTCGGGGAAGTAGCCGTCGATCTGGATGCCGGGTACTCCGCTGGGGACGTTCAGGTCCTTCGCTGTCAGTCCGGCCCAGTCGGCCGGGTCGGTGTGTCCCGAGGCGACCGTGCCCGCGGTGGTCAACTCGGCCAGACACGCCGTCTCTTGACGCTCGGCACCCGGTACGCGCAGCTGCGCCCGGTGGGCACAGTGACCACCGGGGTGTTCGGCTGCGGCGGTGGCGGGCAGGGGAGCGAGCACGACAGTTGCCACGGCGAGGGCCGCGGGAAGGCGGTGTCGCCGGGAGCCTGTGGGAGTGGCGAGGGAGAGACGCATCAGTAGGCCTGCCTCCGAGGACGCGTACTAAGGATGCGCGGGAGACTAGGGCGCCTCAGCCGCCTGCAGACATGGGGCGGCAATCCACCATCAGACCGCTGGCGATGGTGCGGGACACCATCCCTTCCTGTTCGGCCCCTGCCGGCGCCCGCGGGTGCGCCTCGATGATGCACGCCACACCCGCACGAAGATGGGCTCCACCACCTCGACCGCCTACACCGACACCGGCCTGGCCACCGGGACGACGTACCGCTACTACTACGACCACGTCGTCGCGGACTCCGGCTGTCCCGCCTGATCTGCCGAATCCCCGATACATCGGGTGTATGGGGAGGCATGCACCCAATCGCCAGCTCAAAAATCGCTTTCCACCACAGCAAGCAGTGTCGAAGTCATTGACTCCTCCGATGTATTGGTGTTGCCTCCCGACCGGATCGCACTCCCGCAACGGAAAGGACGCACGATGAACAGGAGATCCGTCTTACGGACAGCGGCCGGCCTGCTGGCCGGTGGCCCCGCGCTCGCTCTCTCCCGGCCCGCGGTCGCGGCGGTGGCCGCCGACCCGACCGACGGCTGGACGCAGACGTCGTTCACGTACAGCTGGCAGAAGCCCTGGAACCTCGACCTGAGCGAGCGCCACACCTACAGCGGCGGCGTCCACCGGATGTGGGTGTACGCCACCGACGAGCCCTTCGAGGAGGGCAGCTCCACCGATCCGCGCACCGAGATGCGCTGGAAGGTCGACTACACCACGGGCGACCACATGTGGGACGCCGACGTCTATCTCCCCTCCGGCTCGGACGGCGCCTCCTTCGTCCAGATCCTGCGGAGCGTCCACCCCTCCGGGACCCCGGCCACCGACATCATGCTCAACATCTACGACACGGGCGGGGGCACCGTGCGCCGCTACGACGGCACGGTCCTGAAGGCCGGGGCCTACGACACCTGGTTCAACGTGAAGATCGCCCACCAGGCGAGCACCGGAACGGGCACGGTCAAGGTCTACTTCGACGACTCCCTCGTCCTGACGGTCGCCGACCGGGGCCCGGCCACCCGCTACTTCAAGAACGGTGTCTACGACCACGGTTCGGGGCGCACGGAGGCCCGCTTCCGCAACATCAGGTACTGGACGCGGTGACTCCGCCGGGGTGGGGTCTCAGGAACCGGCGAGGAAGGTGAGGCGCACCTTGCGCTGAGGGCTGTCCCTGTTCGTGTCCACCAAACTCCGTTGGGGCAACCCCTGGTTCAGGTTGAGGGCCCAAGGGGCAAGCCGCATCCGGCACTCCGCCAGGACCCGCCGCCAACGCCCGCCACCCCGAAGTGCTGGCCGCCCAACGGCGCGAGCACGCCCGCATCCGTGGTGAGAGGAGCTTCCGCTGGGGTGGCCGACTCGCTTTCGCCGCATGATCGGGCAACCTGGCGAACGTTCCCTGGTCACAGCACCACGCCTGTCGCGGATCTGTCTGGGCTACCTGACCAACCGGAAGGCGGGGTGCCCGATCCAGGCCGGCAAGAACCCGCCGAGTGTTTCTGTCGGCGTCGGTCGCCGCGGTGAGGCGGTCGTCGGCGTCGTGGGTGGCGGTGGTGGTCGCGGTGATGGACATGGTCGAGCCCGGCGGGGTGCAGGCGGCGTCGGAGCCGCGATCTGCTCGCCGTCGTCGTAGTTGCCGTCGGGGTCGTCGACCGACGTCTGGTCGCCGAAGGTGTCGTACCCATACAGCGTGGTGGGGTGGACCTGCTGCGGGGCACCGCCGTCGGGCTCGGTACTGACGGCCGGGGGCGGTGACCTGGTGACGCGACCGGCCTCGTCGGATGTGAAGGCGGTTGGGGTAGTCGGCGGCAGTGACGCGGGAGACGTTGCCTCGCGGGTCGGTGGTGGGGGTGGGTACTCCGCGCTGGTTCGCCGCCGAGCGCGTCGTAGGGATCACGCTGCCGGCAAGCACATGCCGATCAGAGCTGGGACCGACAGCGTCGGACTCGGTCGCCCGGTCACCCGTCGAGCAGCCACCCGACAGGGCTGGACGAAGATCCCCTTCACCGCGCGAACAAAGTCCCCCAGCAGCACCGTCTGAGGCACGGACGGGACGGTCTTGAGCCGGCCGTCCGCCCACCGTATGGCCCCGCCGTGTGTAATGGCAGCGTCATGGGCGCGTTTGGTGGCGACGCCTCCATCGGGACCAGTTCCCGGCGTGGTCGCGGCGTCCAGGACGGCGACGGCGTTCGGCTGCCGACCGACGACGAGACGCACCGACGAGGCGCGCCGTCGATCCTGTCCCAGCATGCGGTCTGCTCAGCCGCAGCCGCTGAAGGTCCGGCCGCAATCAGGGACAAACAGGGTTGCTCCCGCTCCGTCTGGCCGGCAGGACGGAAATCGGCTCACCCCTACCGGCCCGACATCCGCCCGCAGAGAGGTGCGAATGACCCTAAACTGGGAAAAGCACTCCATGGATGATCGAGGGCAACGTGTCGGCCAACGGTATGGCATCGAGCTCGTACCCGCTCGGCGCCGCGGGTGTCGGCGAAGCGCCCGAACGCGACGACGCGCTGGTCAGGGCCGTGATCCATGCCGTGGAGGTCACCGGAGCACATGCCGGAAGCGTGTTCCTGCTCTCCGGCGACCATCGCTCGCTCGTCGGGGCCGCGTCCTGCGGAACACCGCCCTCCCTGCTCAGCGGGTGGCGTCGGATCCCGGTCAACAGCCGTATGCCGGTGGCGGAGGCGTGCCGCTCCGGGCGCATGGTCCACCTGGCCGGCGCGGAGGAGACGATGCGGCGCTTCCCCCAGCTCTCGATCGCCCTGCCGTACCCGTTCGGCTCCGCATCGGTCCCCGTACGGGCGGGCGAGCGGACTTTCGGCGCCATCTCCGTGGTGTGGACGCCCAGGCCGGACGGGACAGGACTGTCGAGGGCGCAGCGCGGGCAGTTGCGCTCCGCCGCCGACCGGCTGGGCACCGCCCTCGCCGGACTGCGGGCCCGCGGCACGCTCGGCGAGTACGACGAGCGGACGGCTCCGATACTGGTCCCGCTGCCGTCCGCTCCGGCGATCCGGGTGGGCCTGTTCGACTGGAACCTCGACACCGGAGCCCTCACTGCCGACGACGAGCTGTGCGCGGTCTTCGGGATTCCGCCCCGCGCGTTCGACGGTCGGGCGGCCACGCTGGCGGCCTGCATCGAGCCGGCGGATCTGCCCGGTTTTCGGTCCGCCGCCCGTGCCGCGGTCGAGGAGGGGCACCTACTGGCGCACCGCCTACGCATCCTGGACGGCCGTGGTGGGCACCGCGTCGTGGAGCTGTGGGGCCGGGTGCCGGAGGGCCCCGACGACTCGGAGGCCTCCTGCCACCTGGTCGGCGCCGTGCTCGACTCCGGGAGCGGCATGGCCGCCGTGGCGGCGATAGAGCGGCTCGCGGACGGTTTCTTCGCGCTCTCTCCCGACGGACGCCTCGCCTACGCCAACCACAGCCTGGAGGATCTGCTGCGGGTCCGCCAGGACGAACTGCTCGGCCGGCGCCCCTGGGACGTACTGCCTTGGCTGGCCGATCCCGTGTACGAGGATCGCTACCGGGCCGCCGTCGTCTCCCAGCAACCGGTCTCCTTCCTGGTCCGCCGCCCACCGGACGAGTGGCTGGTCTTCTCCCTCCACCCGGGCGCTCAGGGCATGACGGGATGGGCCTCACGAGTGCGGCAGCCCGTACCGGCCGGCACCGGACCCGGTACAGCAGTCACCGAGGAGGGGCCGCCCATCTCCTTGGCGCCTCCGCCCGGGGCGCCCCGCGTGGGTTCCCTCTACCGGGTGCTCACGCTGGGCAGCGCCCTCACCGAGGCGGCCACCGCGGACGAGGTGTTCGATGCCGTCGCCGAACAGTTGCTGCCGGCTTTCGGCGGCCAGAAGCTGGCGATCGCCGTGGTGGAGGAACGGCGCCTGCACCTGCTCGCTCAGCGCGGCTACTCGAAACGCTTTCTCGCTCGGTTCGAAGGCACCCCGCTGCACGCCCGGCTGCCCGTGACGGACGCGCTGACCTCCGGGGTCCCGCTCTTCGTCGAGTCCCGGGAGCAGCTCCGCGAAAGCTACCCCGGGCTCATGGTGGGGCACACCAACTCCTGGGCGTTCCTGCCGCTGATCGCCTCGAACCACCCGGTCGGCGCCTGCATGCTCGGCTTCGACGACATCCACCGGTTCCCCGACGAGGAGCGCGGACTCCTCACCGCGCTGGGCGGCCTGATCGGCCAGGCTCTGGAACGCGCCAGACTCTACGACGCCGAATTCGCCCTCGCCCGCGGCCTGCAGGACGCGCTGCTGCCGCACCGGCTGCCCACTCTGCCGGGGCTGCACGTCACCGGGCGCTATCTTCCGGGCACCAGCGGGATGGACATCGGCGGCGACTGGTACGACGTCATCTCCACCGGCGACGAAGTCGCACTGATCGTCGGGGACGTCGAGGGGCACA
Organism: Streptomyces sp. NPDC005483; assembly: GCF_040606035.1. NCBI lineage: Bacteria > Bacillati > Actinomycetota > Actinomycetes > Kitasatosporales > Streptomycetaceae > Streptomyces > Streptomyces sp. NPDC005483. The sequence continues at coordinate 82,973 of NZ_JBEXEA010000021.1, forward strand.
ACGTCCCCGCCGCGGCCGCCATGGGCCAACTGCGCAGCGCCATGCGGGCCTTCGTCGCCGCCGGCCACCGACCGAGCGATGTCGTCGCCGGCACCAACCGGCTCCACATGGACCTCGACCCGGCGCTCCTCGCCAGCTGCTGCTACGCCCGATTCCATCCCCGCTCGGGGATCTTGCGCATCGTCCGCGCGGGGCATCTCCCGCCCCTGCTGCGCCTGCCCGACGGGCACACCAAGATCCTGGATGTGCCCGGCGGCCCACTGCTCGGCATCGACGCGACGGCGCGCTTTCCGGAGTCGGAGCTGCGTCTCGCTCCCGGGTCGGTCCTGGCCCTCTATACGGACGGGTTGATCGAGAGGCGCGACTCGGACATCGGCTCCGACGTCGAGCGGCTCCGGGCGTCGCTCGCCCGCCTTGGCGGGGGCGGCCTGGACGATCTGGCCGACGGGCTGCTGCGGGATGCCTGCCACGCTTCCCCCGACAGGGCGGACGACATCGCGCTCCTGCTCACCGAGTACGCCCCGCCACTTTGACCACGCCCCGCCGCCACTGTCACGTGCCCCAGATCTTCCGGTACGCCTCCCGGTATCCCGCCGGATCCCAGGTCGTGGCGCCGTGGCTGTTGTCGGCCGTGCTGATGTGGACGGGGGCCACATAACCGCTGGCCGGCCGGCCGGAGAAGGCGCGGTTGAACTCGTCGACGATCTGCCAGCCCTGCAGGGACAGCGGCTCGGGCACGGTGGCCGCCTGGTACTGCTTGCTGTTGATGCGCTGGAAGGCGGAGGGGTCGCCGTCGCCGGCGCCGATGTTGAAGGGCGGGCCGGAACCCTTGTTGCCGGCCGCGCGGAACGCCGGGGCGGCATCGGCGAAGTACAGGTCGTTGATGGCGACGGAGTGGGTCCAGCTGCCCTGGAAGCGAGAGAGGAGTGAGGAGATCTCCCGGGGCGTGCGGCTGCTCGCGTCCGGGATCGGGATGTTCTCGTATGCCAGCAGCTTCACCCCCGCGCAGGTGGCCAGCTCCTTTCTGACCAGGTCGGACTTGTACTTGGCGAAGGGGATCGAGGCGTCGGTGAAGACCACGGCCCCGGCTGAGCCGCCGGAACTCGAGATGACCCACCGCGCACTGGCTGTTGCCACGTCCTCGACCTTGGTGGTGACGTTGGTGAAGAGCCTGGGGCGCCGGCTGGGGCCGGGGGAAGCGAGCGCGTGCCAGCCGATCAGCGGGATGCCTGCCGCGTTCGCACGCGCCACCTGCTGCGCGGTCGAGTCGGGGTCGAAGCCCCCGATGACGATGCCCGACGGTCTGACGTCCACGGCCTCGCTCATCGCCGCCTGGATGCCGGCGGGGGTGCCCTCACCGTCGATCACCCGGACGTCCCAGCCGATGACCCGCGCGGCTTTCCGCACGCCGTCCGCGGCGCCCGCGACTCCGGGATTGGTCATGGTCTGGGCGACGTAGACGATGGTCTTGCCGGCCACCGCGGTGGGGCCGCTGGTCGGTCCGTTCCAGGGGATGTCGGTCCGCTCCGCCCGGCTGACGGCGGCCTGGGCCCTGGCCTGGACCGCGGGACAGCCGCTCGGGCCCGAGGTGGAGTGCGCCGGGCCGCTCGACGAGCCGCGTTCACAGCCGGCCAGCACGAAGACCGCGGCCACCAGAGCGGTGGCAGTGGACCGCGCGTTGCGGACGGCGGGGGTGTTGCGGTTGCGGTGCACGGAAGCTCCTTGCGGAGGATGCCGCCGCGGGCACTCTGGCGTGCCCGCGGCGTGGGTCATGGAGGGCTGCCCGGCGTGCCGTCGTCCTGTGTCACGGCGGGCGAATCGCGGGCACCGACCGCGCCGGTGCGCAGTCGGCGACGAGCGGAGTAGCCGGCCAGTCCGACGGCGAGGAGCAGGGTGCCGCCGTAGAACAACGGGACCGTCCAGAAATCGCCGCCCATCTGGGCGATGCCGGTGAGGCCGACGGCGAGGACGGCGACGGCGACGAGGGTGCCCAGGGCGTTGGGGCGCCCGGGTTTGATGGCGGTGGAGCCGAGGAGGGCCCCGACGAACGCGGGCAGCAGGTAGTCGAGGCCGACGCTGGGATTGCCGATCTGCTGCTGGGCCGCGAGCAGCACTCCGTCGAAGCCGACGATCAGTCCCGACGCGGCGAAGGCGTAGACGGTGTACCTGCGGGTCGGGATGCCGACCAGGTCGGCGGCGCGCGGGTTCGACCCGACGACGTGCAGGTACCTGCCGAGCGGCAGCCGCTCCAGAACCACCCAGAGGGCGACCGCGAGCGCGAGCACGTAGAAGGCGGGAACCGGAAGGCCGAGGAACGTCGAGTCATAGATGTCGGTGAAGGCGGCCGGGAGGCCTTGCGGGCCGGGGACGATCCGGCTGCCGCCGGTGATCCAGCCGGTCACCGCGTACATCATGCTGCCGGTTCCGAGGGTGGCGATGAACGAGTCGATCCGTCCGAATTCGACGACGACACCGTTGAGGACGCCCACGACGCCCCCTCCGGCGATCACCGTGAGGCAGGCGAGCGGCCAGGGCCACCCGTCGCCCACGACGAGTTGCATCACCATGACGTGCGCCAGGCCGAGACCGTAGCCGATGGAGAGGTCGAACGCGCCGGTCACGATGGGGACCATCGCGGCGAGTGCGAGGACGGCCGGGATCGACTGGTTGGACAGGATCGAGTCGACGGTGTCCCGGGTGGGAAAGGTGCGCGGCAGGGCGAGGGAGAAGATCAGGAAGAGCAGGGCGGTGAGGGTCAGGAGGCCGTAGGCGCCGATGAGTTGCCCGCCGCGGCCCTGCAGTCGGGCGAGTCGCCTCGGTGGGCCCGAGCGACGCGGCCGTGGCGGGGGCGCAGCCGGAGAGGGGGAGCCCGTCACGGATTCGCCGCGGTTCCGGTGGAGGGCAGGGAAGCCGCCCGCGTGAGTTCGGTGACCGTGAGGGCCGGGCCGGTCAGCTCGGTCGTCACGGATCCGCGGACGAAGACCAGGGCGCGCCGACACACGCCCGCGACCTCCTCGAAGTCGCTGGAGATGAGGAGGACCGCGAGGCCGGCGGCGAGCGCCTCGTCGAGCAGGCGATGGATCGCGGCTTTGGCACCGATGTCCACGCTCGCCGTCGGTTCCTCGAGGATCAGCAGGCGCAGGGCCAGCCGCAGCCACCGGCCGATCATGACCTTCTGCTGGTTCCCCCCGGACAGGGTGGCGATGGCGGCCTCGCTGTCGTGGGGACGCACCGAGAACCGTTCGATCAGGGTGCCGGCCTCGGCGCGTTCGCGGCGGGGGCTGATCCAGCCCAGCGCCGACATGCCTCCCGCCCGGGGGTTGGCCAGGAGGTTCTCCCGCACGGTCAGCTCGGCGAGGCAACCCTCCCGCTGTCTGTCACCGGGTACGAGGGCGACACCCCGTCCGACGGCGTCCGCGACCGTACGGGGACGGTACGGGCGACCGCCGAGAAGGGCCCGTCCGCCGAGGAGGGGCCGGGCACCCGCGAGGGCTCGGGCGAGGCCGATGTGTCCGGCGCCCGTGAGGCCGACCAGGCCGAGGACTTCCCCCCGCCTGAGCTCCAGACTGACCGGTCCCGCGTCGGCGTCGGGGGTGCGCACCCCGTCCAGGGTCAGGATGGCCGGGCCGCCGGCCGGGGTGGTGGCTGGGCGGTGATCGGTCGGCCCCTCGCCGGTGATGGCGCGCACCAGGCGGGCAGGAGTGTGGGTCGCCGACGAGCCGTGGCTGACCAGGCGTCCGTCACGCAGCACGGCGAAGGTGTCGGCGACCTCGTACACCTCGTCCAGGCGATGGCTGACGTAGAGGATGCCGTGCCCCCGGTCGCGCAGGGTGTGCAGCACCCGGAACAGCCGGGTGCAGTCCGCGGCGGGCAGGCGGGCGGTCGGCTCGTCGAGGACGATGAGTCTCGCCCGTGCCGCCAGGGCTCGTGCGACGGCGACAAGCGAACGCTCGGCCGGGGCGAGGCGGGAGATCGGCGTGTCGGGGTCGAGATGCCCGGCGACGACCCGCAGTGCCTCGGTGCAGTGTTCTCGGGTGAGACGCCAGGAGATCAGCCCGGCGCGGCGCTGATACCCGGTGCTCAGAGCGATGTTCTCGGCTACCGTCATCCACTCCACCAGGCCGAGATCCTGATGGATGAAGGACATGTGCCGGGAAGCGGCGTGACTCCCGAGCGGATGCCCGGCCACGGTGACCTGCCCCGAGTCGGCGTGGTGGACGCCGGCGAGCACCTTGATGAGCGTGGACTTCCCGGCTCCGTTGGGACCAAGGAGGGCGAGGACGCTGCCGGCGTGGACATCGAGGTCGACCCCGGCGAGCGCGAGGGTTCCCCCGAACCGCTTGGCAAGTCCGCGGACACGGACCAGAGGTTCCGCCCCGAAGGGCGGGACCGCATGCGCAGAGGTGTCGTGGGCCTCGTGCACGGACCTCTCCGGGGTTGGACCTGTCGTGTTCTTCCCGATGTACATCAGCGACATTAGCGTCACATGTCATACATTTTCCGACATCTAGCCGCTCTCTGTTACCCCAACGGAGCAGCGAATCGCCGCGGCCGGCGCCTCAGGCCCCCTCGAGCTCGCATTCGGCCCAGATGACCTTGCCCTGCTGGGTGTAGCGCGTGCCCCAGCTCTGCGTCAGCTGCGCGACGAGGAACAGGCCGCGGCCGCCCTCGTCGGTGCTGGCCGCTCGGCGCAGGTGCGGGGCGGTGTTGCTGGTGTCGGAGACCTCGCAGATCAGGGTGCGGTCGTGGAGCAGCCGTACCCGGATGGGCCCTGCGCCGTGGCGGATGGCGTTCGTCACCAGCTCGCTGAGCACCAGTTCGGCGGCGAACGCGGCCTCGTCGAGCCCCCAGTCGGTCAGTTGCCGGGTGGCGGAGGCGCGGACCTCGCTGACCAGGGCCGGATCCGCGGGCAGGTCCCAGGTGGCTATCCGCTGGGGGTCCAGGGCGTGGGTGCGGGCGACGAGCAGGGCGATGTCGTCGCAGGGGTGGGTGGGGGCCACCGTGTCGAGTACCGCCTGGCAGGTCTCGTCGGGCGTGCCGTTCGCTTGGGACAGCGTGGCGCGCAGCTGATCGAGGACCACGTCGACGTCGCGGTGACGGTCCTCGATGAGCCCGTCGGTGTAGAGGACCAGCTGGCTGTTCTCTGGGAGGTCGAGCTCGGCGGCTTCGAACGGCAGACCGCCGAGGCCGAGCGGGGGGCCGGCGGGCAGGTCGGGGAACCACACGGTGCCGTCGGGGCGGACCAGAGCGGGCGGGGGATGGGCGGCGCGGGCCATGGTGCACTGCTGTGTGGTCGGGTCGTAGATGGCGTAGAGACAGGTCGCGCCGATGATGCCTGCGTCCACGGCGCCGGGGTCCTCCCGGTCCAGGCGTCCCACGAGTTTGTCGAGGTGGGTGAGGACCTCGTCCGGGGGGAAGTCGAGTTCGGCGAAACTGCGGGCGGCCGTGCGCAGCCGTCCCATGGTGGCGGCGGAGAGCATGCCGTGGCCGACGACGTCGCCGACGAAGAGCCCGATGCGGGTGCCGGAGAGGGGTATGACGTCGTACCAGTCCCCTCCGACGTCGGATTCGGCGGGCAGGTAGCGATGGGCGACCTCGACGGCGTCCTGGTCCGGCACACCATGGGGGAGCAGGCTGCGCTGCAGGGCCAGGACCATGGCGCGTTCGCGCGTGTAGCGCCGGGCGTTGTCGATGGACAGTGCGGCACGGGCGGCCAGTTCCTGAGCCAGCGACCGGTCGTCGTCCCCGAACGGTGGCGAGTCCTGCGCGCGGTAGAAGCCGGCCACGCCCAGGACTGCGCCGCGGGCGACCAGGGGCACCGCGATGAGGGAGTGGACGTGGCTCAGCAGCTGTGCGGAGTGTTCAGGGTCCTGCCCGAACCAGCCCGCGGCAGCCTTCAGGTCCGGTTCCAGCACTGCCTGGCCGCTCGTCAGACACCGCGACTGCGGCATCGTCGGACCGTAGTCGACCTGCTTGCCGACCGGGTGGAAGGGACAGTCGTCATGGATGCCGTGAACCACCGTACGGCGTAGGTCACTGCGGGGATCGGCGGACTCCTCGCCGCGGAGCACGGCTTCCGGCAGGTCGATGGTGACGAAGTCGGCCAGTTGCGGCACCGCCGACTCGGCGAGCTCCCGGGCGGTACTGCGCACATCCAGGGTGGTGCCTATGCGGACGCCGGCCTCGGACAACAATTCCAGGCGGCGGCGCGCGGCAAGGGCGTAGGTCCCCACGTGCGGCTCCCCCACCATCATGAGCCCTCTCGCCGGGGGCGGGGAGTCGGAGTGCTCGTCCGTCGTGCCGTCGGCCGTGACGCGCTCTACGCCCACGGCGACAGGGCCGTGCTCCGTGCCGGGAAGATACTCCGAGGGCGGGGTGACGTGGAGCTGCCCGGGCGCCACGTCGGGCCCGGCCCCGGAGAACGTGAGGGAGGTGGCGACGGCAAGCTCGGCGGGGAGGCCCAGCGGCTCGCGGACCTGATGCGGGAAGGCGAGGGGCTCGCGCGGCGAGGGACCGGGGACAACGGCCTCGATGGCGAAGCCCTCCACTCCGGAGGCACTCGTCATCGGCCGGCTCACGAGCGTGACCCGACGGCCGTCGGACAGGGGTACGTCGACACAGGCCCGCTGCGCGCAGGCGATCAGCTCGGCGGCCTTCTCCTTGAGGATCGCCCGGTCGCGGGGGCTCGTCTCCACGGCCAGTTCTCGCACCCCCATGCGGTGCCGAAAACCTGCGGCGGCTTCGGCTCCGCTGTCCAGGTACGCCCGCAGCAGAGCGCGCTCACGCGAGGAACTCTGCTCCAGCAGCCGCCGCTCGATGGTCTCGGCCGCCTTGCGTATCACGGTGTCCAGCGCCGGGTCCTCGGCGGTGCGCGGATAGCCGAAGCACAGGACGCCCTCGATGCGGCCGCTGAGCGGGTCGCGGACGGGAAGCGCGCGGCAGGCACTGCCCTGGGAGCGCTCGGCGAAGTGCTCGGCACCGTAGACCCGGATGGGTTGGCGCTCGGCCAGGGCGAGACCGATGCCGTTGGTACCTGCGACCTTCTCGGCGAACACGAACCCGGGGACACTCTGGATGGCCGGGAGAATTCTGGCCAGCGACGCTTCTCCGAAACGGCGCAGGAGAACCGTCCCGCTCGCATCGGCGACGGAGATGTTCATCGCGCTGCCGGCGAACGTGGCCTGCAGCCGGTCGAGCACCGGAACGGCCGCGCGGACGATCCGTCCGTCCGGTTCGAAATCCTCCCGGAAGGGAAGATCGGACTGGTCCGGCGACAGCCCCAGGATCCGGCAGCGCCGCCAGGAATCCAGGATCGACGTGCGCACACCCGTCTCGACCGGCTCACCCTGCAGGAACCGCTCACGGAAACTGACGGGCCCCGTGCCTCCTGGCGCACGCCCCGTCGGTATCGGATCTTCGCCGGCCCGAACCACGCTCCGCCTCACTCGCGCCTTCGACACTCTTCCGAAATGTCTGCTATGGACGAGGATACGGTTATTGGAGGCGCGAGTCACTGTTCACAAGGCCCCTCACACACGGTGACCGGACCGAATCGGTGTCACAGGACCGCGACCGGGTTGACGGGCGAGCCGTCCCGCGCGGGACGTTCAGCGGCGCCACGACGAGCATGAAGTCGTCGTCCCGCCGTCGCGGTCGCGGCGGACAGCGCTTCCAGGTCGAGGTTGTGCAGCCGCGGCTCCCCCATCGCGGCCACAGCCAGGGCGTGGACCGGCGAGTGCACGCCGTCCACGGGTGAGGGCCGTACGTCACTGTCGCCGTCTCCGCCGAGCAGCGCGAGGCCACGCCCGGCCAGCAGCGGCAGGGCGTCCCCATGAAAGCCCGCGCCGGCCGTGTCGGGATCCCAAGGCGCCGAGTTCCTCGCGGCGCCGGACGTGTCCCGAGCGCAGCAGTACCGCGTCGCCCTCGCCGATCGTCACATCGAGCGCCTTCTCCGCGGCGACGATGTCCTTGGCGTGCACCGCTCGCCCCGGCTCCAGCCAGCGGATCCCGAGGACGGCGGGCAGGTCGAGGAGGACCCCCCTCATGACGAGGGGTCCGAGCGTCGACACCGCGCCGAAGCGGGCGCCTGCGGCATCGACGACCTCGTGTGCCGTGCGGCCGTCGTGGAGCTCCCCCGATAGGCGATGTGGCACAGCGCGTCAAGATGGGTGATGCCCTTGCCGTGACAGTCGGCGGCGATGAAGTCCTTGTGGGTGAGGGTTCCGGCGCCGCCACGTCACGGAGGTCGGTCATGTGGTGCAGGGCAGGCTTGCGGTCACCGGGGCCGGGCCGGGTGACCGCACGCCCGCTGCGGCCCGCCGCACATGGTCCGCGGTGACCCGGTTCCAGACACCGCGGTCGGCCGGGGACCAGCGACCCCACGTGCGAACCGCCTCGAAGAGTGCGTCGAGCTCCCGACGGGAGACGGCGGGCCCGTTGCCGACGCCGGTCGGCGCGGGATTCGCGGCATCGGCCGAACGGTCACCGGACGCGACACGGATCGGGCTTACGGGGTGTGCGCCCGGCTGACGCCGTGACACGGAGAAGCACCGTCCGGGTGATCGGAAACCCGGCTTCGCACCTTCACGGGTGCTCTTGGAGAGGCGTGCCCGTAGGGAGGGGTTGTGCAGGTTCCGTCCGCCACCGCGCCGGGTCCCCCATCCCGGCGCACGTCCACCGCGGTGCAGGTGCGCTCGCCGTGGTGGAAGAGGAAGGCGAGTGGATCGAGTGCGGCCCGTTCACCGAGGTGTTCGACAACAATGTGCTCGCGGGCGAGTACACGGCGAAGTGACTGTCGCGAGACACCGTACGGTCCGGCACATACAGCGTGGCCGTCCACGGCTGTGGCGCGTCCGGATCGACAGTCCAGGCGCTTAGTGTGCAGGGTTAAACCTCAGGAGCCCGCAAGAAACGAGAAACGCACCTTCCGTTCCGCGTTGTCCCTGTTCGTGTCCACCAGGCACACCGACTGCCAAGTCCCCAGTTCCAGCTGCCCGTTCACCACCGGCAGGGTGGCGTGCGGAGGCACGATCGCCGGGAGGACGTGGTCGCGGCCGTGGCCGGGGCTGCCGTGGCGGTGCTGCCACCGGTCGTCGGCGGGGAGCAGGGTGTGGAGGGCGGCCAGGAGGTCTTCGTCGCTGCCGGCGCCCGTCTCGATGATCGCGACGCCCGCTGTCGCGTGCGGGACGAAGACGTTCAGGAGGCCGTCGCGGCCCGCGGCGGCCTCCCTCAGGAAGGCCTCGCAGTCGCCGGTGAGGTCGACGATCCGCTCCGAGGAACCGGAGGAGACGTTCAGGACTCGGGTGGTGAAAGCGTCTGACATGCCCCCATCCTCACCCCTCGCGCCGGAATCACTCGTGTTCACTCGCCTTCACTCGTCCTGCGTGGCTCATAGCGCGATACGCCGGGTCCAGTCCGCGAGACACCATTGACCGTGGACACGCCGACTGGCTAGCTTCGACCGCATGTTGCGTTCAGCCCTGCTCACCACGCGCGGTCACATCGACCTGCTGCGGGTGGCCTCCGCCGCGTGTCGCCGCGGCTGCTGACGCCCTCCCGTCCCTCCCTTTCCCCACCCTCGCTCCACTGACCGGCGCGTGCACTGATCCGTGCCGTCCTGTGCGGTGGCGTCGAGGCGTGTCCCTCACCGGCCGCTCTCCCCCTCCGTGGAGCACCATGAGCATCAGCCATGCCCCGCCCGGCTCGCCCGTACCCGATATTTCGGAAACATCCCGCCAGGGTGCCGCAGAGCCCACCACCGCCGCTGCCGTTCTCGACCTCGAACCCATCGTCCCCGCCTCCTCCCGGCGCACCCGCGTCCCCCGCTGGCTGCGCCGCACCACCGGTCCGGTCCTGTTGCTGGCACTGTGGCAACTGCTCAGCGGCACAGGCGTGTTGACCGCCGACGTGCTCGCCTCCCCCGGCCGGATCGCCCAGGTGGCGGGTGACATGATCGCCGATGGTTCGCTCACCTCGGCGATGGCGACCTCGCTCCAGCGGGTCGCGGGCGGGCTGCTCCTCGGCACCCTCGTCGGCGTTGGACTCGCCCTCGTCTCGGGCCTGTTCCGAGTGGGCGAGGACATCGTGGACGCGCCCGTGCAGATGCTGCGGACCGTGCCGTTCGTCGGTCTGATCCCGCTGTTCATCATCTGGTTCGGCATCGGCGAGGCGCCGAAGATCGCCATCATCACACTCGGCGTGACCTTTCCGCTCTACCTGAACGTCTACGCGGGCATCCGGGGTGTGGACTCGCAGTTGATCGAGGCCGGGGAGTCCCTCGGCCTCTCCCGGTGGGGGCTCGTCCGGCATGTCATCCTGCCGGGCGCGCTGCCCGGTGCCATGACCGGTCTGCGCTATTCGCTCGGCATCGCCTGGCTCGCGCTCGTCTTCGCCGAGCAGGTCAACGCGGACTCCGGTATCGGCTTCCTGATGGTGCAGGCACGGGACTTCCTGCGCACCGACGTCATCGTGGTCTGCCTGATCGTCTACGCCTTCCTCGGCCTGCTGGCCGACTTCATCGTCCGCTCCCTCGAAAGGCTGCTGCTGCAATGGCGACCGACGTTCACCGGCCGGTGAGCCCCCGGGTGTCCGGCACATCCGAGGCACCGGAGCCGACCGAGGCCCCCCAAGCACCGCGCCTCACCCAGGCCGTGCGCGTCGAAGGCCTGACCCGCTCCTTCGACGGCCGCGCGGTCATCGATGACCTCCGACTCGACGTCAGGCCCGGCGAGTTCGTGGCCCTGCTGGGCCGCAGCGGCTGCGGCAAGTCCACCCTGCTGCGCATCCTCGCCGGACTCGACCGGGACATCGAGGGCACCGTCCTGGTCCCGCGCCGCAAGGCGGTGGCCTTCCAGGCACCTCGCCTGATGCCGTGGAAGAAGGTGTGGCGCAACGTCCTGCTCGGCCTGCCCGGCAAGCCGGCACGCGGCGTCGCCGACCGGGCCCTGGAGGAAGTCGGCCTGAGCCACCGTACGGACGCGTGGCCCAAGACGCTCTCCGGCGGCGAGGCCCAACGCGCCTCGCTGGCAAGGGCGTTGGTGCGTGAGCCCGATCTCCTGCTGCTGGACGAGCCGTTCGGCGCGCTCGACGCGCTCACCCGGATCAAGGCCCAGCGACTGGTGGGCGAGTTGTGGCAGCGCCGCGGCTGCGCGGTCCTGCTGGTCACGCACGACGTCGAGGAGGCCGTCCTGCTCGCCGACCGGGTCCTCGTGATGGACGAGGGTGTCATCGCGCACGAGCAGGAGATCGACCTCGACCGGCCGCGCGACATCACCGATCCCCGGTTCGCCGAGATCCGCGGGCAGCTCCTGGAGCGCCTGGGCGTCGACACGGCCGCCGAAGCCGCCTGAACTCCCCCCATTCCCACCCACGATCACGCTCCACAGAACGGATCCCCCATGCGACGTCGCCTCGCCCCCGCCGCACTGCTCCTCCCCTTCGCCCTCCTGCTCACCGCCTGCGGTGGAAACGCGTCCGCCGGCACGGGCACCGACACCGACGGCAAGGGCTCCCTCACGCTCAACGTCGGTGACCAGAAGGGCGGTTCGGAGGCGATCCTGCGCGCCGCCGGGGAGCTCGACAACCTCGACTACAAGATCAAGTGGTCGACCTTCACCTCCGGCCCGCCGCTGCTGGAGGCCGTCAACGCCAAGGCCGTCGACATCGGCGGTGTCGGCAACACCCCGCCGGTGTTCGCGGCCGGGGCCGGCTCGAAGATCTCGGTGGTGGCCGCCTGGCACGGTACGTCCAAGGGCGACGCCGTCCTCGTACCGAACGACTCGAAGCTGACCGGTCCCGCGCAGCTCAAGGGCCATTCCGTCGCCGTGGCGCAGGGCTCGTCCGCCAACTATCAGCTGGTCGCGTCCCTCAGGAAGGCCGGGCTGAGCCTGGCCGACGTGAAGGTCAAGTATCTCCAGCCGGCCGACGCCCTCGCCGCGTTCACCTCCGGCAAGGTCGACGCGTGGGCGGTGTGGGACCCGTACACCTCGCAGATCCTCCAGGCGAAGCAGGGCCGCGTGCTGACCACCGGGGACGGCGTCACCAACGGCCTGACCTTCCAGGTGGCGGCACCGGGTGCGCTGAAGGACAAGAAGAAGGCCGCCGCGATCGACGACTACCTTCAGCGGCTCCGGCGCGCCTACAAGTGGGTCTACTCCCATGAGACGGAGTGGGCGAAGGTGTGGGCCAAGGAGACGGGGCTGCCCGAGGACGTGGCACTGGCCGCGGTGAAGCGGACGTACACCACCCGGGTCGCGGTCGCCGTGGACAAGCAGCTCATCGCCTCGGAGCAGGAGATCGCCGACACGTTCACCTCGCTGAAGCTGATCCCGGGGAAGGTGGACTTCGGCAAGTTCGTGGACACGCGGTTCAACGGCGATCTGCCCGCGTCCACCTCCGCGCCCCGCCCCGCCGAGGGCTGATTCGGGAAGATCCACGACCTCGCCGCGGTTGGTAGAAACGTGAACAACACGCGCGAGGTCGAGGTCGTCGTCGTAGGCGCTGGTCAGGCAGGCCTGTCCAGCGCCTATCACCTGCGCCGCACCGGTTTCGAGCCGGAGCGCGACTTCGTGGTCCTCGACCACTCCCCCGCCCCCGGCGGCGCCTGGCAGTTCCGGTGGCCGTCGCTGACGTACGGCAAGGTCCACGGCATGCACGCGCTGCCGGGGATGGAGCTCACGGGCGCCGATCCGCGGCGGCCGTCGTCGGAGGTGATCGCCGAGTACTTCACGGCGTACGAGCGAGCCTTCGACCTGCGCGTACGCCGCCCTGTCGAGGTCCGTGCGGTGCGGGAGGGCGACGACGGGAGGCTGCTCGTGGAGACCTCGGACGGGGACTGGTCGACGCGGGCGCTGATCAACGCGACCGGCACCTGGGACCGGCCGTTCTGGCCGCGCTATCCCGGCCAGGAGACCTTCCGGGGGCGGCAGTTGCACACCGCGCGGTATCCCGGCCCCGAGGCGTTCGCCGGGCTGCGGGTGGTCGTGGTGGGCGGGGGTGCGTCCGGCACCCAGCACCTCATGGAGCTCGCCCCGTACGCGGCCGCCACCACCTGGGTGACCAGGAGCGAACCCGTGTTCCGGGAGGGCCCCTTCAGCGAGGACGTCGGCCGGGAGGCCGTGGCGCTCGTCGAGGAGCGGGTACGGCAGGGGCTGCCGCCGAAGAGCGTGGTGTCGGTGACCGGACTGCCGCTGAACGACGCGGTCCGGCAGGCGATCGCGGACGGGGTCCTCGACCGGCAGCCCATGTTCGACCGGATCACGCCCGAGGGCGTGGCGTGGAACGACGGGCGGCGGGTGGACGCCGACGTGATCCTGTGGGCGACCGGGTTCCGGGCCGCCATCGACCATCTGGCCCCGCTGAAGCTGCGCGAGCCGGGCGGCGGGATCCGCGTCGAGGGCACGCGCGCGGTCGCCGACGAGCGGATCCATCTCGTCGGCTACGGCCCGTCGGCGAGCACCATCGGCGCCAACCGCGCGGGCCGTGCGGCCGTACGGGACATCAGGCGGCTCCTGACCGCGCAAGCCGCCGCTGCCTGAGGCACCGTCGGCGTCACCCCGACGTGGCCGAGCCCTGCTGGTTCTTGTTGAACTCGGCCACGTTGCGCCGGTGTTCCTCGAAGCTGTTCGTAAAACGGGTGTCCCCCGGCTTCACCGTCACGAAGTACAGCCAGTCCCCCGGGGTCGGGTTGACGGCCGCGCGCATCGCCGCCTCGCCCGGGTTGTCGATCGGGGTCGGCGGCAGACCCATGCGCTGGTACGAGTTGTAGGGGCTGTCGATCCGGGTGTCGGCACCGGTCGTCCTCAGCGTGGAGCGGTTCAGCCCGTAGTTGATGGTGGAGTCCATCTGCAACGGCATCCCGCGCTCCAGGCGGTTGACGATGACCCGCGCCACCTTCCCCATGTCGGCCTCGGTCGCCGCCTCGGCCTGGACGATGCTCGCGATGGTGACGGCCTGGTAGACGTTCATCGCGCTGCGCTGGGCGCCGGCCGCGACGGGGGCGCCGTTGAACTTCTTGTTCGCGGTGTCGACCATGAACGAGAGCAGCGCCTCGGGCGTCGTCTTCTTCCCGTGCCGCTCCAATGGGTACGTCGCCGGGAAGAGGTAGCCCTCCGGGTTGCCCTCCGCGTCGGCGGGCAGCCTGAGGTGCGCCTTGGCCAGGGACTTCTTGGTGGTGCCCGGAGGCCGGTCGAGGGCCTTGTCGACGGCGTCGTAGATCTGCCCGGCCCGCCGGCCCTCCGGGATCACCAGGGTGGTGGGCTCCGTCCACCCCTCGCCCCGCAGGCTGAGCAGCGGCACCGCCACGGCGGTGCCGGCCACGACGGCCCCGGTCGCGATGAGGACGAGTCGGCCCCGGCGCGTCAGTCGAATCGTGCTCCGTGGCGGAGTGTTCCTGTACATGCGGGCACGGTAACGCGCATATCGTCACAAACCAGGCATATCTTCGGCTTGTCGGTTTCGGTTCAGCTGGTCGGTTCCAGTTGCGCGTCCCCGTGTGCGGGGTCCTGCCGGGCGTCCCGGCGTACCAGCTCCGCGTACCGTCCGTCCTGCTCCAGCAGTTCCTCGTGGGTGCCGCGCTCGGCCACCCGGCCCGCGTCGAGGACCACGATCTGGTCGGCGTTCCGGATGGTGGACAGGCGGTGCGCGATGGTCAGCGTGGTGCGGTTGGCCGAGAGCGCGTCGATGGCCTCCTGCACGGCGTGCTCGGTACGGGTGTCCAGCGCGCTGGTCGCCTCGTCCAGGATGAGGACGGGCGGGTCTCGCAGAATGGTCCGTGCGATGGCCAGGCGCTGCTTCTCACCACCGGAGAACCGGTGGCCGCGCTCGCCCACGACCGTCTCGTAGCCGTCGGGCAGCGAGGCGATGTGGTCGTGGATCTGGGCCGCACGCGCCGCCTGTTCGATCTCCTCGTCGGTCGCGTCCGGCTTCGCGAAGCGCAGGTTGTCGGCGACCGAGGCATGGAAGAGGTACGTCTCCTGCGAGACGACCCCGATACCGCGCGCGAGGGTGTCGAAGTCGAGGTCGCGGACGTCGACCCCGTCGAGGGTGACCCGGCCGCCCGTCACGTCGTAGAGCCGCGGGACGAGATATCCGAGTGTGGACTTTCCCGCGCCGGTCGGGCCGACGACCGCGAGACTGCTGCCCGCGGGGACGTCGATGTCGATGCCGTCGAGGATGGGGCCCCGCTTGTCCTTGTCCTCGTCGCCGTCGTAGCGGAACTCCACGTTCTCCAGGCGGACCTCGCCCTTGACGCGGTCGAGGTGGACCGGGTCCTCCCGCTCGGTGATGTCGACCGGCAGGTCGAGGTACTCGAAGATGCGCTGGAAGAGCGCGAGCGAGGTCTGGATCTGGACGCCGGTCGACAACAGGCTCACGGCCGGGCGGAACAGGCCCTGCTGGAGCGAGACGAAGGCGACGATGGTGCCGATGGAGATGTCGGGGCCGCCGGCCTGGAGGGCGATGCCCGCGGTCCAGTAGATGACGGCGGGCATCGCGGACATGACGATCCCGATGACGGCCATCCGCCAGCGGCCGGCCATGTTCGACCGTACCTCGAGGTCGACCAGACCCTCGGACTCGTCCGCGAAGGACCGGGTCAGCGAGTCGGAACGGCCCATCGTGCGGCCCAGCAGGATGCCGCTGACGGAAAGCGACTCGGTGACGGTCGCGGCCATCGCGGCCATCTGCTTCTGACGCTGAGTGGTGATCTTCTTGCGTTCGTTGCCGACCCGGCGGCTGATCCACACGAACACCGGGAGCAGGAGCAGCGAGACGACGGTCAGGCGCCAGTCGAGGGCGATCATCGCGACGATCGTGGCGATCACGCTGGTCAGGTTGGAGACCAGGGAGGTCGCGGTCGAGGTGACGGTGGCCTGCATACCGCCGATGTCGTTGGCGATACGGGACTGCACCTCGCCGGTGCGGGTCCGGGTGAAGAAGGCGAGCGACATGCGCTGGAGGCGGCCGTACACCGCGGTGCGCAGGTCATGCATGACGCGCTGGCCGACCGTCGTGGAGATCAGGGTCTGCAGGACGCCGAAGATACCGGTGAGGACGGCACTGAGGATCATGCCCAGCGCGAGCAGGCTGAGCAGACCGGTGCGGCCCTGGGGGATCGCTACGTCCAGCGTTTCCTTCAGCAGGAACGGGGTGGCGACGGTGACCAGGGAGGCGGCGCCGACCAGCAGGCCGACGACGGCGAGCCTGGCGCGGTACGGCTTGAAGAGCAGGAGGATGCGACGCACCTGACGGGGTTGGTCGGTCGAGGTGCCGGGTGTGGGGGTCCAGTCGATGTGATCGCGGGGCATGGTCTCCTACGGAAGGTGAGATGAAGAGGACTGACGGAGCCTAGCTCATTGTTACCTATGCTCACAATGAATGAGGTCCTGATATTGTTCCCGCATGACCACGCCCGATTCCGACAGCCTGCTGGCCGAGCAGTTGCTCAGGCTCACGCGCCGGGTGCACCGCATCCAGAAACGCCAGCTTCACGAGCGCGGTCTCGGCGTGACCCCGGCCCAGTCCCGGCTGTTGCGCACGCTCGCGCACTGGGAGACGCCGCCCCGCATGGCCGATCTCGCGGAGCGGCTGGAGGTGGTGCCGCGTGCGGTGACGAGCCTGGTCGACGGCTTGGAGGCCGGCGGCAAGGTCCGGCGCGTACCCGATCCGGCCAACCGACGGGTCATCCGCATCGAGCTCACCGAGGACGGCGTGAAGACGCTTCAGGAGCTGCGGGACGTACGCAGGGCCGCCGCGGAGGAGATCCTCGCCCCTTTGTCGGGCGAACAGCGTGAGGTCCTGGGCCACTTGCTGGACACCCTGGCGGACGGACCGTGCTGAACGGGGCGTGGCCACCACTCCGGTGGAGTGGTGGCCACGCCCCGTTCGGGGACCGGTGTCAGCCGACCTCGACCACCGGCTCCTCGGCAACCGGCTCCTTGACCGGCCCCTCAACCGGCTCCTCGGCGGTCCGAGCCGGTACGGGCTCCTCCTCCACCTCGGGCACGGTCTCGCCGCCCAGCACCCTCTTCGCCCTGTCGATGTCCAGCGCCCCCTCCCAGCGGGAGACCGCGAAGACCGCGACGCAGTTGCCGAGCAGGTTCGTCACGACGCGCATCGAGTCCATGATGCGGTCCACGCCGAGGAGCAGGGCGACGGCTCCGGCGGGGATCGCGCCGAGCGAGGAGGCGGTCGCGGACAGGGCGAGGAACGCCGAGCCGGGGATGCCCGCCATACCCTTGCTGGTCAGCATCAACACCAGGACCACGGTGATCTGCTGGCCGAGGCTGAGGTCGACGCCCACCGCCTGGGCGATGAACAGCGTGCCGATGGAGAGGTAGAGCGAGGCGCCGTCGAGGTTGAAGGAGTACCCGGTCGGCAGCACCAGGCCGACCGCGTCGTCACGGGCACCGGCCTTGCGCAGCTTCTGCATGACACGCGGCATGACGGACTCGGTGGACGCGGTGCCGAGCGCGAGGAGCATCTCCTCGCGGATGTAGCGCAGGAACTTCCAGAGGCTGAGCCCCGTGACCGCCTTCAGCGCAACGGCCAGCAGCACGATGAAGAGGGCGGCGGCCGCGTAGCACAGGACGATCAGCTTGGCGTAGGTCTCGATGACGCCGAGGCCGTACTGGCCGATCAGGACGGCCATCGCGCCGAAGACGGCGATCGGCGCGAGACGCATCACGAAGCCGACGACGGCGAAGATGATCTCCTGGGCCTGCTCGATGGCGGGCAGCACCTGCGGGACCTTGGTGTGGCCGAGGTGCAGCAGCGCGGCACCCACCAGACAGGCCAGGATGAGCACCTGGAGCAGGGAGTTCTCGGCGAAGGCACCGATGAAACTGGTGGGCAGCGCGTTGACGATGAACTCGGTCGTCGACGGCAGGTGTCCGCCGCCGGTCTTGGCGTCGACAGCCGCCGTGTTGAGCGTGGCCGCGTCGACGTGCATCCCCGAGCCGGGTTGGACGACGTTGGCGGCGAGCAGACCGATGACCAGCGCGAGCGTGCTCGCGACCTCGAACCAGATCAGCGCCTTGAGCCCGATCCGGCCGAACGCCTTCAGGTCACCGGCCTTGGCGATCCCTACGACGACCACACAGAACACGAGCGGCGAGATGATCGTCTTGATCAGCCGGGTGAAGCCGTCGCCGAGCGGCTGGAGGTCCGAGGCGAAGCCGGGCCACACCTTTCCGACCAGGACACCGAGCACGAGCGCGCAGGCGACCTGCGCGAAGAGAGAGGTACGCAGTATGCGTGCGACGCGTCGCGGCAGCGACGGGACGGACGGCGGCACGGGCACTCCTTGAGCGACGGGGACGCGCAGAAGCCATGGGGGATACTTCTGCGATACGGAAAGCGGCTTCCGTGAAGTTCACTCTGGAGTGCCCGTTGATCACGCGCGAGACCGCCGCGTTTCAGCCGCGTAAATCACGCTGCCTGTGACGCGTCGCACACACCTTGCTCAGCAGCCGTTGCGTTCCTCGGCCAGCACCCCCTGGACGGTTCTGAGAAAGCGGTCGTAGCAGCCGGCCGAACCGCGGATCCGGTAGCGCTCGCTCGTCGTCCCGACCGCGTGCCGCTGGTCGCGCGGGACGTTGATCGTGTACGTGGCGTCGCCCGCGTAGGTGTCGTCGAGCCGGTACCAGCCCGTGCGGTGGCCCGCCCGGGTCATCGCGAGGTCAGCGCGGTCACCGAGGGTCAGCACGGTGCGCAGCCGGTCGCCCGCGCCGATGGTGGTCGTGCCGTCCATCGTGTACGTGCGGTGGGTGCGGGTGGTCCGGGCCGGGCCGCGACCGTCGACGGTGACCGACTCGTCGTCCGTCCAGGTCGCCTTGAGCGCGTCGAAGTTCTCGCCGTCGGCCCAGCGGTGGGTGGAGGTGTTGGTCAGCGAGCGGCGGACGGTGGTCGTGACGCGGCCGTGCGAGGTGTCGACGTATCCGGCGACGGTGAGCCGGTGGTCACCCTCGGTGTCCACACGGTGTTCCGAACCGGGCGTGTACGTCGAGGAGTTGGTGAGCTCGCCGGTCGTGTGGGTGGTGAGTTTCCCTGTGACGTGCGCGCGCTCGGCGTCCTGCCAGACCAGGACGTTCACGGGCGTGCTCCAGCCCGACTGCCCCTCGGGGACTCCGACGACCGCGACGTCCACGCGGTGCGGGCGCCCGTCGTCGAGGAGGCCGGCGAAGGGGGTGAGGTCGTATTCGATCGGCTTGACGTCGAAGGCGCGGGGGCCCGGGACGACGTACCAGAGGAAGGGATTGGACCAGCCACCGGTCCACACGGTCGGGAACGGGGCGGCGACACCCGCGAGTTGGCCGTCCACCTTGATCTGCACCTCGCGGTAGGGGCCGCCCTCGGCCTGGCAGGAGTAGGGCGCGTTCGACGGCACCGCCAGGTACCAGTACTCCTCGCAGCCGCCGCCCGAGCCGGTGGCGTACACCTCGGCGACGATGCGTTCGCTGTTGCGCGGGGTAGTGAGGGTGTTCTCGTCGAGTGTCAGGACGCGGTCCGGCGCCGAGGTGTCGCGCCCTTCGCGCGCCGGGTAGAAGGTGAGTGTCACCTTGACGTCGATGACGCCGGTGTACGTGTCGTCGACCACGTTCCCAATGAGCATCTCGACGTCGTGGCGGGCGCGGAACGTGTCGCTGTAGCGCGTGACGTCCTTGTCCACGGACCACTCGATGCCGTCGGGCGAGGGCTCCGGCGTGGAGGTACGGAAGATCTCGACCCCGCCGATGTGCAGATACCCGAGCCGGTCGAACTGCCGTCCCTTGACCTTGCCTTCCATGCGCAGCACGACCTTGCTCCAACGGTCGCCGCAGCCCTTCGGCGGTGCGTAGCTGCCGGTGTACGGGGTGAAGTCGCGGAACTGCGCTTCGGCGACCGTGACTTGGCAGGACCTGCCGGAGGGTCTGGTGACGGGCGGGGCCGCGGTGATGGGGTCGTGCCAGTCGGTGCCGAACTCGGCGGGGATGTCGGCCGACCGGGCACCCTGTACCGCGGACTGGGCAGGCGCCGCCCCGAACAGCGCGCTGGCCAGGAGGGTCACACCCGCGAACATGGACATGACGATCCGTCTCTTCATGGCCGTGTTCTACGGCGAGTCGGGCGTCTCCCGCAATGACGCCTCCCGCGACGGCGTGGCCGACGTACCGCCGCCGTGGTCCATGTACGGCCAGACGCAGATGCCGCCGGTACTGGTGGCGGGCGACCTCGTGGGGGTCGGTGGTCCAGCCCCTTCCTGCCGTTGTGCCCGGGCCGGCTGCGGACGCGGTCCCAGCCGGAAGCGCGCTTGGTGCGGAGCACGACGGTGGCGTCCGGGGAGTCCCAGTCGTCGCTCGCCGCCCCTGAGTTGCGGGCAAGCGCCTCCTGGTCCGGGAGGGGACTGGGCCAGGGAAGGAACTCCTGATCCGGGAAAGGCCGATTCCGCGGACGCAGCCGGTTCTGTGCGGTGCGGCGGAAAACCTGTTGCTTCCGACCACGCTCTGCCGCGAACCTTTCACGGTTTGCAGCCGCCGTGTGCGGCTCCCCTCCCACCCCCTGACACGAGCCACTGGGACGTCACACGTCATGCAGATCCAAGACCTTCCGTATCCCGACCCGGGAGTGCCCGACGCACGCTCGGGCCGCCGGTTCCTGTGGTGGCTCTTCAGGAACCAGCTGGGCGGACAGCTCAAATCCCTGGCCTGGGGACTGCTGCACTTCCTCTCCATCTCCGCGCTGCCCTTCTGCGTCGGCGTGGCCATCCAGGCTGTCGTCGACCACTCCGGCCGCCGACTCGCCCTGGCGGGCGGCCTGCTGGCGCTGTGCTGCCTCGGCAGCGCGCTCGGCGACACCTTCCTGCACCGCACCGCCGTCACCAACTGGATCACGGCCGCCG
Organism: Streptomyces sp. NPDC005483; assembly: GCF_040606035.1. Lineage (NCBI taxonomy): Bacteria > Bacillati > Actinomycetota > Actinomycetes > Kitasatosporales > Streptomycetaceae > Streptomyces > Streptomyces sp. NPDC005483. The sequence continues at coordinate 103,848 of NZ_JBEXEA010000021.1, forward strand.
CGCGCGTCCAGCAGTTGCTGGCCCGCAAGGCCGCGAACCTGGGCTCGGCGCTGACCCGTCGGGTCGCGGCCGGCGAGGTCGTGGCCGTCTCCACCGGCGACGTCGAGAAGATCGGCTGGTTCGTGGAGGCATGGTCACGGTTCACCGCGGCGGCCGTCACCGTCGTCGTGGTCTGCGCCGGCCTGGTCGTCTACCAGCCGGCACTCGGCAGCGTGGTCGCCGTGGGCCTGCCGTTCCTGGCCCTCGCGGCACTGCCGCTGCTGCCCAGCGCGACCAGACGCGCCGACTTCCAGCGCGAGAAGGCCGGCCGCGCCACCGAACTGGCCTCCGACACGGTCGCGGGTCTGCGGGTACTGCGCGGGATCGGCGGCGAGGAGCTCTTCCTCGACCGCTATCGCAAGGCCTCCCAGGAGGTCCGCCACGCGGCCGTGCGCAGCGCCCGGATGTGGTCGCTGATCGCCGCGATCCAGGTGCTCCTGCCGGGACTGCTGCTGATCGCGGTCGTCTGGTACGGCGTCCATCTGGCCCGGCAGGGCCGCGTCGAGATCGGTGAACTGGTCGCCGTCTACAGCTCGGTCATGATCCTCACCTATCCGCTGCGGCACTTCGAGGAGATCGCCATGGCGTACTCCTTCTCCCGCCCGTCGGCCACCCGGGCCGCCCGGGTGCTGTCGCTGGAGCGGGCCACGTCGGCCGAGGGCACACGGGGCGGGATCGGGGACGGAGAGGGCCTGCCGAGCGGGGATCTGTACGACCCGGCCACCGGCCTGCTCGCCCCCTCCGGCCGGCTCACCGCGGTGGTGTGCGGCGACCCGGACGCGGCGGGACTGCTGGCCGAGCGCCTCGGCGGGCACCCTTCGGAAGAGGGCACGTCGGTGCTGCTCGGTGGGGTGCCGCTGGACGAGCTGCCACTCGGCTCGGCGCGCACGGCGGTCCTGGTCCAGGACAAGGACCCGGTCCTGCTCTCCGGCACCCTGCGCGAACTGCTCGACGTGCCCGCATCGGGTGCCGTCGACGCCGAGGAGGCGCTCGCGGCCGCGCAGTGCGGGGACGTGCTGGCCGCCCTGGCACAGGGGTCGTTGGACGCCGAGGACCCGCTGGACGCGCGCATCACAGAACGCGGGCGGTCCCTGTCGGGCGGCCAGCGCCAGCGGCTCGCCCTGGCCAGGTCCCTGTTCACCGACCCGGAGGTGCTCGTCCTGGACGAGCCGACCTCCGCCGTCGACTCGCACACCGAGGCGCGGATCGCGGAAGGCGTACGGGACCTGCGGGCCGGCCGCACGACCGTGGTGTTCACCTCCTCGCCGCTGCTCCTGGACCGCGCCGACCGCGTGGTGCTCGTACACGAGGGCGAGGTGGCGGCCGTCGGCGTGCACCGCGAACTGGTGCGCAAGGAACCGCGATACCGGGCGATCGTCACCCGCGAGACGGACGAAGAGGCCGCCCTCGGCTACGTGCGGCACGAACAGGACGTACTGAACGAACAGGACGTACTGAACGAACAGCACGCACTGGACGAACAGCACGCACTGCACGGACAACACGCACTGCACGAATTGGAAGAGATCGAGGAGACAGCATGATCGGCCTGGCGCCACCGGCCTACGACCCGGCGGCACCGACGACGGCGAACACCCTGCCCGTCGGAGCCACCGCGACCGTACGCGCCTACGTGGCCGAACTGTTCCAGCGGCACCGCCGCGCCTTCGCGCTCCTCGTCGGCGTCAACACCGTCGCGGTCGTGGCCTCCATGGTCGGCCCCTGGCTCCTCGGCGACCTCGTCGAGCGGGTGTCGGACGGGGCCCGGGAACTCCATCTGGAGCTGACCGCCGGGCTGTTCGTCGTCGCGCTGGTCGTCCAGGCGGTGTTCGTACGGCAGGTGCGGCTGCGCGGTTCGATGATCGGCGAGCGTATGCTGGCCGACCTGCGCGAGGACTTCCTCGTCCGGGCGGTCGGCCTGCCCCCGGGCGTCCTGGAGCGGGCCGGAACCGGTGACCTGCTGTCCCGGATCACGACGGACATCGACCGGCTCGGCAACGCGATGCGCGAGGCCGTGCCGCAGCTGGCGATCGGTGTGGTGTGGGCGGCCCTGCTCCTCGGCGGGCTCGTGATCACCGCGCCGCCCCTGGCCGCCGCCGTGCTGCTCGCCCTGCCCGTGCTGGTCATCGGCTGCCGCTGGTACTTCAAGCGGGCGCCCTCGGCCTACCGCTCGGAGGCAGCCGGGTACGCCGCCGTGGCCGCCGCGCTCGCGGAGACCGTGGACGCCGGACGCACCGTCGAGGCGCACCGGCTGAGCGCGCGTCGCATCGAGCTGTCGGAGCGGCGGATCAAGGAGTGGACCGCCTGGGAGCGCTACACCCTGTGGCTGCGGTCGGTGCTCTTCCCGTGCATCAACGTCAGCCACGTGATGATCCTCTCGTCGGTGCTGATGGTCGGCGGGGTGTTCGTCCTCCAGGGCTGGATCGGGGTCGGCCAGCTGACGACGGGCGCGCTGATCGCTCAGATGCTGGTCGATCCGGTCGGGCTGATCCTGCGCTGGTACGACGAGCTGCAGGTGGCCCAGGTGTCGCTGGCCCGGCTGGTCGGGGTCCGGGACATCGAGCCGGCCGGCGGAGACGCCGGGCTCGCCCCGAAGGGGCGGGACGTCCACGCGGACCGGGTGCACTTCGGCTATCTGGAGGGCGTGGACGTCCTGCGCAAGGTGTCGCTGGAGGTCGCTCCCGGCACCAGGCTGGCGCTGGTCGGCCCCTCGGGCGCCGGCAAGTCCACCCTGGGCAGGCTGCTCGCCGGCATCTACGCGCCCCGGGACGGCCGGATCACCCTCGGCGGGGCCGAGCTGTCCCACATGCCCGCCGAACGGGTCCGTGAGCACGTGGCCCTCGTCAACCAGGAGCACCACGTCTTCGTGGGCTCCCTGCGCGACAACCTCCTGCTCGCCCGGACGGATGCCACGGACGCCGAGCTCTGGGCCGCCCTCGGCGCGGTCGACGCGGACGGCTGGGCGCGAGCGCTGGACGACGGCCTGGACACCGAGGTCGGCTCCGGCGGACTGACCGTCACTCCGGCCCAGGCCCAGCAGGTCGCGCTGGCCCGGCTGGTGCTGGCGGACCCGCACACGCTGGTCCTGGACGAGGCGACGTCGTTGCTGGATCCGCGGGCGGCCCGTCACCTGGAACGCTCCCTGGCCCGGGTCCTCGACGGCCGCACCGTGGTCGCCATCGCCCACCGCCTGCACACCGCCCACGACGCGGACGTCATCGCCGTCGTCGAGAACGGCCGCATCAGCGAACTGGGCAGCCATGACGAGCTGGTCGCAGCGGACGGGGCGTACGCGGCGCTGTGGAGGTCTTGGCACGGGTGAGGGGGCGGCGGAGCTTGACGCTGGGTGCGGAGAGCGCGGCGCCGGACGCCGGTTTCGGGTTGCGAGGATGTCAGGGCGCCAGAGATGCGCCGGGGGCGGGGCGGGGGGTGGGGAAGGCCCGGTGCCGGAGATGCTCGCGGTGCCGGGCGGCGGGGGGCCAGGGGTGCTCAGGTCGCCGGGGATGCTCGGGTGCGTGAGACCGGGGTGCCCTGGTGGGCCGGGAAACGCCTGGGTGCCGGAGGTGCTCGGGTGCCGGGGGCGGAGGCCAGGGGTGCTCAGGTCGCCGGGGATGCTCAGGGACGTGACGCCTGGGGTGCCCAGGAGGGCCCGGAACGCCTGGCTGCCGGAGATGCTCACGGTGCCGGGCGTCGGATGCCAGGGGTGTCCACGTCGCCGGGAATACTCGGGTGCATGACGCCGGGGAGCCCCGGGTGTCGGTAACGCCTAGGTGCCGGAGCCCGCGCGTTCTGGGCTCCCGGGAGGCCGGGGCGGCGAGGGCCGCTGCATCCCACGCCCCGGCCCTCCGGGCACCCGCACCACACAGCTCGCCCCTCGAACACCTGCACAGCATGCCCAACCCCTCCGACCCACGCGCACAGCCCCACCGACCATCGGCGCGGCCCGCCCCGGACGACCGGACACCGCTGCAGCCCACACCGGCCCACCCCGGCTCGTCCCGAACGACCGGACACCGACGCAGCCCACACCGGCCCGCCGATCACCAGCGCGCCCCCACCCCGGCCCTCCACCACCCGCTCCAGCCAGCGCAGCGACCACGTGGCGTTGCGCAGTCCCGAAAGGGGGTGGAAGGCTGGACAGCAGCACCGGCTCAGGGAGCGCCCGCGGGCGGTACGGTTCGGACGGCGGGCGCGGCAAGTGCCCCGCCAGTCCGTGGTCCGCCCCGGGCCGCGGGAGGACCGGGTCCGTCCCCTTCACCTGGAGGTAGCCGTGGACAGCTCCGACGGATGGGGAGACGACGTCTACCAGCCCGACGGATCCGACATCCAGGACGACGCGGGTCTGCTCGACGCGGAGGACACCCTGGAGGACGACGGAGTCGGCGAGCCCCTCGACCGTGGCTGGTCCCCGCCGGAGAGACCGTGGGCGGTGGAGCACAGCGGTGTGACGGCCGCGGAGCGTCGGCAGGGCGAGACGCTGGAGCAACGGCTCGCCGAGGAGATGCCCGACCTCGCGCCCTCCGACGGCGACGGCATCGGTGACTCCGACGACACCGACGGCGAACTGTGGGACAACGAGGTCGGCGCGATGCGTTCGGGCCGTCTCGTCGCCCCCGACGAAGGGGCCCACGAGGACGACGAAAGCGCGCTGATCGCCACGGACGTGGGCATCGACGGGGCCGCGGCGTCCGCGGAGGAGGCCGCGATGCACATCGTCGACGAGGACTCCCTGCCCGGCTGACCGTTGCGGCCGCCCGGCCGTTTCCACCCGCCCACCGCACTGCCCAGACCGTATTCCGCGCCTCCCGAGGAGCACGTATGCAGCAGGACAAGCACCCCGACTACCGCGAGGTCGTCTTCCGCGACCGCTCCGCCGGCTACGCCTTCCTGACCCGGTCCACCGCCACCAGCGACCAGACCATCGAGTGGGACGACGGCGAGACCTACCCGGTGGTGGACGTGGAGATCTCCTCCGAGAGCCACCCCTTCTACACCGGAAAGGCGCGGACGGTGGACTCCGAGGGACGCGTGGCCGCCTTCGAACGGCGCTACGGAGGCGGGGCCGGTCAGGGCAGCTGACGGGGGACGTCGGCGCCCCGGCGTCAGATGAAGTTGAGCGCCGCCGCGCAGCCCACTCCGCCGAGCAGCATGAACGCCGGCATCAGCACCTTCAGCTCGACCCAGCTGCCGGCCCGGAAGCGCATGACCTTCGGCGGGCCGATCGGGTACCAGCGCTTGCGGCCCACCGGGATCGGCCACAGGATGGGGCAGCCGGAGACCGTCAGCGCGTCCCCGATGTCGTGCACGAGCGCGCCCAGCACGACCGGCAGCCCCAGCCACAGGTATTCCTGGCCCGGCTGCGTGAACAGCCAGTGGGAACCGTTGCCCGGCTTGTCCAGGACGCCCGCGACGATCCAGGCGCTGGTAGCGGCCAGCAGCCAGACCAGGACGTCGGCGCTGGAGCCCCGGGTCGCCCGCCAGAGCAGGCCCTCGATGGCCAGCACCATGTGCACGAAGAGGATCGCCAGCACCGCCCAGCGGCCACCGGTGATCGCCGCCACCGAGCAGCCCGCGCCGATCAGCACCGCCCACAGCCAGGTGTGGGTGAGTGTGCGGTGGCCGCCGGAGCGACGCGGGTCGCCCTGCTTCCTGGTGGACTTGTAGACGGCGTACGAGAGCTTGTCGACGATCTCGCACAGGGCCCGCGAGACCGGTCCGAAGGCCCGCGAGATCGTGGCCGCCTTGTGGTCGAGGTCGGGAGCGAGGGCGGCGCCCGCGCAGATCAGGGCTCCGGCCAGCAGTACGGGCCACGGCATCGTGTGCCCCGTGGCGGCGGCCGCCGCTCCTACGCCCAGCCAGGCCGCGGCGCCCGACAGTGAGTGTGCTGGTCCCATCATCGGCGTTGCCCGCCCCATTCCTCGTGTGCAACTGTCCAGTTGACCGGCTGCGCTGACGCCCCGTCGGCGACACAGCGTACTGGTCGTGATCTTCGGACCCGCATCCGATTCCCCCCTCGGGCATCCGGGCAGGCAAGATGGGTGGGTGACCCTCATCGATCAGCTGCCGCCGACCGCCGACCCCGACGCCCTCTACGAAGCCTTCGAGTCGTGGGCCGAGGAGCGGGGTCTGACGCTCTACCCCCATCAGGAGGAGGCGCTGATCGAGGTGGTCTCCGGCGCGAACGTGATCGTGTCGACGCCCACCGGATCCGGCAAGAGCATGATCGCGGCGGGTGCGCATTTCGCCGCCCTCGCCCGTGACGAGGTCACCTTCTACACCGCGCCCATCAAGGCACTCGTCTCGGAGAAGTTCTTCGAGCTGTGCAAGATGTTCGGCACGGAGAACGTCGGCATGCTGACCGGCGACGCCTCCGTCAATTCCGACGCTCCCGTCATCTGCTGCACCGCCGAGGTGCTGGCGTCGATCGCGCTGCGCGACGGCAAGAACGCGGACGTGGGCCAGGTCGTCATGGACGAGTTCCACTTCTACGCCGAGGCGGACCGCGGCTGGGCCTGGCAGATCCCGATCCTGGAGCTGCCCCAGGCTCAGTTCGTCCTGATGTCGGCCACGCTCGGCGATGTCGCGATGTTCGAGCAGGACCTGACCCGGCGCACCGGTCGGCCGACGTCGGTGGTCCGCTCGGCGACCCGGCCGGTCCCCCTCTCCTACGAGTACAAGTTCACCCCGCTCACCGAGACCCTGACGGAACTCCTGGAGACCAGGCAGGCGCCGGTGTACATCGTGCACTTCACGCAGGCGCAGGCCGTGGAGCGGGCGCAGGCGCTGATGAGCATCAACATGTGCTCGCGTGAGGAGAAGGACCAGATCGCCGACCTGATCGGCAACTTCCGCTTCACCACCAAGTTCGGCCGCAACCTCTCCCGTTACGTCCGGCACGGCATCGGCGTCCATCACGCCGGCATGCTGCCCAAGTACCGGCGGCTGGTGGAGAAGCTCGCGCAGGCCGGACTGCTGAAGGTCATCTGCGGCACGGACACCCTCGGCGTCGGTGTCAACGTGCCCATTCGCACGGTGCTGTTCACGGCGCTGACCAAGTACGACGGCAACCGGGTCCGTACCCTGCGCGCCCGTGAGTTCCACCAGATCGCCGGCCGCGCGGGCCGGGCGGGCTTCGACACGGCGGGCTTCGTGGTCGCCCAGGCTCCCGAGCACGTCATCGAGAACGAGAAGGCGCTCGCCAAGGCGGGTGACGACCCGAAGAAGCGCCGTAAGGTCGTGCGCAAGAAGGCGCCCGAGGGTTTCGTCGCCTGGTCGGAGAACACCTTCGAGAAGCTGATCGCCTCCGAGCCGGAGCCGCTGACGTCCCGCTTCCGGGTCACCCACACGATGCTGCTGTCGGTCATCGCCCGCCCCGGAAACGCCTTCGCGGCGATGCGGCATCTCCTGGAGGACAACCACGAGCCGCGCAAGCAGCAGCTGAGGCACATCCGGCGGGCGATCGCCATCTACCGCTCGCTGCTGGACGGCGGCATCGTCGAGAAGCTCGACGAGCCCGACGCCAACGGCCGCATCGTCCGCCTCACCGTGGACCTCCAGCAGGACTTCGCGCTCAACCAGCCGCTGTCCACGTTCGCGCTCGCCGCGTTCGAGCTGCTCGACCCCGAATCGCCGTCCTACGCCCTGGACATGGTGTCCGTCGTGGAGTCCACGCTGGACGACCCCCGGCAGATCCTCGTGGCCCAGCTGAACAAGGCGAAGGGCGAGGCGGTGGCCGCGATGAGGGCGGACGGCGTCGAGTACGAGGAGCGCATGGAGCGCCTCCAGGACATCAGCTACCCGAAGCCGCTGGAGGAGCTCCTCTTCCACGCGTACGACACCTACCGCAAGAGCCACCCCTGGGTCGGCGACCATCCGCTCTCCCCGAAGTCCGTCATCCGGGACATGTACGAACGGGCCATGTCCTTCACGGAGTTGGTGTCCTTCTACGAGCTGGCACGCACCGAGGGCATTGTCCTGCGCTACCTCGCCAGTGCCTACAAGACGCTCGACCACAACATCCCGGACGACCTCAAGTCCGAGGATCTGCAGGACCTGATCGAGTGGCTCGGCGAGACGGTCCGCCAGGTCGACTCCAGTCTCCTGGACGAGTGGGAGCAGCTCGCCAACCCGGAGGAGATGACCGCCGAGGAGGCCCAGGAGAAGGCCGACGAGGTCAAGCCCGTCACCGCCAACGCGCGTGCCTTCCGTGTCCTGGTCCGCAACGCCCTGTTCCGCCGCGTCGAGCTCGCCGCCCTGGACCAGGTGGAGGAGCTCGGCGAGATGGACGGCGAGGCCGGCTGGGACGCGGACGCGTGGGGCGAGGCGATGGACAAGTACTGGGACGAGTACGACGACCTCGGCACCGGCCCTGACGCGCGTGGTCCCAAGCTGCTGCAGATCCAGGAGGAGCCGCAGCACCGGCTGTGGCGCGTCCGGCAGACGTTCGCCGACCCGAACGGCGACCACGACTGGGGCATCAGCGCGGAGATCGATCTCGCCGCCTCCGACGCGGAGGGCCGCGCGGTCGTCCGGGTCACCGATGTCGGCCAGTTGTGAGCCACACGCCAGCTCTGAGCCCCAGGCCAGTTGTGAGCCAAGGAGAGTCCCACCCATGACCAACCCGGCCGAGAGGCTCGTCGACCTGCTCGACCTGGAGCAGATCGAGGTCAACATCTTCCGTGGCCGAAGCCCGCACGAGTCCCTCCAGCGGGTCTTCGGCGGCCAGGTGGCGGGCCAGGCGCTGGTCGCCGCCGCCCGCACCACGGACGGCGAACGCCCGGTGCACTCGCTGCACGCGTACTTCCTGCGCCCGGGCCGGCCCGGCGTGCCGATCGTGTACCAGGTCGAGCGGGTGCGGGACGGGCGGTCGTTCACGACCCGCCGGGTCACCGCCGTGCAGCAGGGCCGCACGATCTTCAATCTCACCGCCTCCTTTCACAAGCCTGAGGAAGGTCCCTTCGAGCACCAGCTGCCTCCCGCCCGCAAGGTCCCGGACCCGGAGTCCCTGCCGACGGTCGGCGACGAGATCCGGGAGCATCTGGGCGAACTGCCGGAGCAGCTGGAGCGGATGGCGCGCCGCCAGCCCTTCGACATCCGGTACGTGGACCGGCTGCGCTGGAGCTCCGAGGAGGTCAAGGACGCCGAGCCGCGCAGCGCGGTGTGGATGCGCGCGGTCGGGCCGCTCGGGGACGACCCGGTCGTGCACACCTGCGCGCTGACCTACGCGAGCGACATGACCCTCCTGGACGCCGTCCGCCTCCCGGTCCAGCCCCTGTGGGGTCCGCGGAGCTTCGACATCGCGTCGCTGGATCACGCCATGTGGTTCCACCGGCCGTTCCGCACGGACGAGTGGTTCCTGTACGACCAGGAGTCGCCGATCGCGACGGGCGGACGCGGTCTGGCCCGTGGCCGGATCTACGACCGGGAGGGACGTCTGCTGGTGTCCGTCGTCCAGGAGGGGCTGTTCCGGCCGCTGTAGGTCAGGCGCTTCTGCGGCGGAGCCGGCCCAGCAGCCCGCGGGACGCTACCTGGGGCGTCGGCTCATCCGGTGCCAGGGCGGAAGGTGCCTGCCGGACCGTGGGGCGTGGCGCGGGCCGCAACCGTCGCGCGTCCTCCAGGACGCGGGCCAGTTCGGTCCTCAGCCATGCGATCTCGGCCGGGTCGTCCGCCGTCGTGATCTTCTCGATGAGGTGCGCGGCGGGCGAGCCCTGCGCCCCGTGCGCGGGCGGTCCCGGCCGGAAACGGCCCAGATGGGACCGCTCGTAGGGGTCCGGGACGAGCTGCGCGATCTGGGCGGGGTTGAGGAAGGCGGCGAGGGCTCCGGCGCTCTCCCAGGGATCTTCGGCGAGGCGCAGGAGGAATCCGCGGTGGCGACCGCGCCAGTTGCGGGCTCGCAGGTCCACGCCCTCGTCCAGCATGTCGCGCAACCCCTCGGGCATCCGCCTCGCGGTCAGCAGCGGGGTGTTCTCCTGGACCGTCGTGAACTCCTCGAGTTCGTCGGCCAGATACAGCCACACGACGGCCCGATACCGGTTCAGGTAGAAGCGCACCGGCGAGAACAGGCCGAGGCGCGCCAGGCGGGTGAACCTGCCGACGGGGACGTCCATGACCTCCGCGCCCTCGGTGGTGCCCACGAGCCGTACGCGGTGACGCAGTGAGTCGGGGAAGCCGTCCGTGGCCCGCAGCCGGTCGACCTCGGAACGCGTGACACGTCGGCCCCCGCCCCCTTCGTCGGGCACCGTCCGGACCTGGCCGAGGTGCACGGCGAGGTCGAACTCGCTTCGCTTGAGGCCCAGTTCCCGCGCGGCGCGACTGGGTGTGTAGGCATTCCGCTGGAGTTGGGTGATGGTGCTGCTCGCCATGCTCGCTCCCCCGTGGAGTCGTCGCTCACGCTGTGTGCGCTCGCCGTGACAGAAACCGTAGCCGGTGGGGCGAGATGCGTGGCGAGCCTGTGGATAACTCCTCGGGGGCGGGAGAACGCGCAGGTCAGCGGTCTGTCGCCGGGCTCCGTTCGGGGCGGCGGGCGCCCACGTCGAGGTGCTCGCCGACCCGGTTGACGAGCAGCGTCATCTCGTAGGCGATCCGGCCGATGTCCGCATCGGAGCCGCTGAGCACGCACAGACAGCTGCCGGTGCCCGCCGCGGTGACGAACAGCACCGCGTCGTCGAACTCGATCATCGTCTGCCGTACCTTGCCCGCTCCGAAGTGTCGTCCCGAGCCCTTGGCCAGGCTGTGCAGTCCGGACGAGACGGCGGCGAGATGGTCCGCGTCCTCACGGCGCAGTCCCGTGCTGGCGCCCGTCACCAGCCCGTCGTTGGACAGCACCAGCGCGTGCCGCACATGGTCGACTCGCTCGGTCAGATCGTCCAGCAGCCAGCCGAGCCCCTGCTTCTCCGGCATGTGTCCCGTCTCCCCGTGTGACGTCTCCTCCTGCCCGGAGGATCTCCGGGCAGGCCTTCCCCACGACCGTCAACCCTTCCCCACGACCGACAGCAGGGCAAGGAGAATGGGGACATGGCACAGAAGATGACCGATGAGGAATGGCGGGAGTTCGTCTCGCACGGCACCCGCACCGGCAAGTTGTCGACCGTCCGGGCCGACGGGAGTCCGCATGTGGCGCCGATCTGGTTCGTGCTGGACGGTGACGACCTGGTGTTCAACACCGGGAAGGCGACCGTGAAGGGGCGCAACCTGACGCGGGACGGGCGGGTGGCCCTGTGTGTGGACGACGACCGGCCGCCCTTCGACTATGTGGTGCTGCAGGGCCGGGCCCGGGTCTCGGAGGATCTGGACGAGGTCCGGCACTGGGCCGGGCGGATCGGAGCGCGCTATATGGGCGAGGAACGGGCCGAGGAGTTCGGCGCCCGCAACGGCGTTCCGGGGGAACTCCTGGTCCGCGTGAGGATCGACAAGGTGCTGGCGCAGAAGGCCGTCGCGGAGTGAGGTGCCGGTGGGCCGGCCCCGCACGCGGTCAGCCCACCGAGTCGAGCAGCCGGGCGGTGTGCATCCGCCCGGCGTACTCGACCAGCCGGATCAGCACTTCCTTGCCCGAGTCGCGGTCCCGTGCGTCGCACAGCACCACGGGTGTGCCCTGGTCGAGGTCGAGGGCGCGCGAGACGTCGTGGGCGCCGTAGGTCCGGGCGCCGGCGAAGCAGTTGACGGCCACCACGAACGGGATGTGCCGGTGCTCGAAGTAGTCGACGGCCGGGAAGCAGTCCTCCAGGCGCCGGGTGTCCGCGAGGACGACGGCACCGAGGGCCCCTTGCGACAACTCGTCCCACAGGAACCAGAAGCGGTCCTGGCCCGGGGTGCCGAAGAGATAGAGGGACAGGCCGGAGCGGATGGTGATCCGCCCGAAGTCCATGGCGACCGTGGTGGTGACCTTCTGGTCCACACCGTCGGTGTCGTCCACCAACTGGCCTGCCTCACTGAGCAGTTCCTCGGTGCGCAGCGGCCTGATCTCGCTGACCGCGCCCACCAGGGTGGTCTTGCCCACGCCGAACCCGCCGGCGACCAGTATCTTCAGCGCGAGGGCGGTCGGCTCGCCGCCCTGGGCGTCGGAGTTCTCGGAGACCATCGATCACTTCTCTCGGGAGGGCCGGCAACGGGCGGCGACGTCGGTACGGGGTCGCGAAGGCAGCATCATGACAACTGGAGCTCCCCTTCGAGGGGTTGGACCACTTATTGCCCGGTTCTGAGCGTTCATCTACAACGCCCGGAGCCCTTCGATCACCTCGCGCAGAATCCGTTCGTCGGGCAGCTGCGCGGGCGGCACCGGACGGCTGACGGTGACACAGCCGAGCTCCAGGAGGTCCCCCAGGAGCACCCTGACCACGCCCACCGGCAGGTCGGCGCCCGCGGAGAGTTCGGCCACCGACTGCGTCTCCGTGCGGCACAGGTCGATCAGGACCCGGTGTTCCGGCCCGAGGGCCGTCTCGTCGCCGGCCCCGGGCGCGCCGACGTCGAGGGTGACGAGGGCGATCAGGTCGAAACGCACCCCGGTGGGACCGGGTTGGGTGCGGCCGCCCGTCATCGCGTAGGGGCGGACGAGGGGTCCGGCCTCGCCGTCGTACCACTGGCTGCCCTCTTCGTACGGGACGCCCGCCATGTCCTCGGTCATCCGAGCCGACCGCCCTTCGCTCTCATCCGGCGGCGGGCGGCCGCGCGCCCACGCGCGGGGGCGTGTAGAGGTGCTCGCCGACCCGCTTGACCAGCCGTGCCATCTCGTAGGCGACCAGGCCTATGTCCGCGGTCACCGCGGTGAGGACGGCGAGGCAGGAGCCGTCCCCCGCCGCGGCCACGAACAGGAAGCCGTCGTCCATCTCGACCATGGTCTGGCGCACTCCCCCGGCGCCGAAGTGCCGGCCCGCGCCCTTGGCCAGGCTGTGGAAGCCGGAGGAGACCGCGGCGAGGTGTTCCGCGTCCTCGCGGCGCAGATCCGTCGAGGCGCCCACGGCGAGGCCGTCGTTGGAGAGCACCACGGCATGCCGTACCTCGCTCACGCGCAGCACCAAGTCGTCCAGCAGCCAGTCGAGTTCGCCGGACCTCCCCCACTCCCGGCTTCGATCGACCGGGGGGACCCCCATGTCGGCCCTCATGTTCGGGTCCTGGATCATCCTCGGTCTCCTTCGCTGCTGTCTCTGCCCGCTGGGGAATCTGGGGTGGCGCCGTGGCCGGGCTGCCTGCCGCCGCCGCGCGCCCAGCCCTCTCGGTACGCCGCCATCCGGTCCCGGACGGCTTCGGGTGTACGGCCGTCGTCGTCCCGGGGGGCGGCTGCCGGGCCCGGTTCCGCGGGGCGCTGCTCGCGCAGCTGGGGAGCGAGGTGCGCCTGCCGTACCCGACGGGGCAGGTCCTCGGACTCCTCCGGCTCCTCGGGCGGGCGGTGCAGGCGCAGGGCGGTGACGCCGGAGGGCGGCGTGTCGTTCGTTCCCTGGCCGGCAGTGGCCGCCAGGGGAGCCACCAGGGCGGGCCGCTCGGCGGGGGCGGGGACGGACTCCTGGTCGCGTTCGGCGGTGCGCACGCGCGCGTACTCGCGTTCGGTGAGCCGTTCCCGGTCCGCTGCCTTGGCGGGAGAACGTTCCGCCGCCTTGATGTGCAGCAGCGCCGTGGGCAGCAGGACGACCGCGGTGGTGCCGCCGTAGGGCGAGGTGCGCAGGTGCACCTTGATGCCGTGCCGGGCTGCGAGCCGGCTGACCACGAACAGGCCCAGCCGGTCGCTGTCGAACAGGTCGAGTGCCTCGGACTGTTCGATGCGGCGGTTGGCCTCCGCGAGGGTCTCCTTGCCCATGCCGAGGCCGCGGTCCTCGACCTCGACGGCGTAACCGTTGCCGACGGGTTCGCCGGTGACACGCACCCTCGTGTGGGGCGGTGAGAACTGGGCGGCGTTCTCGATGATCTCGGCCAGCAGGTGGGTGAGGTCGGCGACCGCCGCGCCGACGACGGACGCGTCGGGCAGCTGACGCACCTCCACGCGCGCGTAGTCCTCGACCTCGGAGACGGCCGCGCGGACCACGTTGGTCAGCGACACCGGCATGCGCCAGGCGCGGCCGGGTGCCGCTCCGGAGAGGATGATCAGGCTCTCCGCGTGGCGGCGCATGCGGGTGGTGAGGTGGTCGAGCCGGAAGAGGTCGCTCAGTTCGTTCGGGTCGTCGGAGCGGCGTTCCATGCTGTCGAGCAGGCTCAGCTGGCGGTGGACGAGGACCTGGCTGCGGCGGGCGAGGTTGACGAAGACCCCGGAGATGCCGCTGGCGAGTTCGGCGCGCTCCACCGCGGCCCGCAGCGCGGCGCGGTGCACGGTGGTCAGGGCCTCGGCGACCTGGCCGGCCTCGTCCTCCGCGGGCGGTCCGGGCGGGGCCTCGGACCGGATGTCGATCTCGTCGCCCGCGCGCAGCCGTTCCATGGCGTCGGGGAGTTTGCGGCGGGCGATCTCCAGGGCGCTGTTGCGCAGGCTCACCAGCTCGACGACGAGGCCGCGTCCGATGCGCACGGAGATGACGAGTGAGGCGGCGACGGCGAGCAGGCCGAGCAGGACCGCGGCCCCGGCCGGGGTCAGCAGACCCCGGGTGAACGGATCGGCGCGGTGGGCGACACCGCTGCCCGCCGCCTTTTCGACGGTCCGCATGCCGCCCTGCACGCGTGTGTGTGCCGCTTGCCAGGTGGCCTCCGGCGTCGACTCGACGGCGCGGACGCCGGGGGCGGCGGCGAGTGTCCGGTCCTCGGCGGCGGTCACGGTGGCGTAGGCGCGGCTGCCGGCGACCTGCTGCCAGGCGGCGCGGTCGGAGCCGCGCAGGTCGGCCACGGCGCCCTCGGTGAGGGCGCGGCGGGTGTCGACGGCCCCGGTGAACAGCCGCAGCCGCTCGCCGGCGAGGACACCAGCCAGCCGCGCGCTCGACAGCACCACGTCCTCCTGGGCCAGTGACTCCTCGGCGCGGGAGAACTCCAGCAGCACGCGCGCGTCGGAGCCGAGTTCGGCGTCCTGGATGCCGGTGAGGGCACCGCCCACCGCGAAGGCGCCGGCGATGGTCCTGGTGTAGCGGCCGTACGTCTCGTCCCAGCCGGCGCTGCGGTCCAGCACGGCGGCGCGCAGGGAGCGAAGTTGCTCGGCGCCGGACACGAAGGCTTCGAGCCGCTGGGCGACCCCGGGGGGCAGTTCCTCGCTGTCGGCCACGGTGTTGTGGTCGCCGAGCCGCAGTCGTGCCACGGCACGGTCGGTGCGCCCGGCGAGCTTGCGGAGGTCGTCGCTCTGCGCGGCGGACGGGTCGGTCGCGTAGCGGACGGCGGCGGCACGTTCCGCCTGGAGCGCGGTGACGGCGTCGGCGACGGGAGAGCGGACGGCGCCGTCCACGCGCTGCAATTGCCGCAGCCGGGACACGTCCTGGGCGGTGCTGACGGTGGCGTACGCCCACAGCGCGAGCAGCGAGACCACGGGCACCATGAGCAGACAGACGATCTTGGCGCGGACCGTGCGGGGGCGTAAGCGCCAGTGTCCCGCGCGCGCGGGTATGTCCTCGTCCGGGGGGCCCACGGAGCCGTCGGGGCTTTCGTCGGCCGGTGGTCCGGCATGTGCGCGACGCCCGCGCGCGGGTGTCTGGTCCGGCGTCTCGGCGCCGGCTGTGGGGGTCCTACGCGGTGTACGCATGGCCTCCTCGCTCGGGAGTGGATCGGGGGCGTGTCGTCGGGCCGCGCGGGCCCGGGTCCGCCGCTAGGAGGGGACGCTCTCGGCCGTGCGCTGCGCCGAGGCGGTTGCCTCGCGCTCTCCTGTCGTGGGCGACAGTGCGACGAAGGCCGAGGTCAGGAACAGGTAGGAGCCGAGTCCGACGGCGAGCGGGAAGATGAACTGCATCGCGGTCGCCCCGGGCAGGACGACGTCGGAGGGCGAGACCCGCACGCTCACCGCGAACATCCCGGTGTAGTGCATGCTGCTGACCGCGGCGCCCATGATCAGGGAGGCGATGGTGACGGCGACGGGCGACTTGATGTTGAGCGCCGCCCACAGGGCCGCCGTCGCCGCGACGACGGCGATGAGGACCGAGAGTCCGACGAGCACCGGGTCGTAGTGGACGCCGCCGTGCAGCCGTACGGCGGCCATGCCCAGGTAGTGCATGCTCGCCACGCCCAGGCCGGTGGTGAGTCCGCCGAGCAGGAGCGCGCGGACCCGGTCGCGGCTGTAGCCGACCGCGAAGACGCCGGCGGAGACGACGACCATCGCGACCAGGAGGCTCGCGATGGTCAGCGGGACGTCGTAGCGGATGTCGGTGCCGCTGACGCTGAAGCCGAGCATGGCCACGAAGTGCATGGTCCAGATGCCGGTCCCGATGGCCGAGGCCGCGGTGATGAGCCAGTTGCGGCGCGAACGTCCGGTGGCTCCGAGCGCGCGCATGGTGCAGCGCAGGCCGAGCGCGGCGCCGATACAGGCCATGACGTACGAGAGTGTGGGCGTCAGCCAGCCCAGGGCTGCGTGGTCCAGGTGTCCCATGGCCAAGGGACGCTAGTCGGGGCAGGGGCGCACAAAGAGGGCGCATTTCGAAAGGTGTAGCAATCTGGCGCAGAGATGTGCCTGAACGATCGCGTCATGCTCGAACATGTGCGCCCGGGCTTCGTCAGTGTCGGTGAGGGATCATGCGGAACATGAGCGACGACCACACACATGTCCAGGAGTTCTTCTCGGCCCGTGCCGCCGGCTGGGACGGCAGGTTCCCGGACGACGGCCCCGCCTACGCCGCCGCGGTCGCGGAGCTCGGGCTGAGCGCGGGCGATCGCGTGCTCGACGCGGGCTGCGGCACCGGACGGGCCCTGCCGCCCCTGCGGGCGGCCGTGGGGCCCTCCGGAGTGGTCCTCGGAGCCGATCTCACCCCGGCCATGCTGCACGAGGCGGTACGGGCCGGCAGGGACCGGGACGGGCGGCTGCTGCTCGCCGACGTGGCCGCGCTGCCGCTCCGCTCCCGCTCGCTCGATGCCGTCTTCGGGGCGGGTCTGATCTCCCATCTGCCCAGGCCCGCCGAGAATCTGCGCGAGCTGGCCCGGGTGGTGCGACCCGGAGGCGTCCTGGCCCTGTTCCATCCGATCGGCAGGGCGGCGCTCGCCGCGCGCCAGGGCCGGCAGATCACCCCGGAGGACCTGCGCGCGGAGCCCAACCTCCGTCCCCTGCTGGAGGGTTCGGGCTGGCGCATGACGTCGTACGTCGACGAGGACGCCCGCTTCCTGGCCCTGGCCGTCCGCGAGGACTGAGCGCGCTCACACCGTCCCGGCGACCACCGCCACGAAGGCGTCGGGGTTGTCGAACATGACGTTGTGCCCGGCGCCGGGGACGGTCATCACGCGCACACCTGCCGCCTCCAGCGCCTTCCGCCCCTCCAGTTCGCCGCTGAGCTCGCCCTGGAGATACACGCGGTCGATCGGCAGGCCTTCGAGGATCGCGCGCATCATGGGCGCCGATCCCCGCCTGAGCCCGGCCGCGCTGCGGTGCAGGGCGCGCGGGTCGGCCAGCCGCATGGTCGCCGCCCACAGAGGGCCGACCTTCTCGAGTACGCGCGTATGGGCGCCTGCGACGAAGTCGTCCTCCTCGTAGGCGTCGATCCAGGTGCTGCCGGCCGTGGCCGGGGGCGAGGCGTCGAGGTTGGCCTCCGTGAGGACCAGCCGGGAGACGAGCTCGGGCCGCCGGTGGGCGAGCACGAGCGCGACCGACCCGCCCATGCTGTGCGCGATCAGCTCGACGCCCGTCAGTTGCGCGGCGTCCAGGGCGGCGGCCAGGGCGTCCGCGTGGTCCGCCAGCGTGTATCCGAACTGCGCGGGACGGTCGCTGGTGCCGTGCCCGGGCAGATCGACGAACAGGCTGCGGCGGCCCGCGAGTTCGGGCCGGGCCGCGATGTGCGCGTGATAGACGGCCGAGACCGCTCCCAGGCCGTGCACGTACACGCGTGCCGGCTCCTCGCCGGGCGTCTCGGTCCAGCGGATGCAACTGCCCTTGCCGTCGAACTCGGCCTGCCTCATGTGCCCTCCCTCGGTGAGTCATCCAGAACAATACATCGTCATCGATGTATTACGTAGACGAGGTAGTGCATCGGAGATGTACAGCGCCGATGCGGCAGAATGCGGCCATGCTGGAGCTCGCCATCCTCGGATTCCTCTACGACACCCCGCTGCACGGCTATGAGCTGCGCAAACGCATCACGGCGCTGGCGGGTCACGTACGCCCCGTGGCCGAGAGCACGCTGTATCCGGCCATCAAGCGGCTGGAGAAGGCCGGTCTGCTGGCCCGTGCGACAGAACCCGGCGCCGTGGCCGCACCTCGCCATGTCCTGACGCTCACCGGCGAAGGCCGCCAGGACTTGCGCCGCCGGCTCGCCGAACCGGCCGCGCGCGACATCACCGACGAGAACCGGTGGTTCACGGTCCTCGCCTTCCTCCGGCACCTGGACGACGCGGGCGCGCAGGCGGCCGTTCTGCGGCGCCGGCTCACCTTCCTGGAGGAGCCCGCGAGCTTCTTCTACGAGGGCGACCGCCCGCTGAGCGCCGAGGAGTTGGACGATCCCTTCCGGCGCGGTGTGCTGACCATCGCCCGCGCCACGTCCCGGGCCGAACTCAGCTGGCTGCGGGAGACGATCGCGTCACTCGACGCGGGCTCTTCGTAGGCGCGGACCCGGCGCCGGGGTTCACAGTGATCTCTGCGCCCCGAACCCGGACTCCTCCGGTGTCGCGGGCGGCTCGCTGGGCGTAGGCGCGGGCGGGCCGAACAGGACGGCTCTGGCCACGGCCGGAGCGAACAGCGCGGTGACGGGCGCGGAGAGGGTCAGGACGGCACGGAATGCCTGCCCGACGACGGGGTCGCCGGGGGCCCGCTCCTGGACGCGGCTCAGGTACCACCCTGCGACCTGGTCCGCGGGCCCACCGTCGATCGCGGTGCCGACCGCGCCCGGCATCTTGCGGTCCGCCCCGGCGGAGATGTCCCACGCCAACCGGGACGCCTCGAGGAGCGCCTGCTGCACGCGCCGTGTCGTCGGCGTCCGGCGCCGGTCGGCCAGCGCGTCGCGCAGGGCGACCGCGCTCATCGCGGCGACGGCCATCCCCTGCCCGTAGATCGGGTTGAAGGTGCACAGGGCGTCGCCGGTGGCGAGGAATCCCGCCGGATGGCCAGCAAGGTCGTAGCGTCGGCGGACGTTCGCGGTCCGTCGGTAGCCGAACGCCGGGGAGAGCGGTTCAGCCTCGTCCAGCCACCGGTGCAGCAGCGGATGCGGCAACCTCTTGGCGTACGTCACGAACTCGTCGTCTCCCGTGGGCGGCTCGTTGCCGCGCAGGCCTGAGACGATCACCAGGTGGCTGCCGTCCTCCAGGGGCAGCGCACCACCGGCGTGCACCTGCTCGGGGTCGGGATAGGCGTAGTAGCCGCGGGTCTCGCCGTCGAGGGCGCCGCTCGTGCCGCGATAGACGCGGGAGGCGTACGCGAGACCGGTGTCGATGGTCTCCTCGTGCGGACCCTGGGCGCCGATCGCCGCGAACCACTGCGGAGCCTTCGTACCGCTGCCGGAGGCGTCGACCACCAGATCGGCCTCAAGGGGGCGGGACTCCGCGCGGGTGCCGCCGGAGCGGTCCCGCACCAGCACGCCCCGCACGCGCGTGGCGTCACCGAGGAACCCGACGACGTCGGTCCCCTCCAGCACGCTGATCACCGGGTCGGCGAGGATCCGCCGCCGCACAAGTTCCTCGAGCTGCGCGCGGGAGCCGGTGTAGATGTGCGTGGTCGCCGGCACCCGCCGTAACCAGCGGCCGCTCTGCCACAGCACCATGTCGGTCGGCATGCCCACCCGAGGCGCCCCCGCCTCCCGCAGCTCCGCCAGGAACCCCGGCAGCAGCGATTCCAGGGCCGTTTGTCCGCCCTGGAGCAGAACGTGCGGATGTCGGCCCTGGGGCACGCCGGGCCGTGGCGCCGGGCCCTCCGGGAACCGGTCGCGCTCGACGACGGTCACCCGGTCGGCGTGCCCGGCCAGGACGTGCGCCGCGAGAAGCCCTGCGAGGCTCCCGCCCACGACGACGGCATGCCGTCCGCCCCTGCCGCCGTCTTCTCCCCAACGGCCTGCCTCTCCGGCAGAGTTCACCGGACCACCCCCTTGGTCGCCAACTCGCGAGAAGACACAAGTATCGCGTCCCGCACAGCTGGTCGACCGTTTTCCGGCCCATCCGGGCGACAGGAGAACACCCCGTATCGGGCCGTCCGCCCCTTCTGCGGGCGGAGTTCCGACTCTACGTTGGGTAGCAGAGACGAACGTCCGACGGGATCACATCACGCAGGGGGAAGGTGGTCGGCATGTGGGGCAGGATCCGCAGGTCCAGCACCAGATTCGTCAATTCGTTGCGCACCGAGGCTCCCACCGGCCAGGAGACCCGAACGCACAATCTGTTCGAGGCCGCCGCCGCGTACGTCTCGGCGTGCGCGGAGGACGATCAGGACCGGATCGAGGAGACCTCGGCCTGGGTCTCGCCGGAGGCACTGTCGTTCGGGGTCAACGAGCTCGCGTGCCGGGCCGTCATCGCCCTGGCGCGGGAGCGCGACGAGTCTCCGCGTACGGTGGCACGTGCGCTCCTCGGACTGCCGGCGGCCTGAGCGGTCGGCAAGGAGGGGTCGATTCGCCCCCGTCCAGCCGGAAAACTGCAGCTCCGGGTGTTCTTGGGAGTCGTGACAAGCGCCTTCCTCGCACACTAGGGTGCGCGCCGTTGGACGAACCGATGGGGAGGCTGGGATGGCCGGGACGGACGAGGACACCGTCGCCGCCGCGGACGACGCGCTCTATGTGCTGACGGCGGTGCTGCTGACGCCGGCGAAGTTCCCGAGCGTGCTGGGCGACGACTATCCGGAGGCCTGCGCGGCGCTCGGTCTGGCACCGCTGGCCGACGGGTACGGCCTGGTGATCGGCCAGGACGGTGACGGTGCCCGGTGGACCGTCGTCGTCGACGACGTGTCGCTGGTCGCCGTCGCCATCGCCTCCTGGGACTGCGGCATGGAGTACGACCTGTCGCCCGCGGAGCACACGGTCGTGGCCGCCCTTCCGGGCTGGCCGCTCGCGGTCGCCGTCGCCGCGCCCGGTGTGCCGGCGCCGCACGACCCCGATCCCGAGGCAGGCGACGGCCCGCCACTGACGCCGCCTGACACGTCCACGTGGGGGTCCGCCCAGCGGCGTCTGGGCGCTGATGAGATCGCGCTCCAGTGGGCGACGTGGCGGGAACAGATCGACGACGCGGCCTTCCTGAGCCCGAACGGCGGGCCCGCAGGGGGCGACAAGGCCGCGGCGGTCGAGACCCCGGGCGGCGAGACCGTGGCCGGCGGGACAACGGGCGGTGACGGCTCGGCCCGCGACGCCTCGGAGGACGGGGCCATCGGCGACGAGGCCGTGGGCGGCAAGGCCGCGGGACCGACGGTCTCCGGTGGTGGGACCCGGAAGGAAGCGCCCAAGGGGCACAGCGGCGTCCGGCGCGTCCTCGCGGCGGCCCGCGCCTACGTGGACTCGCCGCCGCCCCTCGGGCGGGTCCGGTCGTCCTTCGCGTCGGGTGACGCGCGGATGCTGCGCGCCGACGGTCCTGGCTGGTCCCTGGTGGCCAGGACCGACGACATCGCGTTCGTGCTGCTCGACGACCAGCCCGGGGAGGTCCTGCCGGTGGGCCGGGGCCCGGAGCTGCCGGGGCTGCTGGAGGCGCTGGACAAGATGGCCGTACGTCCCAGCTGAGTCGCCGCACCCGCACCGCCCGGGACTGTCGGATCCCGGGCGGTGCCGGTGCGTCAGCGGCCGAGTTCCTTGCGGGTGACGCGGCGCAGCCTGCGCCGCTGTGAGGGGTCCAGTGTGAGGTAGGCGGCGGCCGGGACTCCCAGGATGATCAGGAATGCGGCCCACCAGGGCAGCCAGAACAGCAGAAGCAGCCCGACCGCCACTCCCCCTGCGGCGATCTTCGCGTTCTTCGACATGTGCGTCGCCTCCTTCGCGGCGGTTGCCGCTCTCTGACCAGAAAAACGGGTCCGCGCTTCCTGCAGTTCCGCATGGCGACCCTGAGACATCCCTGAGACCTCGCCCCGAGACGCCCCGGATGCGCGCCTCCTAGCGGTCCGCCCGCAGCGGTTCGCCCACCTCGTGCATGTGGCTCAGGGCCTGTCGGTAGGAGTCGACGAGTCCGGTCTCCGTGTAGGGGATACCCAGATCTCGGCAGTGGGCGCGTACCAGTGGCTGCGCGAGGCGCAGGTGGGGCCGGGGCATGCTGGGGAAGAGGTGGTGCTCGATCTGGTAGTTGAGGCCGCCGAGGAACCAGTCGGTGAGGATGCCGCCGCGGATGTTGCGGGAGGTGAGCACCTGGCGGCGCAGGTGGCCCCAGGACTCGCCGTCCGGGTCCGGCATCTCCATGCCCTTGTGGTTGGGGGCGAAGGCCATCCCGAGGTGCAGGCCGAACAGCGCCTGGTGGATCACCGCGAAGGCGAGCGCCTTCGCGGGGGACATGGTGGTCAGCAGCAGCGTGGCGTAGGCAGCGAGGTGGGTCACCAGGAGAGTACCCTCCGCGGCACGCTCCCCCGGCGCCTGTCGGCGCAGATCCCGGAAGCCCTGGATCTTCAGGGCGATGCCTTCGAGGAGGGTGAGCGGGAAGAACAGCCAGGCCTGGTGGCGGGTGAGCCGGCGCCTGAAGCCGGTGCGTGCCTTCGCCTGTTCTCCGGTGAAGACGAGGACGTCGGCGGCGACGTCGGGGTCCTTGTCGATGTGGTTGGGGTTGGCGTGGTGGCGGTTGTGTTTGTGGTTCCACCAGGAGTAGCTCATGCCGAGCAGCAGGTTGCCGTGGATGAGGCCGATGACGCGGCCGACCGCCTTGTCGCCGGTGATCTGTGCGTGGCCCGCGTCGTGCCCTATGAAGGCGGTGCGGGCGCAGAACACGGCGAGGAGCGGGGCCAGCAGCAGGGTCCACCAGGAGTCGCCGGACAGGGCGACGGCTGTCACGAGCCCGGCGAGGGCGAGCGCGTTGACGGCGACGGCCCGGGCGTACCAGCCGTGGCGGCGGTCCAGGAGGCCCTGGCCCCTCACCGCGCGCAGGAGCGGTGCGAAATCACTTCCACCGGGCGGGGAGCCGGAGGTACCGCGCGGGTGAGGTGCGACGGTTGCGGCGCTCTGGGGCATGTCCGGACTCCGGCTCTCTCAGGAAACGCGCTGACCTGAGGAAATGTACGAAACGGTGACCTGCCGCGACCATGCGGCAACCCCCCGTGTATGCACTGGGGGCAGCACCGGGCACACAGGGGGGTTGACGACACCCCCGGCGAGAGTGACCTAGACCACGGTCCGACATGCCTGAGAGATGATGTACCCTCGACCACCCCGACGACGTAGTCAAATTTGAGGAGTCCCGCGATCTCTGTGCAGAGGTTCCCCGCGGCATCACCGTCCGAGATCTCCGAACTGGCCTCGTGCTGCTCCGCGTTCGTGCCCGGCGACCCGGCCCGCACGGGCCGTGTGGCCTTCTGGCGGCTCGACGGTGCTCCGCCGCCGCCGGTCGCGGCGGGGACGGTCGAGGACCTGGCGCTCGTCGTTCCCGGCGACGGCGGTGTGGAGCTGGTGAGCCTGCCGGCGGCGCTGCTCCCGGTCCGTGCCGCCCTGCCGGTCCTCACGCGTGCGCGTACCTCCACGCACGGGCACCGGGCCACCGTCTTCTGGGGTGCCGCGGCCGTCCTTGCCCTGCAGTGCGTGGCCCGCGGGCTGCTGTTGCCCGGTCTGTCCCCCACCGACCACGACGCCTGGCGTGTGGGTCCCCTGGGCGCCGCGGACGTCGAGCGGGTCCGCCGGCTCGCGGCGGCGATGCCGCCCGAGGCGCACGCCGTACCGCTGAGCACCGCCGGACCGCTCCGGCTGCCCGGCCCCGAACAGTTGCTGCGTGCTTTCCTGGACGCCGTCGGCGACGCCCTGCCCCGCTCCCCCGCGGCACCCCTCGTGACGGGCGGACCCGTCTACGCCGTCCAGCAAGCACAGCACGTGCCCGAGCAGCGTGCGTGGGCGGCGGATGTCGCGGCGGGCCACGACGCGGGCGTACGCGTCTCGTTGCGGATCGAGGTGCGCGGCCTGGCCACCGGTGAGGCACCGGTCTTCCGGGCCGTTCTCCAGGTGCACAGCGTGAGCGATCCGACGATCGTGGCCGACGCCGCCGACGTGTGGGGCGGCGCCAGTGCCTTCGGCTCCCACGCGCGGATGGACGGCCTGCTCGCGCTCCGCAGGGCTGCACGCGCGTGGCCCCCGCTCGCCCCGCTGCTCTCGGCGGCCGTCCCGGACGCGGTCGAACTCGCCGACGAGGAGATCACCGATCTGCTCGGCGCGGGCGCGCGAGCTCTCTTCGACCTCGGCGTCGAGGTGCACTGGCCGAAGGACATGGCCAGAAAGCTCACCACGCGCGCGAGGATCGGTCCGCCGGACGACCGCGACCGCGTGGAGTCGGACGCTCCGTCGTTCCTGTCCGCCGACGCCCTGCTCGCGTTCGACTGGTGGTTCGCGCTGGGCGACCAGCAGCTCACGCGCGAGGAGCTGGACCGGCTCGCCGAGGCCAACCGTCCTGTGGTGCGACTGCGTGACCAGTGGGTGCTGGTCGACCCGCAGGAGGTGCGCCGGGCCCGTGACCGGCAGGACCACAAGGTGACGCCCGTCGACGCTCTGAGGGCCGCTCTGACGGGCTCCGCCGACGTCGACGGCCGCAAGGTCGACGTGCAGCCCACCGGGTGGCTGGCGGCCCTGCGGGACCGGCTGGCGGACCCGGAGGCCCAGGAGCCGGTCCCGCAACCCGCCGCACTCGCCTCGCCCCTGAGGGACTACCAGCGCCGGGGCCTGAACTGGCTGGCCCGTATGACGTCCTCGGGCCTCGGCTGCTGTCTGGCCGACGACATGGGACTCGGCAAGACGATCACCCTCATCGCACTTCACCTGCACCGGCAGACCGACCCGGCGACCGCCGGCCCCACCCTCGTCGTGTGTCCGACGTCCCTGATGGGCAACTGGCAGCGCGAGATCGAGAAGTTCGCACCGGGAACCCGCGTGCGCCGCTTCCACGGTCCGCGGCGCGAGCTCGACGGCCTGGGCGACGGGGAGTTCGTGCTCACCACGTACGGCACGATGCGCCTGGACGCACCACGGCTCGGCGAAACCGCGTGGGGGATGGTCGTGGCGGACGAGGCGCAGCACGTGAAGAACCCGTACTCGGCGACCGCACGAGAACTGCGCTCGATCGGGGCACGCGCACGCGTGGCGCTCACCGGAACCCCAGTGGAGAACAACCTGTCTGAGCTGTGGGCGATCCTCGACTGGACGACTCCGGGTCTGCTGGGCCGGCTCGGCACCTTCCGCGCCCGGTACGCGCAGGCCGTCGAGAGCGGTCAGGACCCGGCCGCCGCGGAACGCCTCGCCCGGCTCGTGCGCCCCTTCCTGCTGCGACGCCGCAAGTCCGATCCGGGAATCGCCCCGGAACTGCCGCCGAAGACCGAGACCGACCGTGCCGTGTCGCTCACCCCTGAGCAGACCGGCCTGTACGAGGCAGTGGTGCGCGAGACCCTGGCGGAGATCTCCCGGGCGGACAGCATGGCGCGGCGCGGGCTGATCGTGAAACTGCTGACGGGGCTGAAGCAGATCTGCAACCACCCGGCGCAGTTCCTCAAGGAGGAGCAGCCGAGGATCGCCGGCCGTTCCGGAAAGCTGGAACTGCTGGACGAGCTCCTCGACACCATCGTCGCCGAAGGGGCGTGCGTCCTGGTGTTCACGCAGTACGTGCGCATGGCCCGTCTGATCGAGCGGCATCTCGCGGCTCGCGGCCTGCCGTCGCAGTTCCTGCACGGCGGGACACCGGTGGCCCGGCGTGAGGCGATGGTGCGACGGTTCCAAGAGGGCGAAGTGCCCGTGTTCCTGCTCTCGTTGAAGGCGGCGGGGACCGGCCTGAACCTCACCCGGGCCGAGCACGTCGTGCACTACGACCGCTGGTGGAACCCGGCCGTCGAGGCGCAGGCCACCGACCGCGCGTACCGCATCGGGCAGACGCGCCCCGTGCAGGTTCACCGGCTGGTCGCCGAGGGGACGGTCGAGGACCGCATCGCCGACATGCTGCGCCGCAAGCGGGAGTTGGCCGACGCGGTGCTCGGCTCCGGCGAGGCGGCACTGACCGAGCTGACGGACGCGGAGCTGGCCGATCTGGTGGAACTGCGAGGGGGCGCGCGATGACCGGACACGAGGGTGACACGGAGCGCACGTTCGCGGCGCTGCCGCCCGCGCACGGGCGGGGTTTCGCGCAGACGTGGTGGGGCCGGGCCTGGCTGCGGGCGCTGGAGGACACCGCACTGGACTCGGCGCAGGTGAAGACGGGCCGCAGGCTCGCACGCGAGGGCGCCGTGGGCGCGGTGTCGGTACGTCCCGGACGCATCACGGCCGTCGTCCTGGACCGTGACCGCACCGTGCACCGTGCCGACGTCCTGCTGGCCGAGCTGCCGGCCGAGCAGTGGGACCGCCTCCTCGACCTGGCCGTCGAACGGGCCGGGCACGTCGCCGCGCTGCTGGACCGCGAGATGCCGCCGCATCTGGTGGAGGACGCGGCGTCCGAGGGCATCGAACTCCTGCCGGGGCTGGGCGACCTGGAACCGGAGTGCGACTGCGGTGCCTGGGACCACTGCGGGCACACGGCGGCCCTCTGCTACCAGGTGGCACGGCTGCTGGACCAGGACCCCTTCGTGCTGCTGCTGATGCGCGGTCGCGGAGAACACGCCCTCCTGGGCGATGTCCAGGCGCGCAGCGCCGTGCCCGCGGAGGAGTCTGCCGAACCGGAGGGGGTGGATGCCGCCGAGGCGTATGCGGCCGGCGACATCCTGCCGCCCCTTCCCGCACCCGTGGAGCTGCCCGAGGAGCCCGGTCTGCCGCCGTCGCTGGACACCGAGGTCCCGCCGGGACCGGGAGTCGACCCCGTCGCCGTCCGCCATCTGGCCGCCAGGACCGCAGCAGAGGCTCATCGACTGCTCGCGGAGGCACTTCGGCAGCCGTCCGAACGCCCCGCCTCCGTTCCCGAATTGGCGGTCGCCCAGGACGCCGTACGCCTTGCCGTCGCAGCTCCCGACCAGGCGCTGGCGGAACGGCTCGCCTCCGGCTCGGGGCGCGATTCCCAGTCGCTGGCGGAGGCTACGCGCGCATGGGGGCTCGGTGGTGCGGACGCGCTGTCCGTGCTGGAGGAGACATGGGAGCCTTCGGACGGCACCCTCGCACGCGCGTGTGCCGCCCTGGACTCCGCCTGGGACGAGGACGAACGGCCGACGTTCACGGCGGACGGCAACCGGTGGACGGCCGCCGACGCGTCGGCCCAGGTGCGCCTGGGTCGGGACGGTCGGTGGTGGCCGTACCGGAAGGAGCGGGGACGCTGGACACTCGCGGGCGCGGCGGCCCTGGATCCGGCGACGGCTCTTGCCTCTGCGGAGCTCGCCTCAGCCGACCCACAGCGGTAGTTCGGCGAGGCCCCTCAGGAGCATGCTGCTGCGCCAGGTCAATGCGTGCGGGTCGGTCGCGAAGGCGAGAGCGGGGCGGTGGCGCAGCAGCAGGCGCAGAGCGACGGCCGCCTCCGCGCGGGCCAGTTGAGCGCCCAGGCAGTGGTGCGGACCGTGACCGAATCCCAGGTGCGCGCGCGTGGGACGCCGTAGGTCGAAGCGGTCGGGGTCGGGGAAGCGCAGTGGATCGCGGGAGGCCGCGGCGAGTGAGACCTGCACGGCATCGCCTGCCGCGATCCGGGTGCCGCCGATGTCGAGCGGCTCGGCCGCGAAGCGGAACACCGTTGCGTGGACGGGTGAGTTGTAGCGCAGGGACTCCTCGACGGCCTGGCCGGTCAGATCCGGTTCGGTGCGGAGCAGGGCGAGTTGATCCGGGTGGGTCAGCAGGGCGTGGAGGGTTCCTGAGATCAGGTCCACGGTCGTCTCGTGGCCGGCCACGAGGATCAGGAACGCCATGCCGAGGAGCTCATCGGCGGTCAGATCCGTGGCTGCCACGAGGTCTCCGAGCAGTCCTGACGCCCGCCGTTCGCGCCCTCGGGCGATCAGACCGGCGAGGTACTCGGTCAGCGAGGCCGCGGCGGCGTTCGCCGTCTCGGGCGAGGTGGGCATGACGAGTTCGTCGGCCCAGGCGTGGAAGGCCGTGCGGTCGGCCGCGGGCACGTCCAGAATGTCGCAGATCACCGTGACAGGCAGTGGCAGCGCGTACCGGGCGACCAGGTCCGCCGTTCCCCGCTCCGGCAGCGCGTCCAGGAGTTCCAGGGCTGTGGCTTCGATTCTCGGTCGCAGCGCGGTGATCCTGCCTGCCGTGAAGTGGGCCGCCACCAGTCGACGCAGCCGGGTGTGCTGCGGAGGGTCGGTCTGCAGCATGTTACGGCCGACGGCGTGTCCGCCGTCGCTCCGCCAGGACGAGGAATGCCGGAGGTCGTTGCGCAGGCGCGGGTCGGTCAGCGCGGCTCGCGCCGCGTCATGGGCCACGACGAGCCAGGTCTCACCGGTTCCGGGGACGTGGACGCGGTGCACGGGGCCCTTGGCCCGCAGCGCGGCGTACACCGGGTACGGGTCCGCGGCCAGGTCATGGCCGTCCGGGGCCAGCTCTTCGAGAGTGGGCGCGGGCACGGTGATTCCTTCCGGTCGGGGTCGTCAGGTTTATGGCGTCCCGGTCCGGCCCCTACCTCTCGGCACGCCAGACCGCGTGCACCGAGGCCGCGAGTGCGGTCGCCTGGGCGTGGCCGGCACGGGCGGCAGCGGGGCGGCGCGCGTCGGACGTCAGATCGCGGCCCATGGCCCGGCGTGCGGCTCGGTCCGGGGTCACGAGGGTGACGTGGGCGCCTTCGGCAGCAAGGACCGCCGCCTGCTGCTCGGCGCCGGGATGGGGGCCCACGGCGGCGGGGATCGGGGCGATGGCCAGGACGTGGTGATGGCCGCGGGCGAGGTGGATGTTGGCCGTGGCGCGGCTGCCGCCGTCCATCCAGCGGCGACCGCGCAAGGTGATCGGGGGCCAGACGACGGGAACGGCGCAGCTCGCTACGACGGCTTCGACGAGCGTGACGTCCGAGTCGGCGTCGAAGGCCGCCAGTTGCCCCGAGTGGGCGTCCACGGCCGTGATCCACAGTGCGCGGTCGGGCCAGCCTCCCAGGCTCCGCAGCAGCGGAGCCAGGGCGTCGTACACATCGGACTCGGGACCTGTGCGCGCCTTCAGCGCCGCGTGCCCGAGGCGCAGCACGGAACGCTCGGGATCGCGGGAGCCCAGGGCGGCCCACAGAAAGCGAAGCGTCTGAGTGAGAGTCACATCGAGACCCACTCCGTCGGCCCGGGCCAGTTGACGTTCGTACAGCTCGCGCGCGGGCTCCCCCGCGAGGAGACGCGAACCGAAGATCGCGCCGGCCGAGGTCCCGATGACGACATCCGCGCGGGAGGGGTCGACACCGGCGTCGCACAGACCGGAGAGAACCCCCGTCATCCAGGCTCCGCCGACGTGACCACCCCCGCCGAGGACGAGCGCCGTACTGCCCATACCTCACCCCTCCCACGATAAATGGGGACCACTCCCCACTTCCTGGCTCGACGATAGTATCACTACCGGGGAGCACTCCCCGGTAGTGCGAAGGGGCGATCATGACGGACGACGCGACGGCGCCGGTACGGCGTCGCGATGCGCGACGCAACAGGGAGTCGCTGGTCGAGGCCGCTCACGAGGTGTTCACGGAGCAGGGACTGGAGGCACCCCTGGACGTGATCGCACGGAGGGCCGGGGTGGGCAACGCCACGCTCTACCGGCATTTCCCGAGCCGCGCCGCCCTGGTCGACGCGGTCTTCCGTGACCCGCTGGCGGACACCATGGCCGCGGGTGAGCGGGCTCGGGAGGCCACGGATCCCTGGGCGGGGCTCGCGGGGTACGTGGAGGTGGTGTTCTCCGTCCTGGCCACCGATCGCGGGACGAACGACCTGATGACCACACACCTCGAGGGCGTCGAGTCGCTGCAGGCCGTGCACGCCCACAACCGGGCGACCATGGAGTTGCTCCTGCGGCGTGGGCGCGAGGCGGGAAGCATCCGGGCGGACGTCACGACGGAGGACGTTCTCTTCGCCCTGGCCGCGCTCGGCCGGGCCGTTCCCTCCCTCACCTCGGCCGTCGACCCCGAAGCCTGGCGCCGCCCTCTCGCCCTGCTCCTCGACGGTCTGCGTGCCTCTCCGGCCGTCGCGCCTCTCCCGCCCCCCGCGCTCACGGCGGACGAACTCGGCGATGTGCTTCAAGGACTGGGCCCGCACCGGCCACCCCACCGCTCCCGCGGCTGAGCACGCGCCACGCGCGCGCAGCGAGGTCGGGCCGACGCGCGTCCGACGCCTGCCGTTCACCCGTCGGTTGCACGGCATTCCGGGCGGGGCCCAAATCTGGCCGATGTCAGCGAACTTGGTCCCCAGGAGGCCCCATGTCCCCGCGCCCCACCGGCCGACGCCCCGTCAGACGCACCGCAGCGGCGGGTGTACCCCTCGCCCTGGTCGTCGCCCTGATCGCGGCGGGCCCGGCCATGGGCGCCCCGTCCGGCGAGGCGCGTGTCGTGCGTACGGCGACGCTCGGCGACATCCCGCTCGGCACGTTCAGCAACCGGCTGCTGCCGGGCACGGTGGACGACGACCGCGGGGTGGACCTCGGGGGCATCGGCAGTGACATCTACCCGACGGGCCGCAAGGGCGAGTTCTGGACCGTCACCGACCGCGGGCCCAACGGCCAGATCAAGGTGGCCGGCACCAAGCGCCGCACGTTCCCGGTCCCGGGCTTCGACCCGGCGATCGTGAGGATCCGCGTCTCGGGTGACACCGTGAAGGTGCTCGACGCGATCCCGATCACCACCGCCTCCGGCAAGCCCGTCACCGGGCTACCCGACCAGCGGGGGCGCGACGAGGCACCGTACGGCTACAACGCGCTCACGGCGCTGTCGTACAACCCGAACGGCCTGGACACCGAGGGCGTCGTGCGGGCGGCGGACGGAAGCTTCTGGCTCGTCGACGAGTACGGGCCGAGCCTGGTGCACGTCTCCGCGCGCGGGAAGGTCCTCACGCGATACGTCCCCGAGGGACTCGGCCTCACCGGCGCCGACTACCCGGTGGTGGAGGCGCTGCCTTCCGTCCTGCTGCACCGGAAGATCAACCGGGGCTTCGAGGGGCTCGCCCAACTGCCCGGCGGCGACCTGGTGCTGGCCGTGCAGAGCCCGCTGTCCCTGCCGGACACAGCCGCCGGAGAGGCCTCACGGACGACTCGGCTGCTGCGTTTCTCGCCGAAGAGGAAGGCGGTCACCGCCGAGTACGCGTACCGCTTCGACCCGGTGAACGTGGTGGACCCCAATGAGGACGACACCTCCGAGCTGAAGATCTCCTCGGTGGTCGCCGTGGGCGGCGACCGGCTGCTGGTCGAGGAGCGCACCGACAAGGCCGCACGGCTTCAACTGGCGCGCCTGGACCGGTCCGCAAACATCCTCGGCAGCGCCTGGGACGACGACACCACGTCCCCGTCGCTGGAGCAGCTCGGCGATCCGGCGGCCTCGGGAGTTCCCCTGCTCGCCAAGAAGCTGGTCGTCGACCTGGGCACCGTCGCCGGCGTGCCCGGGAAGATCGAGGGCGTCGCGCGCGTGGACCACGACACGCTCGCCCTGATCAACGACAACGACTTCGGGATGACGGACGGATCCGGTGCGTTCGACGCCGCCGGCCGGCTGGTCGACAGCGGGGTGGAGACGACGGTGACGTACGTCCGGCTGCCGCACCGCCTCTGACTCACCCGAACGCAGACGGCAGCAACGACTCCAGGTCGCTCGGGAACTCGCTGGGGATGTCGCTCGGGAACTGCGACGGGAGCTCGCTCGGCAACTCGCTGGGCAGCTGTGTGGGCAGGCTGAACGACGGTTCGGGCGAACCGCTGGTGCTGGTCTGCGAGGCCGGGCTCTTGTCCGGTGAGTCGTCGCTGCCCGATGCCATGAAGACCACGACGGCGACGGCCACGGCCGCAGCGATCACGGCCAGGAGGGCGAACAACGGGCCAGGGCGTCGTCGCGGGGCGCCGGGACCGCGTCCGCCCGGGCCGTCGCCCACGGCCGACATCGGCTGGGTCGACGGCATGGTGCCGTAAGGGTGCGGGCCGTTGCGCCCGAAGTCGTCGGGAGGCGGTCCGAAGCCACCGCCCGGAGGCGGGGTGTCACCCGGCGGTCCGGGCGGCCGAGGCGGTACGGGCGGCGTGGCCATACCGCCCAGAGTCACCTCGAACCGCTCACGAGGCGACCCCCGCGCGGACGTTGATACGGCCTCATGCCGTGGATCGCACGATTCCGGAACATTCCGCGCGAGGGTCGCGGCGCACGGGCGCGTGCCGTCGACAAAGGCCCCTCACGGCCGACGGCACACGCGCGTGTACTCCGTTCAGCCGCGCGCACCCAGCAGGTGGTCCATGGCGAGCTGGTCGAGCTGCTCGAAGGCCATGCCGCGAGCCGCGGCCGCTTCCACATCGAAGTCCTCGAAGGCGCTGCGGTCTGCGAGGAGCGACTTCAGGCCGTCCGCCGCCGTCTGCTGGGCCAGCTCGTCCAGGCGCGAGGCACGCAGCGCCTCCTGGACCTGCGGGTCGGCCCGGAAGGCGGCCGCACGCTCCTTGAGGATGAGGTAGTTGCGCATGCAGCCCGCGGCCGAAGCCCACACGCCGTCGAAGTCCTCGGTCCGCGGGGGCTTGAAGTCGAAGTGCTTGGGACCGGCGTAACCGGCGCTCTCCAGGAGGTCGACGAGCCAGAAGGCGGCACGCAGGTCGCCGGCGCCGAAGCGGAGGTCCTGGTCGTACTTGATGCCGGACTGACCGTTGAGGTCGATGTGGAAGAGCTTGCCCGCCCACAGGGCCTGCGCGATGCCGTGCGGGAAGTTCAGACCGGCCATCTGCTCGTGGCCGACCTCGGGGTTCACGCCGTACAGCTCGGGGCGCTCCAGGCGCTCGATGAACGCGAGCGCGTGGCCGACCGTGGGCAGCAGGATGTCGCCGCGCGGCTCGTTCGGCTTGGGCTCGATGGCGAAGCGCAGGTCGTAGCCCTGCTCGGTGACGTACTCGCCGAGGAGGTCGAAGGCCTCCTTCATGCGGTCGAGGGCGACGCGCACGTCCTTGGCCCCGCCGGACTCGGCGCCCTCGCGGCCGCCCCAGGCGACGTAGGTCTCGGCGCCGAGCTCGACCGCCAGGTCGATGTTGCGGATCGTCTTGCGCAGCGCGTACCGGCGCACGTCGCGGTCGTTGGCGGTGAACGCGCCGTCCTTGAAGACGGGGTGCGTGAAGAGGTTGGTGGTCGCCATCGGCACCTTCATGCCGGTCGCGTCCAGGGCCTCGCGGAAGCGCTTGATGTGGCCCTCACGCGCACTGTCCGACGCCCCGAAGGGGATCAGGTCGTCGTCGTGGAAGGTCACGCCGTGAGCGCCGAGCTCGGCCAGGCGCTGCACCGTCTCGACCGGGTCGAGGGCACGGCGGGTGGCGTCGCCGAACGGGTCCCTTCCCTGCCAGCCGACGGTCCACAGGCCGAAGGTGAACCTGTCCTCGGGGGTGGGCTGGTAGTTCATGACGCGGCTCCTTGCTGCTCCGGACTATTTCGTCATGGCGGTTTACAAATTAGTATGCACACACGTCTCCGGGAAGAGACAAGGTGTCTCCGGAGGGAGACACGAACCGCATCAAGATCATGAGCCGCGCCAAGAGGCCGCGCAAAAAGGGAGAGCCCGATGTCAGCAGCCGAGGGTCCGCTCGTCGTCGGCGTGGACACGTCCACCCAGTCCACCAAGGCGCTGGTGGTGGACGCGGCCACCGGCCAGGTCGTCGCGCGCGGCCAGGCACCGCACACCGTGTCCTCCGGGGCCGGCCGCGAGAGCGACCCGCGCCAGTGGTGGGACGCGCTGTCCGAGGCCCTGCGCCAGTGCGGGGACGCTGCCCGCGAGGCCGCCGCGGTGTCGATCGGCGGCCAGCAGCACGGCCTGGTCACGCTGGACGCGCAGGGCGAGCCGGTGCGCCCGGCCATGCTCTGGAACGACGTCCGCTCGGCACCTCAGGCCCAGCGCCTCATCAACGAGCTGGGCGGCCCGAAGGCCTGGGCGGAGCGGACCGGAAGCGTTCCGGGCGCCTCCTTCACGGTCACGAAGTGGGCCTGGCTCGCCGAGCACGAGCCGGAGGCCCTGCGCGCCACCAAGGCCGTCCGCCTGCCCCACGACTACCTCACCGAACGGCTCACCGGGGAGGGCACCACCGACCGCGGCGACGCCTCCGGCACCGGCTGGTGGGCGTCCGCGACGGAGTCGTACGACCGCGAGATCCTCGCGCACGTGGGCCTCGACCCGGCGCTGCTCCCCCGCGTGGTCCGGCCCGGCGAGGTGGCCGGCACCGTGCGCGACGGCCATGACCTGCCGTTCTCCAAGGGCACCCTGGTCGCCCCCGGCACCGGCGACAACGCGGCCGCCGCGCTCGGCCTCGGGCTGCGCCCAGGGACGCCGGTGATGAGCCTGGGCACCTCGGGCACGGTCTACGCGGTGTCCAAGCGGCGCCCCACCGACCCGACCGGGACCGTCGCGGGCTTCGCCGACGCCCACGGCGACTGGCTGCCGCTGGCCTGCACCCTGAACTGCACCCTCGCCGTGGATCGCGTCGCCGCCCTGCTGGGCCTGGACCGCGAGGCCGTGGAACCGGTCTCCGGGGTCACCCTGCTGCCCTACCTGGACGGCGAGCGCACCCCGAACCTGCCGAACGCCTCCGGGCTGCTGCACGGCCTGCGCCACGACACCACCGGCGGCCAGCTCCTCCAGGCCGCCTACGACGGTGCGGTTCAGGCGCTGCTCGGGGCGCTGGACCTGGTGCTCGACGCGGACGCGGACCGTTCGACACCGCTGTTGCTGATCGGCGGCGGCGCCCGGGGCACGGCCTGGCAGCAGACCGTACGACGCCTCTCGGGACGTCCCGTCCAGGTGCCCGAGGCCAAGGAACTGGTCGCCCTCGGCGCCGCCGCACAGGCCGCGGGGCTGCTGACCGGGGAGGACCCGGGTGCGGTCGCCCGGCGCTGGAACACCGCCGCCGGTCCGGTGCTGGAGGCGGTCGAGCGGGACGACGAGACGCTGGCCAGGATCGCCGGGGTACTCTCCGACGCGGCGCCGCTGCTGGAGCGGGGGACCTCTGAGGGGTGAGGGAGGCATGACCGCACCGCTGCACGACGCCCACCCGGCGGGCCCCGGGCGCCGGCTGCCCGACACCCAGCAGGGCATGCGCCGCCGCAACCTGGCCCGTGTGATGCACACCGTGAGCGCCGAGGGACCGCTGTCGCGCGCCGCGGTCGCCTCGCGCATCGGCCTGACCCGGGCCGCGGTGTCGACCCTCGTCGACGAACTCATCCGCTCGGGGCTCCTCGAGGAACTGGGCCCCGAGCGCCCCGGCCGGGTCGGCAGGCCGGGCTCCGCGCTCGCCGTCAGCGGGCACGGACCTGCCGGGATAGGCGCCGAGATCGGCGTGGACCACCTCGCGGTCTGCGCCGTCGATCTGCGCGGACAGGTGCGCTCCCGGGCGGTGCGGCACGGCGCGAACCGGGGCCGCTCCCCCGAGCCCGTGATCGCCGAACTCGCCTCGCTGGTGCGCCAGGTGGTGGCTCAGGCGGAGGGCGAGGGCCTGTGGCCCGCCGGTCTCGCGGTGGCGGTGCCCGGTCTGGTCGCGCGGGACGCCCGGACCGTCGTCCGCGCCCCGAACCTCGACTGGCACGACACGGACCTGAGCACTCTGCTGCCCGAGGACCTCCCGCTGACCGTGGGCAACGAGGCCAACTTCGGCGCGCTGGCCGAACTCTGGCTCGGCGACGGCACCCCCCGCGACTTCCTGCACGTCTCGGCGGAGATCGGCATCGGCGCGGCCCTGGTCGTGGACGGGCGACTGCTGCGCGGCACCCGCGGTTTCGCGGGCGAACTCGGCCATGTTCCGGTCCGTCCCGACGGGCCCCGGTGCCCGTGCGGCGGACGCGGCTGTCTGGAGCAGTACGCCGGCGAGGAGGCGGTGCTGCGGGCGGCCGGTCTGGAACCGGGCGAGGACCGGGTCGGACTCCTCGCGCAGCACGCCGCGGACGGCGACGAGGACGTACGGAGCGCCCTGCGCGAGGCCGGGGAGGCGCTCGGCATCGCGCTCACCGGGGCGGTCAATCTGCTGGACCCCGAAGCCGTGGTGCTCGGCGGTGCGCTGGCCGGGCTCGCGCCCTGGCTGCTGCCCTCCCTACGGGACGAGCTGGCCCGGCGCACGGCGGGCCCGGCCTGCCCGGTGTCCGTGTCCGGCCTGGGCTCGGAGGGTCCGCTGCTGGGGGCCGCGCACTCGGTGGTGCGGGCCGTGCTGGACGACCCGGCGGTCGTGGGCGAACGGGCCTGAGCGCCTGCGAACGGGCCTGAGTGCCTGTCAACTCACCCGATCGGGTGACCGGGTTGTCCACATTCCCGACGTCGTCCACCGGAACACCGAGCACTCCTCCGCCCGATGGGCAGCCGCCGTACCGTGATTCAGCCGAGGCACGCAGCTGCGGCGGACGAGCGGTCTTCGCGAGGTCCTTTCGTCCGCGACACCAACCACACCCGCGTGGCGGAGATCCGCAAGGAACGGCTGCCGGCGCGCGAGACTCACCGCGGAGCGCACGACCGGCTCCGTGAGACCGCGGTGACCCCGCTTGGCTGAACGCCGCTGAGACGAAAGGCACTTGATTCATGGAACGCGCCAGACCGCTGCTCGACAGACGGAGGCTGCTGAAGGGGGCCGTCCTGGCCGCCGTGCCGTACGCGCTGCTTCCCGAGGCGCAGGCCGGTGCCACCCCGCAGCCCGTCGACCACCCGCTCGCCGAGTGGCAGCCGGCCACGCCCTCCAACTTCACGGCGTCGGACCGCCCCTGGTCCTACCATGTGGACCGGGTGGTCATCCATGTCACCCAGACCTCCTACACCGATGCCCTGGACATCTTCCGCAACCCGGCGAAGGCGGTGTCCGCCCACTACGTCGTGCGTTCGGCCGACGGTCATGTCGCGCAGTGCGTAAGAGAGGCGGACGTCGCCTGGCACGCCGGGAACTGGGACTACAACACCCGCAGCATCGGGATCGAGCACGAGGGATGGGTGGACAAGCCGGCCTACTTCACCGAGGCCCTGTACCAGGAGTCCGCGAAGCTCACGGCGGGGATCTGCGAGAGATACGGCATCCCCAGGGACCGCTCGCACATCATCGGCCACTACGAGGTGCCGGGCACGGACCACACCGACCCGGGGCCGTACTGGGACTGGGAGCGTTACCTGAGCATGGTCGGCGCCGTGTGAGCGAGGCGTCGTTCTGGTGACGCCGGTCGAAGAGGTTGTCTGCGCGCGTACCGGGAGTGACGATGTCCCCAGCCGCATCGTGTTCCGGGAGGCCGAGTTGACCGATCCCTGGGTGGCCCTGGAACCGGGGGCCGACCCTGCCGAGCGGGTCCGGCTGCTGCGGCGCGCGCACGAGACGTTCACCGAGGCGGGCACGGTGCAGCGGCCGGTGCGTCCGGTGGTGGCCGACTCGTGGCGGCGTTCCGCGCGGGCCGGTGTCGGGCCCGACGGGACCGCGGACGTCGAGCTCAGCGACGGCGACCTCGGTCCGTACCGGGCCGAGCATCCGCTGGCACACGTGATGCCGCTGTTCCGTGAACTGATGGGGACCTTCGCCTCGGACGGGGAGCACCTGCTCGCGGTGTGCGACGAGCACGGCAGGCTGCTCTGGGTCGAGGGCCATGCGAGGACCCGCCGGCAGGCGGAGTGGATGAACTTCGTGCCGGGCGCGCGGTGGGCGGAGACCGCTGTCGGGACGAACGCTCCGGGTACGGCGGTCGCGGTGGACCGGCCGGTGCAGGTGTTCGCGGCGGAGCACTTCATCCGCCGGGTGCAGCCGTGGACCTGCGCGGCCGCGCCGGTGCACGACCCGCGGACCGGGCGGGTGCTGGGGGCCGTGGACATCACCGGCGGGGACGGGCTCGCGCACCCGCACAGCCTGGGCTTCGTCCAGGCGGTCGCGCGGGCCGCCGAGTCCCAGCTGGCACTGCTCCTCCCGCAGAAACCGGCCACCGACAGGCCCGAGCTGAGCGCGCTGGGGCGCGACGAGGCGCTGCTGGCCGGCGACGGCCGCAGGGTCAGGCTCAGCCGCCGGCACAGCGAGATCCTGCTGCTGCTGTCCCGGCACCCGGAGGGCCTGACCGGGGACGAGCTGTTGTGCGCGCTGTACGAGGACGAGTCGGTGACGCCGGTGACGCTGCGAGCCGAACTGGCGCGGCTGCGCAGGGTGTTGGGCCCGGGGCTACTGGCGTCGCGGCCGTACCGGCTGACCGTGCCGGTCGAGTCCGACGTGGCGATCGTCGAGCGGCGGCTGGAGAGCGGGGCGGTCGCGGCGGCGGCGACGGGGTACGCCGGTCCGCTGCTGCCGGCCTCGCAGGCGCCGGCGGTGGTGCGGCTCAGGCGCCGGATCGCGGACGGGCTGCGGACGGCGCTGGTCGCCCGCCGGGATCCCGACCTGCTGGCGCACTGGGCGCACGCGCCGTGGGGCGAGGACGACATCGAGGTGTGGCGGGCCCTCGCGGCCGTACGGCCCACGGCGAGCGTTCGGGCCCGGCTGGCCGCGCTGGAGTCGGAGCTGGCCGCGCCGACGGCAACGTGGTTGCAACGTCCGCGCTCCTAGCCTCACGCGCAGAGCCGCCCAACGGCGGGCGGCGCTGCTGAAGGAGGCTGGCCAGCATGACCCGTTACGCGGCACCCGGCACCGAGGGCGCGATCGTCTCCTACCAGGCGCGCTACGACCACTTCATCGGGGGCGAGTACGTGCCGCCGGCGCGCGGCCAGTACTTCGACAACCCGTCCCCGGTGAACGGGCAGTCCTTCACCGAGGTCGCGCGGGGAACCGCGGAGGACGTGGAGCGGGCGCTGGACGCCGCACACGCCGCCGCGCCCGGCTGGGGCCGTACCTCGGTGACCGAACGCTCCGACATCTTGCTGAAGATCGCCGACCGTATGGAGGCGAACCTGGAGAAGCTCGCCGTCGCGGAAAGCTGGGAGAACGGCAAGCCGGTGCGCGAGACGCTGGCAGCCGACATCCCCCTCGCCATCGACCACTTCCGGTACTTCGCCGGGGCGATCCGGGCGCAGGAGGGTTCGCTCGGCGAGCTCGACGACGACACGGTGGCGTACCACTTCCACGAGCCGCTCGGCGTCGTCGCGCAGATCATCCCGTGGAACTTCCCGATCCTGATGGCGGTGTGGAAGCTGGCCCCGGCCCTGGCGGCGGGCAACGCGGTCGTCATCAAGCCCGCCGAGCAGACCCCGGCCTCGCTCCACTACTGGATGAGTCTGATCGCGGACCTGCTGCCGCCGGGCGTGGTGAACATCGTCAACGGCTTCGGTGTGGAGGCGGGCAAGCCCCTAGCGTCGAGTCCGCGGGTGGCCAAGGTGGCGTTCACCGGTGAGACCACCACGGGGCGGCTGATCATGCAGTACGCCTCGGAGAACATCAAGCCGGTCACCCTCGAACTCGGCGGCAAATCGCCGAACATCTTCTTCGACGACGTCTGGGCGCGGGACGACGACTTCCGTGACAAGGCGCTCGAGGGGTTCACGATGTTCGCCCTCAACCAGGGCGAGGTCTGCACCTGCCCCTCCCGGGCCCTGATCCAGCGCGGCAACTACGCCGAGTTCCTGGAGGCGGCCGTCGCCCGCACCGAGCTCATCAAGCCGGGTCACCCCCTCGACACCGACACGATGATCGGCGCCCAGGCCTCCAACGACCAGCTGGAGAAGATCCTCTCCTACCTGGACGTCGGCCGGCAGGAGGGCGCGAAGGTCCTCACCGGCGGTGAACGCATCGAGTACGACGGCGAGTTGAAGGGCGGCTACTACGTCCAGCCGACGATCTTCGAGGGTGACAACCGTATGCGGATCTTCCAGGAGGAGATCTTCGGCCCCGTCGTCTCGGTGACGTCTTTCGACGACTTCGACGACGCCATGAAGATCGCCAACGACACGCTGTACGGCCTCGGCGCGGGCGTGTGGACCCGGGACATGAACACGGCGTACCGGGCAGGACGGGCGATCCAGGCGGGCCGCGTCTGGACCAACTGCTACCACGCGTATCCGGCGCATGCGGCGTTCGGCGGGTACAAGCAGTCGGGGATCGGGCGGGAGACGCACAAGATGATGCTGGAGCACTACCAGCAGACGAAGAACCTTCTTGTTTCGTACAGCCCGAAGAAACTTGGGTTCTTCTAGAGCTTCAAGTCGGTTGTCTGGGGGGGAGCTTTGCCCTCCAGACAACCGAGACCTGTAGCCACCCGTGTACCCGCCCGTCTGAAGCCGATCAAGTGACGCCGCTTCGCCGATCGCACCAGGCGGCACACCGTCTATGGGGCATTCTCATGCGTGGCCGGCACGCCTTCGCCCGCATGAAGACCTGGAAGATCCTCCGCGACTGCCGCTTGAAGGGCGACGGCGTCCATCACGCGATGAGAGGCATCGCCCGCCTGCACAACCTAGGGCTCAGCCGGCAGGCGAGCAGTAGATGAGGACCTACCCTCCCCAGGCCTCCGGCCCTTGCTTGACGATGACGAGTCCGTACGCCCGGTCGGAGGGCCAGAGATCCACCTGATACAGAAAGTGCTCACCGGAACCCCCACCAGTGCCGACCCGTGGTGGTCCGGCCGGGACGTAAGAGACCCGAGCACGTAGCAGCCCAGCGGGAACAGTCAGGCTCGGCCCGTCGGCAGGGTCGGTGCCGGGGCCGGACATGGTGAGCCGACCGGTTGGCACGTCGAGGTCGGTCTCCACGATGTGCTCGGCCGCTGGGTCAGTCGCTGGTGTCGAAGCGTAGACAGTGAGCGTTTTCAGCGTTGCCTCTCCAGGGTGAGGACGGCTTTGGCGATGACGGTCATGCGGTTCGGGCTGATGCGGGATCTGCGGAAGATCTGCCAGGATTTCAGCCGTGCCATGCCGCGTTCGACCGGTGCCTGGGCCGCGGCCAGGGCCCGATTGACGGTGCGCTGGGTGAGGGTGAGCTCGCCGCCTCGGTGGCCGTTTGAGTCCCGTGGTGACCCAGGGGCCGGCGCCGGTGTAGGCACGGTCGGCGAGGACAGGGACACCCTGGCGTTCGCAGATCCGGATGATGCGATGGGTGCGGGCTGCGGTCAGATCGTGGGTGCGACCCGGCAGGACGGGCGAGATCCACAGCAGCTCGCCGACCGGATCGGTGAGGACCTGGACGTTGACGCCGTGCCGGCGGTGCTTGGCCGAGTACTTCGCCCGGTTGTCACCGACGCGGTCGCACTCGGCGAGTGTGCCGTCCAGGAGAACGAAGTCCGGATCGTGCTCGCGCACCGTCTTGAGCAGGCCGGGGCCTCGTTCGGCGAGCAGGCCGGTCACGCTGGTGACGTACGCGTGGACGGTTCCGACGGATATGCCGAACCCGGCCGCGATCGGGGCGAGGGTGTCGTGGCGGCGCAGGTACACCAGAGCGACGAGCGCACGCTGGTGCGGCGGGAGTTTGCACCGTCGGTCACCTTCGCGGGTGACGATGAGCATGGTGACCCACTCGACCAGGTCGTGAGGGAGGTCGAGTGCGGCAGGATAGACACCTCAGGCGCTCAACGTGTCAAGCTGCGGCGGTGAGTTCGGTGGGGAAGGCGGTGTGTTCATCGAACAGCT